>JAICEE010000001.1 GCA_025924355.1 Nitrososphaera sp.
CTTGAAAAGCGCATAGACGGCACTAGGAGCACGTCTTCTATTGCCTGGAGTACTTTGCCTTCATCCTCTGTGGCGTGGAGCACAAGGTTGATTTCAGCTGCAGAAAATTTGAGGCTGTCTTGCTCAGACATTTGAAAGAGAGTATAAAAACTGGATAAAAAGCTATATGCTATGTCACTGGTCCGGCGCAGCAGATTCTATTGTTTTGGCCTCGCTAACGGCTCTTGATTCTGCTGTCGATACGAGCTTTGTCTTCCTAATCCCCAGGTGACGGATCGCCGTTATCTTTTTCGCTTCATCAAGCACATTGGCGCCAAGCTTACTATTCGTCTCCCTTGGAATATCTTCACTACCGCTGTTCCCTGTAATTTCTTGTATGAACTGGTCAACTGTCATCTGCGGGATCCTTTCAGAAAGTATCTTCTGTGCTATCAACCTTATCTCATGCTTTTTCGATGAATTAACTCTCCGAAGGGTAAATGCAACCATTGCAACTCTGAATGTGTGGCCATCTATTGTAGTATAGTCATGAGTAAATGTGACCATTGAGCTACCTCTCCGGATAAGACTCCTGAGAAACTCTTTGGCATATTCGTGTCCTCTAAAAATAGTGGTTGCTACACCATCGGTTATCTTGTCTATCTCAATAAAGACTTTGATTTGGTGCTGATCCATGCTTTGATCTGGGTTGCCTTTCATCATATCATGCAGCGTATTTTCAATTCTACGTCCCTTTATTTGAGTTGGATCTGTAACTGGAATATAGTTAATAGGCACCTGCGGCTCAAACCCTGGGGGCTTATTGACAATTACCCACTGCTTGTCGCGCCATTTATCGCGAACTCTACCTCCCTTTCTCGCTCCTTTAGCCATAAAGTGTTCTTCTTCCCATTCTTTGACTAAAACAAATAATATATATACGATGCGTCAATTGCGAGCTCGAATCTCATCCAGACCGCCCATATATTTCTGCAGCACCTTTGGTATCTCCACGCTGCCCTTTGAAGTCTGGAAGTTTTCAAGTATTGCGACCATCGTGCGCTCTGTTGCAACAAGAGTGCTGTTGAGTGTGTGCACAAGACGCGTTTCCTCGTTTGTCTTGTCGCGGAATCGTATGCCAAGCCTTCGAGCCTGGTAATCTAGGCAGTTAGAGCAAGAAACGATCTCTCGGTAGGCATTTTGACCCGCCATCCAGCCCTCGATATCGTATGTCTTGGCTGATATCTTACCTGTGTCGCCGGAGCAGAGAAGCATTACACGGTAGGGAATGCCAAGCTGCCTGAAAAATTCCTCAGATAGTGCAAGCATCCTCTCATGTTCCCTCCACGACTCATCTGGGCGACAGTAGATAAATTGTTCAACCTTTTCAAACTGATGAACGCGGAATATTCCCTTCATGTCTCTGCCGTGTGCACCAGCCTCTTTACGAAAGCATGAACTAAAACCAGCATATCTTATGGGAAGCTCTATTCCTTCAAGGATCTCATCCATGTGCATACTTGCTATTGCATGCTCTGATGTCCCTATCATGTAAAGGTCCTCTTCCTCTATCTTGTAAATTACATCCTCAAAGTCATTAAGTATGACAGAGCCCACCATGGGTTCTTTTCTAATCATGTATGGTGGCTGGATAAGAGTGTAATGATGCTCTGATAAAAAGTCAAGCGCAAAGTTGATCAGTGCCTGATTCAACTTTACAAGCTCATTTTTCAGAAAGTAGAACCTCGAGCCTGATACTTTAGCAGCACGATTCAGGTCTACAAGATCTAGTGTAGTCGCAAGCTCAATGTGATCCTTTGGACTAAAATTTGGCCTTATGATGTTGCCCTTTTGGCTAACAATCACATTATTCTGTTCGTCTTTACCGACTGGTACTGTCTCATTTAACAAGTTGGGCAATGTCATCATTAGCTCATTGAACTTCCCCTCAATTTGAATTGCTTCAGATTCCGTCTGGTCAAGTAATACGCTCACTTGCTTCATCTCACCAAGTTCAAAAGAGGCATCCTGTTTGGACTTTTTCTTGCTAGCAATGGTTTCGGAGAGCAAATTCTTTTGGCGCCGAAGCTGCTGAGTCTTGATAATATTTTCACCCCGGAGCTTGTGAAGCATTATCAGTTCGTCAATCGGGAAATCCGTCATATTTCGCTTTTTGAGCATTTCCCGAACTGCCTCCGGGTTTTCTTTCAAAATTCTTGGATCTAACATTAACCGGCCATCACTTTCTTTGCTACCGATATGTGCTCGAGAATTTCGTCTAGAGTGCTCAATATTATTGCAGTTGGAATATTTTTGCTTGTCAACTCGATCGCAAGTCTAGAGCCTCTCGAAAACATTTTCATTGACAGACCCTTTGGAAAGTTAATATTGTCTGGTATTAATGCCTTCATGACCGCCTTTGCTTGCGCACTGCTCGAAAAGAGTATCTCGACCCCTACTGCAATGTCAAGATGTCGCTCTGGCAAATTTCGGATCATTTGTCTCCGCCTTTATGCCAGTAATAAAATCCTCAAGAGCTGAAGAAGGAATCCTACAGCCTGCAGCTGCAGAATGTCCGCCCCCTACCCCACTCAACGCCTTGGAGCACTGTCGCATTATCAGGCCGAGGTTTGCCTGTGATTTGCAATCCAGGCACTTCCTTGATGAGAACTTGTAGGTTCCATCCTTTGTTAGTGTCCGTACAAATAGTAGCCTGCCCCGGAGGGAGGGTGACCGGCTGAGTAGCGATGACACTGCACCTAGCATCGCTTCCTCTAAAATCCCATCTCCATTGATAAAGGCAGTCTTGCCGTCGTCAGTAAGCCTCCATTTTTCACTAAAGATGGTCGAAATATTATTGCGCAGAGTCATATTATATGTGCTCACTATCTCTTCTCCTGTGCTTAATGCGGTGTTTCTATCTCCCATACAAATTGCGATACCGACTCCTGCCCTTCCTATCCTGCCGCAGGCGTTTAGCACTGTTGAAAATTCCCTTGCGTCTCTTAGAAGGCTTCTCTTGTCCTCTCTTGTAAGTGTGTAGACATAGCCTATCAGATCGTCCAGCAATATCTCGTATAACCTCTTATCAGAACCACCAACAAATTTGGTTATTGCTTCAACAATCGCGCTTTTTTCTTCCTGTGAAAACTCTGCCAGGACACGCCAGCGGCCATCATTATCTTTGAGTTTTATGCCAGCATCCTTGAGCAAGAGGTAACAGGCTTCCTTCTTCCAAGTGAGCCCGTCAATATAATGGAATAACGTGTATGCAAGTGCCGCATGGGGAGGAAGCGTCTCTCTTCCACTCAGTAAGATATCGAGATCGGCACTTACAAGCCCAAGCGACTGAGCTGTTTTTAGTATTTCAGCATTCAGACCAGAAAATGACCTTTTATCTCCTTGGTCCTGCCTATCGGCTACTGCTGAAACAACCGCTATTGCCGAAAGGTCACGGTTCTTCAAATCAAGCGCACTCGCCACGAGGTACGCCAATCCCCCTGCTGACGCTTCTGTTCCTCCATCGATGCCAAATTTCCACGGATTTAGTATCTGACCGCCATCGTCTGTTAATATCTCATCCTCAGTGATCTCATGATGGTCAATGATAACCCACTTGTCATCAAGTGCCTTTCTCAGATTTGATGCCCAACCTCCTCCTAGGTCAGCTATGACATAAAAATCGCGGCCTTCAGCCTTCATGTTCTCAACTACAGATGAATTCATGTCATTTACTGCCCTCACAGAATACCGTGCACCCATCCGCCTGAACGCCGTTGCCATTATGCTACCAGCAGTGATTCCATCCGCATCAAGGTGTGTGATTATGGCAACCTCATTGCCGCCTTCTATATTCGTTCTCAATTTTTCACAAAAATGTTTAAGCCCATCAGTTAGCCTGTCACTCATCTAAAGTACCTTTTACTACTCTAGCTGCGCAATGACTGCTGCGTATTTCCAGTTCTTTGGAATCTTGCCTTCTCGTTTGTAGTACTTTGACAACCTGTGAATCTTTGACTCTATCAACTCAAGTGAACGCACATTCCTGTGGTCGCTGTTGTGAACTCTGAGATGCTTTTGAAGCCCAAGAGCCTTTCTTACCAGCTTGTCGAGATCCTCTGGCATGTCTGATTTTATATTATTCTCAGTCAAAATGCTGGTGACACTCTTGCCAACAACAGGCTTGACGAGTGGTATTCCATGTTCATCCCTTAATCTCAGTCCTATCTCGCTTGGGCTCAAACCTTCCTTTGCGAGCTCGACAACCAGAGCCGAGATCTGATCTCTATTCTGGCTAAGCCAGAGTGCAGGTCCCTTTGAAGTAGGACGAGTTGAATGAGACTTACCATGAGTGTGAACGTGAATTCGTGCCATATCCTTACAGTGCTCTGCGCGTATCTGCCTTAAATGTTTGCTTGCTTATCTATCAAAAGAGAGAAAGAAAGAGAAAGAGAGTTTGATGTAAAGAAGTATTCCCTGAAGCTAACATAAAAAGTTATATATTAGAATTCGAAGAGCTTATGTAACATGAACAAGCCGATCATAGCGGCTCTAGCAGCAATGGCAGTATTAACTTCTACAATGGGTGCAGCGTACGCACAATACACTGGTGGCGGCGCAAGCGTAGGAACCGCCTCCCCTGAACAGCTGCAAGAATGTGAAGCGCTTGGAGTACCACGTGAGAATTGCAACGACGTAACTATTCTAGCTAAAAAGAGACTTACGGCCGCACAGGAAAACCCAGCTACCGGTTCTGGGACACCGATGCTGTCAACTGAATCAGGGCAAATGACCGTGTTTATTGGAGTTCTTGCTGCCATCTTTGGTGGAGTAGCCGCAGCATTCTTCTTCAAAGGCAGAGGCGCAAAGCCAGTAAAGACTTAAGCTCCCTCTTTTTTTGTTTTATTGAAACAATTTACCTCGGAATGCTAATTGGTTCCACCCAGGCCAATAAAGGCGTTGGATGTTATTACCTCCTAGCCTTGGATTAAACCGTTACATTTGGGATTCTCGTGCGTTAAACCGACAAATATATATATTTGGATTTTTTTGCATAGAGATAATGTGGTATCAACAACTATTTGCGCAGATAGGTCCAGCATACGATCCGCTGTTCTATGATGTCATGGTATACATATTCGGAACCATGCTCTTCGCAGTGTTCCTGCTGGGGGTCATCGCCTTTTGGCTTAGAAGAAAGGGACTTGGTGGTGGCGCAGCTAAAGAAAAGTGGGCTCAGGAGTTGGAAAGGTACTTTGAGCGCGAGCAGATCGGCTTAATTCCAGACGAAAAACATCACTGGTAGAGGAGTTGGCTGGGGCAACGACCCCAATACATTATTTTATTCTTATAGTATAATTATCTGACTCTTTTGTTCTGATGCACAATTGAGCGTGGTTATTGCATTTCCATCAGCTTTTACCCATGAGGGGGCACTTGCTCAGCGTATCCAAGAGGCTGCAAGTGGAATCACAAGTGTGAATGTTGAACACAACTGTATTATATGTGAGGCAAGCGACGTTGTTGAGCTCGCCTCACAGCTTGCAAGCATGTTCGGAATTGAGACTGTTGCAATAGCCAACAAAGTATCAAGCAACTTTTCCGATCTAACTGCTGCAATATTTGAAGTTGGAAGTAAGGTCATCGTTCCTGGAGATAGGTTTTATGTCAAAGTGATCATACAGCCCGTTGCCAAATGTGAATATGTTAGCAGAGATATTGAGTTCACTGCTTCAAGCAAACTTGCAGAAAGGTTAGCATCGATAAAGGCCCTGCCTGCAAAAACCGAGAACGAGGCGAGCCGCCTCATTCTAACCGTCGTAGGTAAGAAGTCCGCGTATGTGTGCATCCAAGTAATGACTGCCCCCGGTGGGCTCACCGCTGGTTCACATGGTAGAGTCTTGAGCAGTATTCATGACTCTCTATCTTTTCTCTCATGCCTAACTGCAGCCAAGGCAGGCTTTGACTGCTCCTCTGTTGTACTGCCATATGTTGACGAAACTGAGCTTGAAATTAACGCTAGCCTTGTGCAGCTCTTTGCCGCAAGAACAGGGAGAAAAAAACAAACAATCTTGGCAATGCCAATCAATGTGCCTGCAGCAGGCACAGTATCAATATTACTGAAAGAAAAGATCATCTCAAAAATTCTAATACAATGTCAGAACAGCAGGATCGTTTTCCCTCTTACTACCGCAGTTCATCCAATTTGGTTCATAGAATCTATCATTCGAGAAACTGTGTTTTCAGGAAAGATGCCTTTTGTGCCATTACTATTTCTATCGGGTGAGCTTGGTCGGTATGCACAAGACGCTGGAATAAAGCTGAATGTTTCAGATCTGAAAGTTGCAAAAGGCAAGCTTCAAAAGTACAGCAATGCTGTTGATTCTGAAGCGAGGCTAGCAATTAAGCATACAAAGAGGCTGGAGTTAAAGATAGGACCTAACTATTTTCACGACATTATCGATTCCATTTAACTTTTCAGCTAGCGACTGAAGTTCAGTCGCTTTCTTATTGTAGTCAGAGCCGTCAAGTACTTTTTCGATAGCGTCACCAAGTCGCTCTGGTCTCAACCGCTTTGGATGCAGCATTACTCCTGCTCCAAGTTCCTCGATCTTGGCGCAATTGCCCAACTGCTCACCATGATTCTCAATAGGCACAGTAACGACGGGCTTGCCAAACTGGATTGCCTGTGACAGAGCGACATGACCCCCTCTTAAAACGAGAAGATCACTTGCGGCAAATATCTCATCGCGCACAGGACACCATTCATAAAACCAGCTTAATCTTCCAATCCTCCTTGGATGGCTTTTGCCCCTCGGGTTGCCTGCTGAGATGACAAACTGGATTTTAGGATCAAGCTTTTTAGCTGTTTCAAGCGCAACTTTGAGGAATGCTGGCCGGGTCTGGACCGGGCCGCTGACATGTACGAAGACGAGGGGCCTACTCCTGTCAAGGCCCAGCATATTGGTTATTTTGATCACGTGTTCTTTGTTTATGTGAGGTCTTGGCGAAGCGAATCCGATGTATTCCAGCTTTCGTGATGTTGAGCCTATATCCCATATATTGTGGGCAGAAAGCGTATAAGGTGGCGGAAGATCCGGCACCAAGACTCTTTCAGCCATTGCCCACATTGAGCCCAAAAATTCGGCTACGATATTTTCAAAAATGCGCGAGGCTATAAGATCATGGAGACGAGGCGAGAGCAATAGCTTTATTTGGTTCAATATGACAACTGAAGGAATCTTGAGCAATCTGGCTGCCATAAGAGGCGACAACCTGCTGTCGGATACTACGATATTCGGGTTGCACCCTAACAAGTTGCGTGTCTCTTGGTTAACCTGCCTTGAAAAGTTGGCAAACCAGACGGGGAGGTTAGCTATGCTGTCCTTGACAGAGAAGCCTCCTTCCATGCTCCAAGCAAATTCGACTGGTGAAACAGTCACGCACTTGTAGCCCCTCATCGAAACGTAGCTTACCGCCTCACCATACGATGAGAATTGAACATTTATCTCCTCTTGTTTTAGGTGATCGGCCACCATAAGCAATCGGCTTGCATGCCCAAGGCCTACACCATACGGTGCGAAGTATGCTAATGGTGACAACGGGGTAAAATATCACCATTGATTATATATTATTGTCATATTCCAAGCTGCATGACCTCACCCTTCGGTTCGACTTCTTTGAACACTGTTGCTTGAAACTTGTATAGTTTTGTTGTAGGGTCTAGCCATACATCTGGCGGCGCGCCTGCCTTATAGCAGATATTTGCGAGGTATTCCTCAACATTCCACTTTAGTTCGACTGGCACCTGTGGTAGGAGCAACCCTGAACCAAAACGCCAGTGCAGGATTAGACCGTCTCTTCCTATCTGGATCTCTTTTCCATAGCCGGCTGGGCTGGCTGTGATCTGCTGAGGAGGAGTAAGTACACTTATCTCAAAAATGATATTGCCGAGCTCCTGCATATCAAGAGGGGGAAAGCGAGGATCTTGTGTTGCTGCTGCAATTGCTGCCTCTACCACCTCCTGGTACAGTGGTTTTTCTGGAAGCGGAAAGCCAATACAGCCACGCAAGTATTCCTTCTTGTTTCTAGTTACATAGTTAAGCGTTACAAAAACTCCCGCCTTTTCTAGCGTGTGTCTTTCTGATTTGATTATGACTGATTGTTGCAGGTATTTTTCAACCGCGATTCTGGCTAGACGGACAAGCTCAAGACCTTCAATAGGCGATATCACTTCTGCTCTATTCTGTCTCTAGACAGATTAAAAAACCAACAGCTTGCAATACGATATTTGTTCCGTTTTTAAATGTGAAAGAGCATGCGCTCCCAAGATGCTGGGAATAATTGGTTGACACCATGTGGATGCGCCCAACAATGAGCACAAAGGTAGCCTTACCAGGCGCAAATATGCTGTAGCAATAAGACATATTAACTCTCTACTCTTAAACTAACCCACACCTCTATGATGAATTGTCCTAACTGCGGCGCAATCATGGTATGGCTTAATGGCTCTGTTCTACATGATCCACCTGTCAAGCAATACGAATGCAGACATTGCCGGTTATTTGTTGTTAAGTATCAAGACGGCAATTATGAGGTGGTGCCTATTGAGCCAGAGATGCAACAGCAACAGTGATAATGAAAATAAACAAGGTAGTTGAGACGTGCATCTATTCTTCTGATCTTGAAAGCATGAAAAAGTTTTATGTAGGAATTCTTGGTTTGTCGGTTATTCAAGAAGAAGAAGATAAGCTGATCTTCTTGAAGGCCGGCAAGAGTGTGTTATTGATATTCGATCCTCTGCGGACCAGTATCAATAATGACAAACTACCTACCCATGGCGCAATGACTCCACCATCAAGCATTCACTTTGCTATGGAGATAGAAGAGCAAGAATATCAGCCGTGCAAGGAGCTCTTGGCACGGAACGATATTGTAATAGAAAAAGAGATCAAATGGAATTCCAATACAAAGTCACTTTACTTTCGGGATCCGTCAGGTAATCTTGTGGAATTGATAACGCGGGGCGGGTGGCCAGTGGAAAGCTAATATAATATTCTCTTCCCTCATTTCAAAGTGATGCATAATAAAACAGGTGTGTCTTTAAGGGATCAGCTCGACGACAGAAATAAGATTCTTGTGCTGCCTGGCGTTTTTGACGCGCTAAGTGCGAAAATGGCAGAATATGTGGGGTTTAACGCGATGTTTCAGACAGGATATGGCTCATCTGCAGCGCTACTTGGAATGCCGGACTTTGGATTACTAAACTCAGGCGAAACAGTTGATAACGCTATGAGGATAATCCGAGCAGTAAGGGTTCCAGTCCTTGTTGATGCTGACACAGGATATGGCAATCCTCTCAACGTTTGGCGGCTTGTCAGAGACCTTGAAAGCTTGGGTGCTGCAGGTATCTTTCTTGAAGATCAAGTCTGGCCAAAGAGATGCGGTCATATGGTAGGTAAAGATGTCATACCAAAGGATGAATACATTACTAAACTCAAGGCAGCCTTAGAAGCGCGACAGAGCAAGGACTTTATCATTGTTGCAAGGACTGATGCCCGTGCGCCAATAGGACTCGAGGAAGCAATCGAGCGTGGCAAAGCTTATAGAAAGGCTGGCGCTGACGTCATATTTGTTGAAGCGCCCCGCTCAGTTGAAGAGTTGAAAAAGGTGGCCGATGAAATAGACGCGCCCTTGGTTGCAAATATGATAGAGGATGGAGTGACCCCAAACCTATCTGCAAACGAGCTTCTAAAACTTGGCTACCAGATCGCAGTTTTTCCTCTGTCAGCAATCTATGGTGCCACATTCGCGATGAGAAAAGTGCTCACAGAGTTAAAAAATACTGGCACAACTAAAGACGCTCGCAACATTATGGTTACCTTCAAAGACTTTAACCAATTTATGAATCTGGATCACTTTGTAGACCTCGAAAGGAGGTACGCTTGATATTTTCATATTATGGAGTGGTTAGTCCTTAAGAATTTCACATCCTGGTTTACCATGAAATCGACGCTAGCCTGCGTCATCTCGAGTTTTTTCATTGCCCTGAGAAAGCGCAGAAGTGTCATCTCTTCATATGAGCGTGTGGGTGTAATGCATTTGTGGTGTATGATAGCCTTAAGGCCTCATCTTTTTTGAATATTTTCAATCCTAAAACTTATCTGCTGATTCCCTTCAGCCTTTATCAAATAGACGTGGTGCCCTTGTTGTTTCAACCCTTCAGCAAGAGCCAAAGGATCATCTGAGAAGTGATATATCCTGTCATCTCTTAGATACAATTCCATGAAACCTCGCCATTGTGGTTCACCTACAATAATGGCATTATGCTCAGTAATTTCGTTTATCCGTGCAATTGCCAATAATAGATTGTTGTTATCTTGTATATCGAGTGAATTAAACTGCATTGTCACAGGGGCAAAGTATGTGATATAATTTCGTACAGCGCCATAGAGGATAAATGGACTGTCGTAGGGCATTAGTGCATAGGCCAAGCCTATCACGGCGAATGCTGCAATTATCGAGCAGGCAACTATCGCAGATAGATTAGACTTGAGCATGTTGACAAGACGCAAGCTGCCGTAGCCGGCAAAGATGGAGAGGAAAATACCTGTTAAGATTATCCATCTATCAGCAGCAAGCAAATTATTTTCTGGTAATAGTAGCCATGAGAATGACCCTGCAAGAGAAACAAGCAGTGGAATTTTAAGCAGTATGTTTTGCATGTGCAAAAAACCAATTGTTGCAGGGACAGCGACTAAGCAGTTTACTACAAGAAAAAAGATAAGAAGGTTTTCTTGACTGTAAAATTCAGGTGTGTTAATCTCTGATATCCTACCTGTGATTGTGTTAGCGTTAGGATAACCTGTCTGATAACTTGTAACCATTAACATAGAGAACAGGCTTATGGCAAGAATGGCAATCAAAACTACATCCTTACGTCTAGTTATGATGAAATAGGCTGCCAGTGAAACACACAATAGTGCTCCTATCATTCTGTCTGCTGCGACAGCGATTGCAGTCAAAACTAGCGTTATTGGCAGCACCTTCCAGCCTGTGTCGTTTCTGCCAAGAAGGCAAAAGATAAAGAGCATGGCTGCCAGTGCCATGACATCTCTGTGGAGATCCCAAAAAGTTCGGAGCACTGCCATCTGAAGAACCGTGAAAGTAGCCAGAAAGATACTTTGAATTATTTGAAGGTTAAGCAGAGTCCTTCCGATGAAAAATAACGACACGCCAAAAATGCCAGCCATCGCTACGCCTACAGATGTAACTACCGCCGGTGGTGAAAGTCCAATTGGAGTGCTTAAAGAGTAAAGAAAAGTCAGATATAACGGAAATTGCTTAGATATCGTACTCCACTGCTCCTGAAAATTTACAACTTTTGGAATGTAGTAGTTTATAACATCATATCCTATCGGATGAGGGTAGGCCGCAACCTCTGGTATGACCCTGACTGATATACATATCACAAAGACTATTATTGCCATTTGCTTTTCATTTGCAAGAAACCTAAATTTGAAAAAGGAAAATGTATCCACAATCAAAATCTTAGGCGGCAACATCACTTTTTTCAGTTATTGTTTATGTATCAGAGAAGAAAGCCTAGAAAGTGAGATTTGAGAGAAAGAGACAAAAGGTCATTCCGCAGATTCCAGTAGGAAAACTAAGCTCCAATCCAAATTTTGTAAGCTCAAATAAGATGAATCTTAGCAGTGATGGAGCCAAGCAAGGCAGAACATATTTTGACTCTAGCAGTCGTGAAAAAATTCTTGCTGCTCTAAAGCCCGCAAGTTGTTTTATCTAATCTGCGCTATTATAAAGCGTTTACAAGGCGGGTCATCTTTTCGAGGCTGATCTCAAAACCAAAACGCTTTTCCTCTCTCTTCATATTCCGATACATACTCATCATAAGATTAAGGTGCCGAACAGTCCTTAACTTGCCATCCATCTTGAGTCTTACGATCTTGTAAACGTCGTCATAGTAATCAAAGGTATCAAGTACGTTTCTTCGATAGTGCTTGGTATCAAATTTGGCCTTGCTTCTGTCGAGAATGTCTAAAAATATATCACAGCAGATCAATGATGGAATTATTCCTTCACCCAGCATTGGGAAAACACAGCCAATAGACTCACCTACGCCTATAATGTTGCCATCATAGAATGGCTCCATGCGCTTTGATGGTGCGAGCCTAATGGGCCTGCCTATCTTTTTGACGATCCTAGCTTCAGGGTGCTGCTTGAAAAATGCTTCAATACCATAATATTTTTTCTCGATGTCTCCGGCTCCCATATAGCCTCGGCCATCATCTAAGGGAAAATACCAGAAATATCCTTTAGCACCTTTGTAACCGATGACATAAAAATCGTCTGCTCCCTTTACATTTTCAAGAAGGTATTCGTACGCAGGTATCAAGAAATCTTGGTCTGACTTAGGCAGAAGCGAGCGATGTAGCCCTGTACAATCAATTATGTAATCGTATTTGCCAAAGGCTAAAGTTTCTCGAGTAACCTTGACGCCATATTTCACCTTAACATTTTTCAGCAGATCGGCCTCCCAACTGTACTTGTTATATGTCACGAGGCCTTTGAGCTCTAGAATTTCTTCATTGTTATTTGGTAATTCTATCTTGAGCTGCTGTCCGGCATGAAAAATGTAATTGCTAAAGTCGAGCCCGGCTTGGTTAGAGAACCTCTCAAGCATGTGCTTAGATGCACCCCACGCGCAGACGGGCCAATGGTGATCTTTTTTGGAGGACTCAAAGATGTCGACATCGTGACCTCTCTTTTGGAGCATGTTGCCAAGATAACTGCCGGCGACTCCGGCACCGGCTATTGCAAAGTTCATCTGGACAGAATTGTTTTTGATTTACTTATAATTCTTGAGGATTATGCATATACCTATCAGCTATCCGATAGCGAACGTACTTGTCATCGGGTGAGTACTTCGGCGGATGCGGATCTATTGTTCTAAAGTCGCATTTCGGACACTGATGTTTGAGCGTATATGTATCACAAGAAGGACACTTCCGTACAAGGTGCTTCATGCCGTATTCTATGCCTGCTGAAGAGTGTGAGACTTTTTTGAGTCTTGGCGCACAAAATTAAACGTGCCGTGCTGCTTTTCGATACTAACCCGCATTTTTTCAACTGTGTTGTTCATGAGTTTCTCGGCTATTTTGAAGTTCTCGGCGGCCACCACGATCCTGTAGCGAGGAGCCCCAATATACGTTATAGTACTACTTGCACTGCCCTTACTGCCCTCCGCATTTGCAAGTGTATTCTTGATAATTTCAATGCCATCTGGCTTTTTTGATGTTATCTCCATTACACCGCTAATTTCTACAACTGGAACGGGGATCCTCTTGCTTGCTTCCTCTATTGCCTTTTTTATCTCAGGAGAGAGGTCAATATTCTGGATGGCGTCTGGCCCCTTCCTTGATACAGCTTCGAAAGCATCGTATACGTAATCATACTTTTGGAGCAATCTCTCCTCTATTTCTTGAACAGCTTGGTCTGTCAGCTTTAGTTTTGACTTAATAAAATCCAAAAATGTAGCCGCCTTATCGTTCTTTTTTACTTCTATAAGTTTGGACTTACGTTCCTCGCCCGAGATCTGCTTTAGCGAAGTATCTACTTCGCCCCTTACTTTGTTAACCCTGATTACTTTTAGAACCGCTTTTTGGTTTGGCCGGATATAGCGCTCGATATTTCTAATCCAGCCAGTTGCAATCTCAGAGAGATGGAGAAAACCGGTCATGTTATTGTATTCGTCTAGCGTGACATATGCCCCATGTCCTGTCACCTGCCTGACAGTGGCAATTATGATCTCTCCTTCCTCAGGAAGCCTCTGAATCTCGTCCGTGGCAGCCATTTATAATTATGATAGACACGAAGCAGATGGCTACTTTAAGATTATGTTTTAACTTTTTACACGGTATTCACTTTTGCTCCTACAATTGGTCGAAGGGGCGAGTCTTTTTGCCGACATTTTATATACACATAGTATAAGTGATAATATAAACTGCTAAAAGTCAATCCCTTTCTTTGCCTTTATACCCTTTTGATAAGGGTGTTTTATCTCCCTCATTTCGGTGACCAAATCTGCTGCAGCAATGACAGATTGAGGAACATAGTTGCCTGTTAAGACGAGGCTAGTCTTTTCGGGCTTCGCAGCAATGACATCTAAAATGTCTTGCTGCGATATTAAGTTCAGTTTCACGGCATAATTTACTTCATCCAGTATCATGATATCGTATATACCAGAAGCAATTTTTTGCTTTGCAAGTGCAATTGCCTGCTTTGCCGCGCTCTGGTGGTCTTCTATTGGATGGTCGTCGTCAATTATGCCAACGAAACCTCTACCAGCTGCTATCATCTCAAATTCGGGCTCAAGCCTCTTTGAGCTTGTGAGCTCACCGTAGTACCACTCGCCCTTGATGAACTGGATCATACCGACTTTGTATCCGTGGCCAACGGCACGCAATACGATTCCTAGCGCGGCAGTAGTCTTGCCCTTACCCTTTCCAGTGTAGACAATTACAAGGCCTCTTTCTAGCATCTGTCAGCAGATGATAAAAATGTGTGAAAATAAAAATCAATCGAGCACTTTCATTAGACATATATGCTTTGTTGTTCCTTTTATAAGGAACCCTTGGACAATTTTTTCTTGTCTCTTTGTCCATAGATTGCTTTATTCCTTTGGTTGTTGCTGATCTGTAAAACGCTGGTTGAAGAAAGCCTATGGCGACTGCCAGTCTTTTTATAGATGTTATAGTTTCAGCCAAGTCCATTCTGGATTACAATTGACGTATAGTTGTCCAAGATGTCTCTTCGTCACATTATTTGCCAAATGATAACATGTAAAAAGGCAATTTGAGCTATCTCAAGACTAAAAACTAAAATTAAAATCAATTTAACCGATCGTTAATGCACATATCACGGATAGTCATTGCAGGAGTTACAAGTGGAGTTGGTAAGACTACGGTTGCAATGGGTGTCATGTATGGCCTAAGCCAAAGGGGTTTGCGAGTCCAACCCTTCAAGGTTGGTCCAGACTTTATTGATCCTTCTTATCATACTCTTATAACAAACAGGAATTCGCGCAATCTGGACGTCTGGATGATGGGCAGGCAGGGAGTCCTTGATTGCTTTGCATCAGCAAGTAAAGACGCAGATATCGCAGTAGTAGAAGGCGTAATGGGATTATTTGACGGAATGTCTGGTAAGAGCAACTTTGCCAGTACAGCCCATGTGGCCAAAATTCTAGATGCACCCATAGTGCTAGTAGTTGATGCAAGCAAGGGCGCACGATCTATAGCTGCTATCATACTAGGCTTTTTGCACTTCGATAGAAAACTGCGTATAGCAGCTGTCATCCTGAACCATGTTGCAGGACAAAGGCATGCCAACTACATTACTGAGGCTCTTGTAGGGAAAGTCAAGGTTCCAGTAATAGGAGTGCTCACTCGCAATAGTAAGATCAAAATGGAAGAGCGACACCTTGGACTAGTCCCTGCATTAGAAATGAGTGGTACTAGAAATCAGGTGATAACTCGTACAGCAAGACAGGTTGCAGAATGTATTGACCTCGATAAATTAATGAGCCTATGTAGCATGACTTCACTCCCTGATGCTCGTGATTACCCAAAGCTGCCAGCCAGAGCAAATATTGCCGTAGCCCTCGATGAATCATTCAACTTCTACTACATAGACAACTTTATTGCTTTGAGAAGCAGCGGAGCACGGCTTGTTTTTTTTAGCCCAATTAAAGAGCAAAAGCTGCCAGACGGCGTGCATGGATTAATGATCGGAGGAGGTTTTCCTGAGGTGCTTGCAGACAGACTCGAGAAGAACAGATCAATGGTGCGGTCAATCAGGAAGGCAGTCGATGAAGGTATGCCTCTCTATGCAGAGTGTGGAGGACTGATGTACCTAACCCGGTCGATAAGTGGTTACAAGGGTGAGAAAAAGGCAAGGAAGATGGCTAGTATTATAGAAGCAGATACCCTGATGACAGGCAGGCTGACTCTAAACTATACTGCCGCAAAGTGCAACGGTTCGATATTTGGCAACATGCATCTTCGAGGACACGAATTCCATTATTCTTCAATTGAAAATATAGCAGGCGATTTGAGATTTGCCTATTCAATGAGAAAAGGCAGGGGAGTTACAGGCAATCAGGATGGCTTTGTCATAAATGATAACGGTCTGGCAGCCTACATGCACTTGCATTTTGCAAACAGGAAATTGCCCGAGCGGATGGTGCTCTCTTGTGTCAGATTTTCACGCAGATGACTTTTTGCTCTGATAGAGCAGCATTATGGCATTTATTATTGAAGACACTGCAGAACTGCCGCCTTTCCTTCCGACATTTGTTATAAAAGGCAGGTCATTCATTTTCGCAAGTTCTTCTTTTGATTCAGCGGCAGATACAAAGCCTACTGGTATCCCAACTACAAGAGCAGGTTTTGTAACGCCTTCTCTTACCATATTGATCACCTCGTACAGAGCCGTAGGAGCGTTTCCTATCGCAATAATACCGCCTTCCATGTCCTTTGCAGCTCGCCGCATGGCGGTCTCTGACCTTGTCTTACCCGACCTGCGTGCCTGCTCTGCGACAAAAGAGTCAGAGATATAACACACTGCCTTGAGCCCCAGGTCAATTATTGATTTCTTGCTTATTGCGGCAAGCGCCATATCTACATCTGTAACAATTGTGCACCTCTCTCTGAGAGCATTGAAAGCAGACTCGATGGCCTTTTTATGAAAGATGATTTTTCCCTTGTCTGCAAAGTCAAAGTCTGCTGTTGCGTGGATCACACGTCTTACAACGACCCATTCGTTTTCGTTGTACTGATGGTTACCTACCTCTGATTCTATGATGTCAAAGCTTCTTTTCTCAATGTCAAAAGCCTTTTCCGACATAGCCCTGCCGGTAGCAGTCCCGCTATGTTGATTGCGGTAGGAGGGGTCGTTGTCCTTATAGCCCAAGCCGTTTCTCAACCTCGCTTGCTCTTTCTAAGATGATATCGACTAGTTTTTGGTCAACTCCTAGGTGCTGGCCCATGAATATGTTCCTAAAGTTGTATTTGTCGAGGGCCGCATTAAGGTCCTTTATCACATCCCTTTTGATGTGCGCTCCCTTGTGCAAAAAGTATGGCACAATCAGTATTACCTGTGGATTCCCTGCAACCGCCCGCCCTATGCCCTCTTCGATATTTGGCCGGTCGAGCTCAAGAAAGCAAAATTCCACCTTGCGATAATACTGCGTAATAGAGTTCGCAACATACACAAACGCGTCATGGGCATTCTTGTCGCTGCTTCCATGGCCTATCAATACTACGTCACATTCCCTGTCCGGTTGGCTAATGGACTTGCTCTTTTTCAGCTCATTTATCCTGTCAATTATCAGGTGCACCATCATTGGATGGTAAGAGAGGGGCTTTGTTATCACTAGCTTCAGGTTTTTGTCTCTACCTATCTTGGCACTCTGCTTGACAGTGTCTTTTAACTTCATTCCAGGGTACAGAAAATATGGCATTACAGTGATAAAGCTCGTCCCCGCTGCCATGCACTGGCTGATTCCTTCGGCAATGAATGGCGGCAATACCTCAAGGAAGGAATAATCTACATGGTCGTACCTTGCCCGTTGCTTTGCTAACAAGCAAATCTGTTCGAGCTCGTACCTTACGTCGGGCTCCCTACTTCCTCTGTCTACTATCAAAAGCGCCTTTTTCAACTGTGTATATGTGCACAGATAATTTGGCGGGCTAAAATATCTTTCAGTATGCAGGCCTTGGTACGATGAGTGCGTATATGAATATACCCACCTTTCGATACCTTCACGAAACCGGCAATTTTTTGATGTTCCAGATTATTACAGTAGAGAACAGGCGGCAACCAATATTATTATTTTTACCCTCTTGTTATTTGCATTTTCAATCAAGGTGGCTCAAGCTAGCTATTTCCTTTATAGTAGCTTTGCTTGCCAGATCCAAAAAAAGCTGGCTAAGGCCTACGCGATTTTGTACCTTTGAACTTCCGAAAATGGTATCGAAAGGTAAAGTTCTGATCCATCAAAACCTTCTACTGTGGCCTTTGGAATATTGTATTCCCTGCTGGCACCTTGCATTACAGTAAATGTCTCACCTGATTCAGAAATGACGTTTCCAATATCAATCCGGTCTTTGGAACGTACATTTTTGTGAATAACACGCTCCCAGTGTTGTATTACTGGTTCAGACATTGTCCGTCAAAATTATAATACAAAGAACTCATATTTAAAATTAATTAATCGTTTCCGGCCAATTGTCATATTTATCCATAAAAGACCAGAATTACGTACAAAATTTGTATACTCTATCATTGATGATAAATGCGTGATACGGCAATTGTTAGGTTGGGGGGAAGCTTTTGCTTTGGCACTACAAGCTCGCCCTTCGAGCTGAGAAGTGATGAGGCTTCAGATACACTCGACGTTCCTTCGAACTTCTGGACAGTTGCCGATGGGTTGGGCACGTCCACGGACGCAAGTCTATCTTTCTCATAGATTTCGACGGGTATACCGTGTTGTATAGAGAATTCTTCAAGTCCCTTTACCTTTGCTTTGCGATTAATTGATGCAAGGTTCCTGATGCTTTGAAAGGAGAGCCCATTTTCTTTGAAAACTGTGTCGATGCCAGACTTTATTGTTTCTTTGCTTGTGTCCCAATGCAAGCCTATCCCAACTACCAGTGACTTGGGCCGATAAATAACCGACTTGCTTATGATACTTTGGTCTAAGACTACTCTGTCAGAAATTATAAGCCCTGCCTTGAATTCCTGAGATTTTATTTTATCAATGCTGTCTATGATGGTAACATTTTTTGGAAGCTGCGCAATCCACCAGTTCCTTTCACCTGCGTCTTGATATATCGCAATTTTTTCTTCATTAACCATGAATGCACTTACCTTAGTCACATTCTCAAAATTTTCAATTGTCCAACCAAACTCCCTTCCTATAAGGTCAACTGCGATGGTCTCATTGACGTCTGCAGCAGTTGTGATTACCGGCTGTGCACCAAGAAATGAGGCCACTAACCTTGCAAGTGCATTTGCTCCTCCAAGATGTCCTGAGAGTGCGCTTATGACATTATTTGCTCTGTCATCGATGACTAGCACAGCCGGATCGCTCTTTTTATCAATGAGGTACGGCGCCACCATTCTGATGACCGCTCCAAGAGAAAATATGCAGATCAGGGCGTCATAACTCTTGAAAAGTTTGCCGACAAGCTTCGTGCTTTGCTCGATAAACCAGATGATGTCATTGCCACCGTCATTATGCTTTGCTGGCACATATATCTCCACTTCGGGCATCTTTTGTTTTATCCTGCGGGCTATTTCTATGCCGTGCCTCGTGATAGCGAGAATAGCCATTTTTATAACCATAAGGCAACATTAGCAGAAATTAAAAGGGGAAATAATCTTTTGCATGTCAGCAAACGATAATAGATAATAGAGTCATGTTTCCTTGATGAGATAAGAGTTTGGGTCTTCTCTCTAGGCAGGCATACTCTGTGTCAATGTCACTTGTCTTGATACCCTTAGCATTATCTGCTTATACGCACTTGTGGAATCCTGTCGGCTTTCCTAACCTTTTCTATGACGAAGGAGTCTACACACGAAGAGCCATGCATGTCATGGAAGGTCTTGGACCACAAGAGGCATATTATTATGATCACCCCTTTTTTGGACAAATCTTTCTGGGGGGTATACTAACGATTATTGGCTATCCAGAATCATTAAATCCTTCTCCGGATCTGCAATCGATAGAATCCCTCTATCAAGTTCCCAGAATCTTAATGGGAATATTGGCAGTAATTGATACTTTTCTCATCTACAAAATCTCAGAGCGTATCTATAACAGAAATATTGCGTTATTTGCCTCAATTTTATTTGCAGTAATGCCTGTAGCATGGTTTACTAGAATGATATTGCTAGATTCTATTCTCCTACCATTTCTTCTCTTTTCAATATTTCTGGCATTTTATGCTACAAAATCAAAGTCAGAAAAAAATAACAACAATAATTATATTCTAATTGTGCTGTCAGGAGTATTCCTGGGCACAGCCATTTTTACAAAGATTCCTGCATTTACCATGATCCCCTTAGTAGCTTTCCTAATTTACCGGAATAATAATAGAAGCCTAAAAGCTCTTGGAATATGGTTTGTTCCTGTGATACTGATCCCGCTAATTTGGCCTGCTCAGAGTATACTAGCTGGTGCATTTAGCTCATGGACAAATGATGTGCTTTGGCAAATAAACAGAGAAAATGCCGGCCTGCCTTGGATCGTGTTCCTTTTAGCTATTACCGATCCCTTTATTTTTGCGGCGGGGTTTGGTGGCCTAGCTTATTCCTTCGTAAGAAGAGACTATTTCATTCTTTTATGGATTCTTCCATTCATGGCATTCCTTGGTGTGCTAGGGTACACTAACTTCTTTTATTGGATTCCTATTTTACCGGCGCTCTGTATAGGGGCAGCTAAACTGCTATTTGATATAATACAAAAGAGTAAAAAAATTAGTCAAAAGACGCTTACAGTTGCGATACTTTCATCAATTGTTGTTTTTGGATTGACTAGTACTACGCTGCTTATTGTCACAGATGTTACTTCGGCTCAGATTGAATCCGCTGCTTATGTTGCTAGGTATTTGGACGGAACGGAAGACGGCGCCGCCGGCAACCCAACCGTAGTTTCGAACCCAATTTATTCCTGGATATTCAAATACGTATTTGATAAGGACCATATATTCTCTGATTATCGAGACATGCTTTATTTCCCTGTAGACACCGCTAAAAGCAGAGTTCTACTAATAGACGATCCAAGATTCAAACTCGATATTGGAAATGAAGACAACCAACTGCTTCATGAGCTCTATAGAAATACAAGCGCGATTGCAACATTCAGAGGTGAGGTGACTAATTTTGATTTAGGCTTATACCCTTACACCAGTATGATAGAAAACTACGAGGGAAGCGAAATCGCAATCAGAATGAATAATTGACATTCATAAGGTTTTTAAAACTCACCCAAAACATGAGCTAAGTAACAAAGGGCATGGCAAGCTGGCAATCGATACCCGTTCTAGTGAACCGCAGGCTGTTGTTTGCTGGAATATTCCTTATAGCTCTATCTGGTCTAGTACTTGAAGTATCAATCACAAGGATATTTTCTGCCGCCATATGGTACCATTTTGCTTTCGTAGCAGTATCTGTAGCACTTGTCGGCCTAGGAGCCTCAGGTCTAGTTGTACAGCACCGTGTAAATAAGCTGAAAGGTAAGTGGGCTGAGAACCTAACTATATACTCTGCATGGGGCATAACCATCTTTATCCCCATAACTCTTTTTGTTATGCACGCGCTAGCTTCACAGGTTATCTACCTTCCTTTGTTTATGATCCTTTTCTCGGTGCCATTTTTTTTAGTCGGAATTATAATATCTGCCGCATTCAATGCATTTGCTTCTGTGGCTGGAAGGCTATATGCTGCCGATTTGATTGGTGCGTCTGCTGGGGCTCTTCTGGTAGTTTTGTTTTTGGTGCTTACAGGTGGTGAAGGCGCGACTCTTATAGTTGGATTAATATCAGCGATAGGTGGCACTATATTTTCGAGGATCGCAAAGAATAGCAAAAAAACTGTTGTGAGTCTTATCTTTGTAGCATTTGCTATATCACTTATTTTCCTTAATCAAGCTACGCAGATCTTTGCAATACCTACAGATCCGACAGCTCAGAAAGACCTACCAATATATCTGCGTGAGCATCCGGGATCCAAAATAGTCAAGACAGAATGGAACTCATTTTCCAGAATAGACGTAGTTGAAGGAGGTGCGGGCGGCGAGGGGCTTGTAGCAAAGGTCTTTATCGACGGCGGAGCTGGAACCAACATTATATCATGGGACGGCAACACTGAAAGCAGACAAGAACTTTCTACTTGGATGCAGTACCTACCTTTCAAAATGATACCTGATCCCAAAGTTCTTGTGATCGGATCTGGTGGTGGGAGAGACGTGGTTGCATCATTGGTAAGCGGGAGCAAGGATATCACATCAGTGGAAATAAACCCAATAATCTATGAAACTGTCAAAAGCTATGGTGATAGGGCTGGAAATGTGTATTCTCATGAAGATGTAAGATCATATGTGGATGAGGGGCGAAGCTTCATAACCCGTTCTTCTGAAAAGTATGATATTATTTATGTACCGTTTGTCGATACTTGGGCGTCCGTATCGTCAGGGGGCCTAAGCGTTTCAGAAAACTTTCTATATACATTGGAAGGATTCCAACAATATTACGATCACCTGACTGAGAGAGGCAAGATTGTTACAGTCAGGTGGCTGATCGATGCCCCAAGATTTATCAGTACATATGCTAAATTGCTTGAACAAAACGGTATACCCCAGGATCAACTCCACAGGCATCTAATCATGGTAACCTCTGATTCATATACGCAAGACCCAAGTGTGACTATGGTCATCTTTTCAAAGTCTCCTTTTACTGACGAAGAGATAAGATTTCTCTCACAATCCTTTTCCCAATACGATTACAAGCCTATCCTGGTCCCTGGACAAATAATGCGAGAGCCTTACTCTGCCCTTCTTAGTGGAGAGGTTAACCTTGACCAGTTTTATGGCATGTTCGAAACAAAGGTGTATCCAGTAACGGATGATAATCCGTATTTCTTATCATTTGAAAAGCCACTACCCGGAGCAGTGGAAGTACTACTCTATGCCAGCGTTGGAATTGTAGCGATATTTTTGCTTGTACCTTTTGCATGGATGAGGCGAAGAAGAGAAAAAGAAGTTGATACAAGAAAAAGTGAGATTGGAATTGCAACTGTGATACCATATTTTGCAGCCCTAGGCGTGGGCTTCATATTGATAGAGCTCGCACTCCTGCAAAAGCTCATACTCTTAATGGGCAATCCTACAATGACTTTTGCGCTATTGTTATTTACTTTGCTTATATCAAGCGGAGCAGGTAGCTTTCTTAGCTCGAGAATTGCAAAGAACAATATGAAAAACTTAGTTTTTGTAATAGGAGGCATCGCTGGACTTGGTATATTGTACGTGCTTTTTCTCCCGCCGATAATATATTCAACCATCGCAGAACCTTTTGAGGTCAAAGCTGCAGTAAGTATCGCTATTCTTGCTCCTATTGGGTTTCTAATGGGGATGCCCCTTCCTACGGGTATGCGTTTGCTAAAGGTGCACAGACCAGATTACATACCATGGATGTGGGCAGTTAACGGCGCATTCTCTGTCTTGGGCGCGGTGCTTGCCATAGCACTTGGAATTATGTACGGTTCATCTCTAGCAATGATCTTAGGGATCTTGATCTACCTAATTGCTCTCGGGATATCTTTTGCATCAAAGAAAAAGACCATAACACAAGTTGCAACCTAAGGTTGTAAGGTTGGTTATAAGACGACAGAATTGATAAAGACTCCTCGGGTTGCAATTTTGACCCGAGGACAAAAGTGGAAGATAAAATAGATAACGTCAAGGCAAGCCCAAGAAGTGATATTAGCATAAGCCCAGTGGGTTTCTTTTGCTACAAAATCTTCTACCGGATCTTCAAAGAGCAGCATAAAACCAAAATAATGATCCTCATTTTTTGGGGTATCTGCCAATAACCGTGCCGTCAAATTCAAACAATACAACTTCGATTTGGAGCTGGCCTCTTGCATGCTCATGCATCTGCTCAGCCACCCTTTTACATAGTTGGTCATGATAGCTTAGAATATTGTTTCTCTTGACTATCTCTGAAACATGTCTTGCAGTATTCGCACTGTTGATCTCATCGATGACATTTTGCGGAGCGTCACAATCAGCCGCAAGCCGTGCCATGAACTCCATGTCGATATGAGAGCCGGCTACATGAGTCTGTTTGATACCCATCGCCATTTTAGTAAGCTTACCAATAAAGCCAGCAATAATCACCTGTCTTATAGTCATCTTGTTAGCACATTGCTTTATAGAGTAGCCTGCAAAGTCACCCATCTGGATAAAGCAGTGGTCTGGCAGCTTGAACATCTCTTTGGCAAAGTCTTCACTCCTTCCTCCTGTGGTAAGGACTACACTATCAGCATCCATAGCAGTCGCAACATCAAGGCCTTGCCTTATTGAAGCAGCAAATGATGCAGTAGAGTATGGAAGGACTAGGCCGGTGGTGCCAAGTATCGAGATACCACCTAATATTCCAAGGCGTGGATTGTCTGTTTTTTTGGCAATTTCTTCTCCATTTGGAACAGAAATTACTACGTCAATGCCTTGATTTTCCAACTGATCTCTAGCAACTTCACGGACTGCCTGCTCCAGCATCTTTAAGGGCGTTGGATTTATGGCAGCCTTGCCAATTTCAAGACCTAGGCCTGGCTTTGTTACTCTGCCTACTCCTTTACCACCATCGATATAGATATTAGTTGCATTTTTGCTGAAGGAGACAGTCGAGCATATCTCCGCACCATGCGTAGCGTCGGGATCATCGCCACCGTCCTTTATCGCTGCGCAAGTAACCTTACCGTTACCTTCGTTCTTTGTCCAAGCAATCTTAAGGGTAGCAGTTTTGCCCTTTGGCAATGATACAGCCACCCGTTCGATTGGCTTGCCATTGATAAGTGCATACAGTGCTCCTTTTGTGGCGGCAGTCGCAGTGGTGCCAGTAGTATAGCCCGTTCGGAGAGTCCCTTTGCGCTTCTTTTCCTCTATTTCTGGAGGAAGCTTCTGTTCCTGCTCTGCTAACTTTTCTAAGTCTTGGTCCTTATCCTTGTCTAGAAACATTATAGCATCACTGTACCTCCGTCTATAACTATCGTATTTCCAGTGGCAAATGCAAAATCCTCGCTAGCCACACTTGCAGCTATTGTGGCGACCTCTCTTGGGTCGCCCCACCGCTTCATTGAATTCTCCATTGCCGCCTTTTTCCTTTCAGTTATAGTCATTGAGGCGAAGGTAGCTTCAGTAGAGATGTTGCCAGGGGCAAGAGTGTATGCTCTAATATTCTTGTCGCCATACTCTAATGCAATGTGCTTTGTTATTGCAATTACTCCGGACTTCGCAATGCTATAGGGAGCACCTGCCATGTGGCCTGCAATTGCCGGTGTTGAGGCAATGTTAATTATCACTCCCCCTGCTCCTCTGGAGCTGCTGACATTTTTTATCATGAATGGAATCGCGGCTTGTGAGAGCCTAAATGTACCTTTCAGATCCACATTGATAACTTTTTCGAGATCTTCTTCGGCGACTTCATGGAAACTTTTGTTCCATATCATCCTATCAAAAGGGTAGCCCGCGTTATTGATCAATATATCAATATGCTTGTGCCTCTCTGCCACAAGGCGCATAAATTCTGCTACGCCTTGGGCATTTGTTACGTCCAATCTTTCAGGGTATGTCTTGCCTTCTATCCTGCTGGCGGAATTATCTGCTCTTGCCATACTTCTTGAACACATAATGACTGTCGCACCCCTTTTAGCCAATTGTTTTGAGATCTCAAAGCCAAGGCCCCTGCTGGCACCGGTGACTATTGCAATCTTATCCTTTAGCAACTGGCAATTTATGCTAAAGCGCTATTTTTAACATTATCAATCTATTATTAGACAGACTATTTTATGGCTCTCACTACTTATTTTTTTAAATTAGAATGGAAAATTCTGGGCCTTCTATACTTGGGAATAATAAAATCGTGACAGATCCAATCAGGGCGAAGTAATGTAATACAATAATAACATTCAAAAAACCATCAAGAACCTTGCTAATTCCGCTGAAGACACATTAAAGGAAGCAGCATTGAACGTCTCTAAATAATCTAGTCAACTTGTGATATCCATATGGACTTCAAAAGCCAACTATAAGAAGAAAGATTTTTACCATACTCTGATTTCTTTTTTTATTCCATCGAGGCATATTCTATAGTTGTCAAGTATATCGCGACCAACCAGTGCCTTAGCTGGCGTTCGCTCTGGCAGATCGAGGCACCCAACATGGATGTTGTCATAGATTTTGTCAAAAATCTCTATTGAAACCTCGTAGTAAGGGATATGTATTATTCCTGCTCCTGTTGCTGTCTCATCGCTTCCGGCAAATGATAGATTCATCTCGTTCGCAATATATGTGGGAATAATTGTCTTTGATGAGGCAAAATCGAGATGGGCATCGACAACAATTTTCTTATTGCTGCCTGCATCTATGAGGCCAACACAGACCACCGGCAAATCGTTCTTGTATTGAATTGTAATAACTCGCGGTTCCTCTTCTTTCATACTAGAATCACTATGGACTACAAACTATGACACTGTTTTGTTAAAATAACTATGTGGTCATAATATATTATATCTTGCTGGTTTTCATTTCTGGCCCAACACCTTGGCCATCTGAAATTGCATCATGAAGATGAAAGATTAAAGTACTCCCTCGATCCTTGTATGAGATATATGGCACGAAAGTTTGAAGAATGGTGGAATACAGTTCCGGCTGACTTGAAGCAAAAAGCTCGCAAAGGTGACGAATCAAACAAGCCCTTACTCAACCAAATTAACTATGTTCTTCTGCATCTTCATTTGGCAGGCAAGCACGACGCCAAGCCAACACATGATGAGCTGAAGGATTGGCTGCACAGTGGCCAAGTTGACGTGCTCAGAATGAACAAATAGAATCATGGATCTACAGGCCAATGCATGTGCACAAGAGCGCAGCACGGCATTTACCTTTTTTTCTATCCCTTGAAGATTTTGGTCTGAGAGCCCTAACAGCCTTTTCATCCCTATATAATATATTGTGTATGAGAGCAAACGAGGGGCGAGAAGCCAGACTTGCTTTTCGCTTACTATCGATAATATGAAAGTGCTCTCGTTTCTTCAGGCTTCCTCTCTCTTTGAGTTCTTATCTTCTTTACACCCTCTTCAAAGTGACGCATCAGCACGTGTGCTTCTGATGCATGCTTTGCTGCTTCTTCTGGTGTCGGGTACTTTGCGAGATATTCATGTAGTACAAGGGACACAGCAGTATTTACGATGGCAGCGGCGTCAGCTCCGCTAAAACCATCTGTTATATCTGCTATTTTCTCAAGGTCCACATCTGCTCCTATTGGCTTATCAGTAGCATAAATTTCAAGTATTCTCTTTCTTGTCCTTTTGTCAGGATTTGGTACAAATACTATTCTATCAAATCTTCCCGGTCTCAACAACGCGGTATCAATCATATCTGGTCTGTTGGTTGCTGCAAGCACGACGACTCCGTGTAATTCACTTATTCCATCTAGCTCCGTGAGGATCTGCGATATTACCCTATCGTTTGTTCCTATACTGCCGCCACCCATTTCGCCTCCCATTCCTCCTCCTCTTGCCATCGCAATCGAATCGATCTCGTCAAAGAAGACAACACACGGAGCTGCCTGCCTTGCCCTCCGAAAGATCTCACGAATTCCGCGTTCAGATTCGCCGACCCACTTGCTCAAGAGTTCAGGTCCCTTTACTGATATGAAATTAGCTTCAGATTCCGTTGCCACAGCCTTCGCAAGCATAGTCTTGCCGGTTCCTGAAGGTCCATGCAGCAAAATTCCCTTTGGAACAGTATGGCCTATCTTTGCATATAGGTCGGGGTATCTCAGCGGCCACTCGACTGCTTCCTGCAATTCTCTTTTTACTCCTTCAAGCCCTCCAATATCTTCCCATTTTACGTCAGGAGATTCCAAAAAGACCTCCCGCATGGCTGAAGGCATGACATCCTTTATTGCTTGATTAAAATCATTTTGCGTTATAATCAGCTTGTCGAGTGTTTCTGGCGGCAATTTTTCATCTTCTAGATTGAGGTCTGGCAACAATCTGCGAAGACACTTCATGGCTGCTTCTTTGCAGAGGTATTCCAAGTCTGCACCGACAAAACCATGTGTAACTGCGGCTATTTTCTTCTGATCTACATCTGTGTCAAGGGGCATATTGCGGCTATGAATCTGAAGAATCTCCAAACGTCCATTCTTATCTGGTACTTTAATCTCAATTTCTCTGTCAAATCTCCCAGGTCTTCTCAAAGCAGGGTCAAGCGCATTTTGCCTATTGGTTGCAGCAATAACAATGACTTTGCCTCTGCCTTCAAGCCCGTCCATAAGTGACAACATCTGCGAAACAACTCTTCTCTCAACTTCTCCCATCACCTCTTCTCTTTTTGGAGCAATAGAGTCGATCTCGTCGATGAAAATGATGGTTGGAGCTTTCTCTCTTGCCTCTTTGAATATCTCTCTCAAGCGTGCCTCTGATTCTCCATAGAATTTGCTCATGATTTCAGGTCCTGATATGCTTATAAAGTGAGAATTGCTCTCACTTGCAACCGCCTTGGCTAACAATGTCTTGCCAGTGCCTGGAGGACCGAAAAGGAGCACACCCTTTGGGGCTTCTATCCCAAGTTTCTCAAATATTTCTGGATGTCTTAGGGGTAGTTCTATCATTTCTCTGACCTTTTGCATTTCGTCCCTAAGGCCGCCTATATCCTCGTAAGATACCTGAGGCATCCCTCTTAATGCCTCGTCCTTTTCAGTTATGGTGAATGCTGTCTTGCTCGTAACAATTGCAGCAGTATCAACAGCTGGAGGCGGTGTTATCCCTATTATCTGAAACGTCAGCCTACCACCAAAATATGGAACCATCACGTTATCCCCTTTGATTAGGGGCACGCTTTCTAGAGCATCTGCCAGATAGCGCTCATCAATTGGAGGTATTGCCTCAAGTGGAGATATTACCACTTTCTCAGCCGGGACAGCCTTGACCTTCCTTGCGTTTATGGCATCTCCTATGCCTATGCCAGCATTATTTCTTACCAACCCATCTAGCCTGACGATTCCTTTTCCCTCATCAGAGGGGTAAAGAGGTAAGCATTTGACAACAGTCCTTCGTTTGCCCTTTATTTCTATAATATCGCCTGTGCTTACTCCTAAAGAACCCATGGTGTCGTAGTCAATTCTTGCCGTGCCCCTGCCAACATCTCGGGTATAGGCTTCAAGAACCTTTAGTGATACAATGTTATTATTCTGACTCATAAAATCTTTGTCTGCCTGCCTTGTACTGGCACGCAACCTCTAATTAGTCTTTTCAATCTCATTCAATGCAATTTAAATAAGCATATAACAGGGTAGAATCCTATATCGAAGCTTGCCACTTTTATACCAAACTAAATCCTTTACACCCGTTCAGAATTGAGTACTGCAATCTGACCATATAACCAACATTACCACTCTAAATGATCTCGCAAGAAGGTGTTTTTCTATGACTTCTTTTTTATCTTTGTCGAATCCCAATGGGTCTTTCCTCGTCTCTAAGCTTTAGCCAAATCCTGCCTGCATTCAAATACTTTTAGACTCACACTGCCAAGCTAACTCATGGATAGTATCTAATGCTTGCCTACTAATTTTTTTGAGCACATACAATAATACCAATACTAATCAGACTATGTACTAAAGTACAACTTCGCTTCCATGTACCACTGATTATTGCTGTGTTATCTCGTAAACACCACAAAACAGGCAAAACCCGTTATTACTAACATAGAGGTCTCTTGCCAGTGGGGTGGCGATAGTGGACGAAAAAGCTCATCGAGATATCATTTGACTTTGGGCTCGATGTAAATTTAGCATAAGCTCAGAAGAGATGTCTCTCTGTCTTTTCCCATGTAAAGGTTGGATTGTTTCTCCCAAAGTGGCCATAGGCGGCAGTTTGTTGGTATATGGGGCGCTTGAGATCGAGTATCCGTATTATTCCTGCGGGCGTCATGTCAAAGTTCTTTCTGACCAAGCCCTCTATCTGTTCCTCAGTCATCTTGCCTGTTCCAAAAGTTTCTACCATGATAGAGATCGGTTCTGCCACTCCTATTGCATATGCAACTTGCACTTCGCACTTTTCTGCCAGCCCTGCCGCTACTATGTTCTTAGCTACATATCTTGCCATATAGCAGGCTGACCTGTCAACCTTCGAAGGATCCTTGCCAGAGAATGCGCCTCCTCCGTGCCTCCCCATGCCGCCATATGTATCAGCAATTATTTTTCTTCCAGTAAGACCTGTGTCGCTTGGCGGGCCGCCTATCACGAATCTACCTGTTGGATTGACAAGAAACTTTGTCTGGCTGTCGATCCAGCTGTCGCAGACTGGTTTTATCACCTTGTTAATCACTTCTTCACGAAGCTGACTCATACTGATTTCTGGGGAATGCTGTGTAGAAATTACAACAGAGTCGATCCGTTTGGGCACTCCATCTTCATAGACAACCGACACTTGGGACTTTCCGTCTGGGCGAACCCAACTGAGCTCTTTTTTCTTTCTTACCTGCGCAAGGCCCATTGACAGCTGATGTGCAACCGTGATCGGGAGAGGCATCAGTTCTGGTGTTTCATTAGTTGCAAATCCAAACATCAATCCCTGGTCGCCGGCTCCTTGGTCTTTATCTGCGGTCGCATTGACACCCATTGAAATGTCCGGGCTCTGCTCATGAAGTGATGCAAGAACTGAACATGAATCACAATCAAAACCATATTCTGGTCTGTCATACCCTATTGCTCGGATGGTGTTACGGACAATTTTCTGCACATCCGCTTTCCCTTTTGAGGTCACTTCACCTGCGACAAACACAATGCCTGATGTTATCATTGACTCTACAGCAACCCGTGAATCAGGGTCTTGCCGCAAAAACTCGTCGAGAACTGCGTCTGATATCTGGTCACACACTTTGTCGGGGTGACCCTCAGTTACGCTTTCAGACGAGAACAGCCATTTTTTTGCCATTTGCAAACTGCCACCAGCTGCACTACTTTATAATGACTAGAATTCTTTTTCCAGTTTGATGAAAAGGACATTATTGCCCCTTATCACCACTTTGCCATAGTTTGCAAGCGCAACGGAGCCATTAAACTCCTCGGCATCAGTAAGTATGAGGTTCATATAAGAATCAACATTATTCATTCTGCCCTTGTACTCTATTTCACTTTTTAGTCTAACCGCAACTTTCCTGTTAATTGCCCGTTGCAGTGTCGAGAGAGGTCGTTTTGGTTGCTGTTGAGATGACGGCGAAGAAGACAATCTAGCTAATCACTTTACGGTTGAAAAAATCGTGGCTCGAATAAAAAGGTTCCTTTCCACACAAATTCATAAGCAGGTAATACAAGAAAACAACCAGCTGTATACAAATGATGGCAAGTATCTCGACAGGTTCAAAGGGGATAGATGCTCTACTTGGAGGAGGAATACACACAGGCATGATTACCGATATATACGGTGAAAGTGGTTCTGGCAAGTCGCAGCTGTGCTTTACACTTTGTGCTAACTGTGCGAAAGATGCCGCCAGCAGTTTGTTTATTGATACCGCGGGCACATTCCGACCTGAACGGATAAGGGAGATCTCTGGTTCTCAATTAGCACTTGAAAAAATTACTTACGTAAGAGCGCTTACAACAATCGACCAGATGAATGCAACAAAGAAAATCTTAGAGGAAAGACCCACGCTTGTTATCGTCGATAGCCTGACATCTCTCTTCTCCACAGAATATTCTGGACCGGAACGCCACCGAGCATTGATGAAGTACTTGCATGAGCTTGCACTCTTGGCGATAAATTCCGGCTGTGCTATTGTGGTCACCAACATGGTAAGAACTGCCCCTCCAATAACTCTGGTAGACCAGGCCGGCCGGAATGTTGCACAGGCAGTCATTCCCTGGCAGCAACGCGAATACTTGGGGAGCAGCGTATCAATATACTCTCACATGAGGATGAAGCTTGAAATAGTCGACGTTGCTAACTCCTCATTTCAAGCAGTACTTGTGCAACCAACAGGCAGAGTACCTGTGCCTTTTGCAATCACTGCACTAGGAATTTCAGACCGAAAATAATATAATGCTTCAACCTATGTCCAATGGAATTGCATGTATTTTGGATGGGCAGTCATGAAGGCAGAAGGACTGGCCACTCGAGTGCATGCATTGAATATAGAACTCTGCTTGCAATCAGGTGCAACTACATAGACATCTAGTTAGAATAATTGGCTCTTTCTTGCATCTCTCTTACTTTGGGCATTTATACTGAATCTTTAGTTTGCTATGATAGGAAGATTAACCAAATATTTTATATCCCTGCCCACAAAGAGAGGCTCGTGGATCTGCCAAGGCAGGAGGAAATGGTCAAGCCCAGCAAGGCGAAACTGTCAATAGTTCTTCCAACTTATAACGAATCGCAAAACATAGTCAGAATGCTTGACTCAATAGCCGAAACGCTTTCTCCATATGCTGCAGCAGAAATAATAGTGGTCGACGACAACTCCCCTGATGGCACTGCTGAGATTGCTAGCCTGCATGCAAAGAATATTTCTAATACCCATAACAAGAAATTACATGTTGAGATTATTCGACGAGAGGGGAAGTTTGGTCTTAGTTCTGCAATAGTTGCAGGGGTACAGTTTGCCACAGGTGATTTGTTAGTCGTCATGGACGGCGACTTTTCTCATCCTCCTCAGGTAATTCCATCTATAATTGAGGCGCTGCAAGACTCAAACTGCGACATAGTAGTTGCGTCACGATACATAAAGGGGGGATCAATAATCGGCTGGCCATTTAAGCGCAGACTTATGAGCAAGGGCGCGACTAAGATAGCGCAATATGGACTTGGCATAGAAATAAAGGATCCAGTATCGGGGTTCTTTGCATTCAGGCGAGACATCATCGATGGCGTCAAGTTCGACGCAATAGGCTACAAAATGCTACTTGAAATTTTGGTCAAGACAAAGGGTGCCAGAGTTAAAGAGGTACCTTACACATTCACCAACAGAAGCGTAGGAAAGAGCAAGCTTGACATCGGAGTTATATTTGATTACCTTGGGGCTGTTATGCGCCTGTATCGCTATGGCAAGTCAGTGAGGCAAAAGGAAAAGCGAACGTCTGTGCGCTTTTTCTCAAAGGCAGGAAGGTTCTACACTGTCGGTGCTTCTGGGCTTCTTGTCAACTACATCGCTTCTCTACTTTTCAACGCGCTGACTCCGAACGTATGGTATCTATACTCTACAATGATCGGCATACTCATTTCGATGACGTCAAACTTTTTCCTCAACAAGGTGTGGACATTTGAAGAAAGAGATTTTAACATGAAAAAGACTGGAATACAATTTGGGATGTTTATTGGCTTTAGCTCGCTTGGCGCGATTATTCAACTCCTTTTAGTGTATGCGCTAGTCGAAAACTACAATATGGAATACCCGCCGTCGCTCATCTTGGCAGTTGCTATGGCATCTGTGGGAAACTTCTTGCTCAATAAGAAGTGGACGTTCAAGGAAAAAATCTGGAGCTAGGTCGCTCTTTTGCACATCAGGTTTATTCTCTGCATCTTAGCAAATTAGTTCTAAGAGCTATAAGGCTAACGAGAAAAAAATCTTGTAAAAATACAGGCCTAGCAAACGCATTTCCAAGCACTTAATAGATGTATCTTGCGGGATACTTAATGGAAACCTGTATACTATACAACCTGACTTGCTGGGTTCATTTTTTAGTTCAATCGCATATACTACTGTAACATACACAGTACCTGGCTGCGCTATCGCGTACATGCAAAACAGAATTTAGACTTAGCTAAAATACTAAGTCCCAGAGTTGCTTATTCTGCTGTCATTGTATAGAATTACCGGTCTTGTGCACAATTTTTAATTCTTTCCTGTATTTGTAGATGCGTCCTGTTAGTGCAAATGAGTGAACTTCAGATTTGTTGCTTAACTTACAGTGACCTAGCTAGATTACAACTATTTATGCGACCAAGCCTTTTTACGCAACTGTTAGGAGTACATATTTAATGGACTCACTTGAAACTATTTTCTCAATTCAAAAGGAGCTTGCATCAATGATGGATCTTTCCCGATATCCTCCTTCAATAGATGGAAGGGTATCTGCCCTTTCTACAGCAATAGTCCATGAAGCTATCGAACTCCAAAGGCTCACAAGCTGGAAATGGTGGAAAAAGCCTACACCCTTTGATAGTGAGGCAGCAAAAGAAGAACTTATTGACATTTGGCATTTTGTTGTCCAAACATCGATAGAGCTTGGGATGAGCCCCTCTGATGTACTCAATGAGTACAAGAAGAAAAACAAGGTCAACCGCGATAGGCAGGTATCAGGATACTAGTACCTGGGCAATCCTGCCAATGTCAGCTATCCCTATCATGTCTATAATTTGTACCTGATGCCTAAATATCTCGACATCCAACACAGATGACGTAACTATGGGATTAGGGCCAACTGCTGCAATTATCCTACCGAATGAGTCCACGCCATTGGTGGCAAGTGCCAGCAATGCCTGTCCTGCTCTGTGACCCTTAACTTCATTACCGCAGACTACGATGCACTTAAGTTCTGGGTGCTTCATAGCGAAGGCTATTATTGCATCTATACCTTTATTCTCCGAGAGAAGTCTGCCTGCTATCAGCACTTTATTCATGAGAGACGATCTAGATACCATTTCTAGTAAGTCGATGCTTGACAGCGTGCATATTCCTACTGCGTTTCCCGTACCAAGATAGAATTCGTGCTTGATTGGTAGCAGGGCCTCGCATAACTTCCCGGCCGCATCCTCCAGTCTTTTTGCCGTTAGCATCATTCTAGGCCCCAGCTTACTTTATTTGTCGGCGTAACCTTGACAAAGGGTGCTTCGCCTTCCTTCCAGGAATCGCGTCTGACCCACTCAAAGCGATCGTGAAACATCCTATAGAGACTTGCAAACTCTTGGCCCCTTTCTATGATTTCAGCTGTGCCTTGAACGCACACTGCCTTGTTGTCAACAGAGCTGTAAATATCGACGACTAGAGCTGCTGACTTGTTATGCTTGATGTTTTCGTACTTCCTGGTTTCATAATCGGTTGCGATGAAGAAGGCGTCATGCTCAAAAATGTACGACACGGGAACGACGTGAGGAATTCCGTCGTGACATGTCGCTATTCTGCATGCTTCATTCCCCTTTATGAAATCTCTTTCTGTTTGGCTAAACGTTACTTTGTCCAACAACAGAATTGGAGATATCTAATATTTATACGCCTGCCTCTTCGATACCAGATGCTTCTTGACTTTCCTAAAGTAACAAAAAGAATGCCCTAAGTTGAGATAATGATGTGTAGAGCAAGGGATCATGACTATCGAAGTTTGGTTTCCCACTAAAATATTTGTAGCCCTTGCAGAAGCAAAGTGGCATATACATATAGAGAGATTATGACTTTATGGAATAACAAGATTTAGCTATTTAGTGTTTGGTATCATTTTCCGATTTTTTACTCTCTAACCACCTGCTAAATCTCAGAATCACCACTCCAGCAGAAATAGTGATGAGGGAAATTGCGAGAAAGCTAGGCTGCACTACTGACTGGAGTTCTCCAGGTGCTGTTGAGCGGTAAGAGCATTTTTCAGTTTGATCGCAATTTTTTATCACAGGAAATAAGAGTAAGGTGATCACAAAGACGACCATGAGTGCTACGCCTGCAGAGGACACTATCGCTCCCGACCTTACCAGAGTTTCTAGTGACATCATGTAGCTGCTTAAATTCGCTCAAAGCACTTGATATTTCTTTTTGTGTCTCTTTGTCTTTTTTCTCTATAGTTCATCAGGATTTATTGTCACAAACCTGTAGGAGTCTTCGCTGCTTACGCGCTTAAACTGACTGTCAAAGTATAGGAAAGGCTGCACCTTATAAACATGTTTGTCCCAAAGCTCGTGCACCTTGCCAAAAAAGTCCTTTTTAGTCTTACCTTTCATCCTAAGTAATTCATGCGCGAGTATATGCGAGACTCGTGGGCAGTTATTGTCTGCATAGAAACGATAACGATGAATTTCTGACATGCTTGCTGCAGGCCTCTGCCACCATGCAATCCCAACACCCGGCGCGGTGTAACCTTCGGTATTGCAGTCAGTAAATAGAGGCTTAAAATAGGCAAGGTAAAAATGAAAGGTGTCCTGTCCCCTTTCAGAGTGGTCCCTTATCAAGTACGCCACAGACATTCTGTCAAAGAGCTTTCCAGGAACAATTGGCAGAATGTCTGCCTGTACCGGAAGGGAAATGCCAAAATAACGTTGTGTCCACCACTTGAAAAAACGTGTCATCGCAGAAACATAAATCCAATCTTCTCTTTCCAGTTGTTGCCATTCTTTTTCTTTCGCGACATATATGAAGAAGAGGCTGTCTGCTTTCAACGATGACTCAGCAGCCCACTTTTCGTGATGCAGGCTTATATTTGCCGCTCCTGCAAACAATAGTAGTCTTTAGCAATTTGAATAAGCTCCCTTGTTCATAGGGTCTACTTTACGCCGGAGAGCTATATTGCAGCATAATAGTCTTCCTTTATGTGTCAGATGGTCTCCTAAAGTGGGATAGGAGTAACACTGATTTACTCCTCTATCCATTTGGTCACACAGTTATGCAACTCAGACAGAAAAGGAAGGCGCTTCTCTATGCAGGTATTGGCTTTGTATTGATCGGCATAGTATCAATGGTTCTAACGTATATCATACTGTATTGATCAAATAGCATCAGAGTCGATGCTCCAATTGCTGCCGACTGGCTCTCTGTTATGAGGGTACATTATGTCAAGCTTGCAATGGAAAAAGAGGAGAATGCAACAATTCTACTTGCGCATCATAGCTTATAGCCAGAATAGATTCTTTACTGCTTGTCTATGTTGTTTTTTATCTTGTAGGCCACATCTTGACTATTCAGCTCCTTTTCTATTTCTGAAGAACTTTTGCCGGCCTTAACCTTGTCTCGAAGTTCCTTTACAGCTTTTTCTTCAACCTTATCCTGGTTTGCTGCCATATACCCGGTATTCATGCTACATTCTATTTATCGAATTAGCTTAATTTTTCAATTAAATTTTGTCTCTACTGAAAGATAGATTTCTGATAACCGTGTATGTACAATGTGCATTAGCTGACGGAGCCATTTGTACAATAAGAGTCTAGACCTGCTAAATGCGCAGGTTATAAAATATCAAGCATTCATTGGTAGCTGATCCCGTATATTAGGTGAACTCTTTTTTATATCTTGGAAGAATAAATCTCAAAAAATTAGACAAAGGGAACTTGTCTTTGAGTTATTCGTGCTTTCATACCAGCTTTCGAATAGTATCGTGATCGTAATACTGTGGCTTCTTGTACCGCCTATACTTGCTTATCTGCCGCCATATGGACAACGTAAGAAGGATGGACGGTAGCAGAAAAGCTATCGGGATGATCCATGGTGCTATCGATTTTGTCCTTGGCACTTCCGTTGACATTTGCATTACAACCTGGTGTTGAGGGGCATAAGCAGCATAAATTGTGTCGCTTATCCTCTTAGCTTGCTGATGTTCCTTCTTCAAGCGAGGTAGCAGCGGTGTCAGTTGTAGCAGAAGTCGTAGTTGACCTTGGGGACCTTCGAAGCCGCCTGCCGGTCTTTCTTACTGTCTCTGAGGTAATAGGCGCAGCTTCTCCGACTTCTCTTGCAGCAACTCTAACGGTTTCGGCCGTTTCCTGAGCTGCTTTAGTTGTCTCGTCTATTGCAACGGCAGTCTCTCTGATTGCACCACGGTCCCTTAGGGCACGAGCGGCATCATTAATTTCTTTTGCTGTATCACGTGTTGCAAGCGACGCCTCCCTAAATGAATCAACGAGCTCTTCGACCGCTCCGCTCTGGCGTATAGCAACTACCAGCTCTCTCATCCTAATTGATTCTTCTCTTATTCTCCGTGCTATGCCTCTAATTGTTTCTGCTGTCTGTTGTGCGTCAACTGATGGTCTCATGTCTGCACTAGTGTCGGTTGTTGTTGAAGTCTTCCCTCTAACTCTGCTAGCATTAGCAGTGTTAGTCTCATCCGAAGGGATAGTAGGGGTAACCATACAGACTTATCATCTACCTCCCTTAAAAGAAATACTGTCGATAATATACATTCAATATTCAGGATCTTGATAGATGCACAATGTTAATCTAATCTCAACAGGGTTTGCTCAATGAGCCGCCTATCAACAATTCAATATGCAACACAATCCGGTCTAAAATAATGAGCAGTTGTGGCGATAGGTTCATAATTTACTATGCAGAACTGTGGTATCATGGGTGTATGCATGGTTGACATTTAGAAAAGTTGGAGCGGTAATCCTGTTAGTTTCAAACATGGAAAAATCAATCAAGTTTTATAGTGACATTCTAGAGCTGCCAGTCAAGACTAGGTCTAAAGATTGGACAGAATTCTTCAATAATGATACTGTGCTAGCCCTTCATCCGGCTCCTGAAAAAAAGAAGACACTAAAGACAGGTTCAGGCACACTGGTTGGTTTTGAAGTAACCGACCTTGACTCGACTGTAAAGAGGCTAAAAGAAAAGAGGGTGAAGTTCTTCAAAAGGCCAAAAGACGAGCCCTTTGGCAGGCACGCAATAGTTCAGGACCCTGACGGGCATCTCATATCGATAGCAGAGTTGAAGGAAAAATCGTCAGAAGGCTTTGACTTACTAGGGCTTATAGGTGCCGAATAATATCATAGGTCATTGCTATGAGTATTGTTACTTCTTCGTTGCAGTTACAAGATAGACGTTACCGCCAAGGTCTTCAAAACGAGTCTTTGAGAATTTATTGTTGAGCAATAGGATGATGTCTTTTTTATTCATAAACATTTGACCTTGCAGTGCAAAGTCAAGCTGCATGCCCATTATCAGCTGGCTTGCTGCACTATTGTGCTTTGATTTTGGCAATAGTCCTTCCATTATTACAATTGTGCCGTAGTCCTTTAGAGCACGCCAGCAATTTGATAGAACCCTTTCCTTGTCTTTCATCGTGTAGAGTGATTCGCCCAGAAACACGATCTCAAATTCGTTTGCAAATTTCATGGATTCGCTAGGCCTTTTTATTATGGTAATGGGCTTACCACGAGCTATTAGGCGGGCCATTGCGACTGCTTTGGCAGAAGTGTCTATTCCGACCAAACTCGACTTGGGATATTCTTTATGGATCTTATCAAGCATGCTGCCTGTCCCGCAGCCCACGTCAAGCAGCCTACATCCTGTTAACAGCAGCTGGTGTAATTTTTTATGACGTCGCGCCGCAGCAAGAAATGCATAGTGGTCCCACTCAGTCGCCTGTTGTACTGCATTCAAGGTGGACATTGTTTTTCTAGTTTTGCCGGATCTGAACAGTTCTTCAAACGCGCCATAGTCCAGGCTCCTCAATGCAAGATAGGAGAATTGTCCACCGAGATAATCTGGACTCGTCTTATCGACAAGGATGCGCCTCATTTGCTTCTTCATTTGCACCTTGCCATTCTTTGCGATGATAAGTCGATATGCCTGTGCTGCAGAACACCAAGCCCTAACTGCAGCCGGATACAATTTAGTGATGCTTATCAGTTCTTCTATGGACATGGGACTAGCATCAAGGTGATCAAATAGACTCATCTGCCTCCCTATGTGCGCTATCCATACCCCGTAAAATCCGACTGAGTATCCCCAAAGCCTTGCAAAGTCAATTGACTGTTGCTTCTTCAAATACCACAGTTCAGCATATGCTGTTCATAAATCATTGCATGGAATTTTTTTGCACGGATTCATTGTAAACGAAGGATCAAATAGCTTCTTAACCCTTGAGAACAGCGACGTGATCCGCTTACCATACATCATTTGAATGTAGCCTGTTCGAACAAGCCCGTCACCGTGCTCGCCAGTGATCGTACCACCTCTCTTTATCACTTGAGCAAATACTTTATTTGCAATACTGCATATCAATTCGACTTCTTTTGTTGAGGAGGTATCTATGAGTGGCCTTGTATGCATATTGCCGTCGCCCACATGCCCATAGATTACATAATCGACTTTGTTTTCTTGGTATGTGTGCAAAAGGTTGGCAGCATGCTCTGCAAGAATATCAGGGCGAACCACCGTGTCCTCGATTAGGCCTATGGGTTTTCGGCTGCCCAAAGTAAGCTTCATAATGCTGTTAAGTGCGTTCTTTCTCGCACCCCATACCTTATTTATACTCTCCTCATCTGAAGCATATTCTACCATAGAACATCTATCTGAAAGCTCTTGCTTGCAGGCTCTCATACGTTCTTCTACTTTGCTAATGCTGCGATTACCTGCAAATTCAATAATTAGCAGGCATCCTGCACCGTCTATATTCCCATCATCAGACCTGACAACAGTATGATCCAACATTTCAACGGCAACAGGACAAAACTTCAAGATCGCAGGGACTGCTGAGATAGCACTTAGCAGATCTTCGAAGCCTAACACCATTAAGGACCTGTATGCAGGGATGTCTAAGATGTGAAGCCTTGCAGAAGTCATTACTCCAAGTGTGCCCTCAGAAGCGGCAAACACCTTTTGTGGATTGAAGTTATCTGCAACAACCGCGTCCAGCCTGTAGCCACAAGAATTCTTACTGACACTTGGATAATAGTTTCTAATTTTGTGAACCTGTGGCAAAAGCAGTTCGCCAAGTTTTTTCATCTTGTCATCGTATTTGGAAGGGCTGGCAAAACCTAACTGGCCGTTGGCATAGACAACGTTAATCTCCTCGAGAAAGGAAATAGTACTGCCATAGCCCAAAGAGTGAATACCGCTCGAATTGTCTGCTATCATACCGCCTATAGTGCAGTAGTTGCCGCTAGCGGGATCAGGTGGCAAGAACTTGTTCCTCTTTTTCAGCTCTTTGTCCAACATGCCTTTCACGATGCCAGGTTGGACTGTGACATAGTCGTTGTCAATGTCTATTATCTTATCCATGTGCTTTGAAAAATCAAGAATTATGCCATAAGACAAAGACTGTCCAAGAAGTCCTGTGCCAGCGCCTCTTGCGGTTATTGGTATTTTTTTGGATGAAGCATATTTACACAGTCGCTGAACGTCGTCTTCATCTGCAGGGTACACTACTGCAGCAGGCTCGATTTCGTAATGGCTTGCGTCTACAGAGTATATATGCCTGCTCCAGCTGTCTTCAAGAATCTCGCCCTTTGCTATGCAAAGCAGATCCTGGGCTATATTCATGGAATAACATAGCCACACAGATATAACAAATTTTCCACATTAGAGCTATGACACAATCTGTAATTATCAAGATAAGTTTTCTCATCTCCGATAACCCATCATTATACAAAATAACAGAATAACATGACGAAGGGGCGGCGGCCCGTCTAATACAAAGATCATCATCTTACTGCGCAAGGTTGGATAGGAGTTGCCTATCCTCAATTTTTTTCAATCTGGCACTGTAGAATTTTCAAGGGGAGTATGCCTCTCGATGATTTCTGTTTAAGCTTAGTATCTTAGTTTGTGCAAAAGATACTCCCTAATGCTGAACAATATGCAGTAATAAATGAAAGGGGGAGCCTGTCGAAAATCTTTATAATAATATCCAACAAGATTTAATACCTCTCTCTCCTGCGTATTCTGTATAGTTGGTAGTATCAGCATCCAGGACCAATAGCAATACATTAACAGCAGCATGTGCCTTTTGCGACGCAAGAATTCCATTTGGGGAGAGTATTTGTCACGACTGCAGGAAAAAATACAATATCAATTCGTATGATATAGGCAGCGACGGTTGCGGTTGTGATACATAAGTATTGAAGAGAAGGGGTCAGAAAGTTGGTATGCATAATCATCTAAATCATACAGCCACCACATCTTCATCCCCTGTGCTAAACAATGCTATTTCTATCCATTATATATTACGTTTTTGATCGAGGGCTTCTATCTTTGTTTTGCATTATTGTGCTTCTTAGACAGAAGGTTACAATTTTAGCCCTTTGACCTCTGTGTCTTCTGAGGGATGTTGCTCGTTGTCATAATTTAATAAAGAAATATTTGTAAAAATCACTGGCCCAACCAGTACAAGAACTGGTAGCTGTCAGATATATAGAGGCAAATGTGTAGACGGATGGAAATGCGCAGTTCCGAGTCTTTTTCCTATCCATGAAAAGTTGTATACATTTTTTTCTTCGTTCATCTAAAGTCGATTTATGCAATAATCAACCGATATCGACCCACATCCTTTTCTTGCTTTTTAGCAGCGCTTGGCAATCATGATGTTGTTTTCGACCTTAGGGTCAGTACCTTCGAGGGCTCCTTTGGTTTTAATAATCGTTATCTTTCTTTTTGGGAACATACCCCTGGGGAATACCCAACTCCTATCCAATCAACTGGTAACTATGCAGGAGGATGATAGCACATCTCAGAGCATGAGTGATAAATTTAATATAACAGTACCGGATGGTTGGGTAATTCAACACGTTTACAGTACTGACACCATCACATTATTGGAGGAGATGATGCAAGGATCAAGGCTACTAGCACGAATCTGCCTGCAAGATCAGGCAATTGCTAATATTGAGGGAACTTACGACTGCGAAGACTCTGATGAGAGTATATACATCCAACAATACCCCAATTTAGCCGACCAACCTGAATTTGCGGCTATTGCCAACAGCAATATCAGAAACGAGAATCTTCTAGAATATCTGATAATGAAGCTTCAGAAGCTTGGTTACAATGAAATTAGCATCCTTAGCAACACAAACATGACGATTAATGTTATCAATAGTGATACAAATAAGACGATAGTAGCAGTAGTTCCAACCAACCTTGTACAAATGAGATACAACAGTCCCAATTCAACTGACACAAGAGGCTACTTCATGTTAGCCGCAACTAATGCTACATCAAACTTAGGAATAATATCAGGATATAGCCTGTCTTATGAGGGTAATGCAGCAACATCGCCATCTAGCTTTCCTCCAGAACCAATTCTGAGCATATTCAAAAGCTTTGAGTTTGTCAAAGAAGCAAGAGAAGGAGGATTAGCAGCGCTAAATGTAGAAGATAATGATTATGGCAACGAGGCCTTTAATTCAACTAGGAGACCAACTCTATATCATGAGGATCCTACTGTCTCCTTCCCCTGGTCTTGGTGAGCAGATTATCGGTTAAAACGGAGCGGCAGAGCGTCGCAGGCCCCTACTGTTTTTTAGAGACAGATACCCTAGCGTCTCATTTAACCGCCCGGCTTGTACACATACATCTACACTACTTAGTTCGGCATAATAAGCCAAATATGGTAGAAGCAATCATGGTTGCACAAGAATGGCAACCTCGTTACCACTAGTAGCTTTCCACCTATATTTATCGAACAAGAGGTCAGAGATATATTAGACGACAATAATCTATGATGTTTTATATCGATTCGGCAGAGATTTTCTGTTGATGATTCTGATGGATGTAGGAAACGCATCTACCTTCTCGCCGCTGCACATCGGATCTTGATTTCAGGCAGTCAAGAAGTTTTACATCTGAGAAAAGCAAGTAGTGAAATCCATAAAGCTCCTGGAAAGATAAACGCTTGCCATGATGACCATTATCTCAATAAAATATCGAAGAATTTATTGTCCTATAATGATGATAAATTAATTGTCTTTGTTGATCCTTGGTAAGCCTTAATGAAAAATCATTTTTATGATAGCAGCAGAATGCTTTTAGTCTTATATCCATCGTTTTTGGTATAGACAGCTCATATTTAACCAGCTCTTTTTCTCTGCCAAATAGAAAGAAAGAACCCAAGTCTGCTATACAAAAAATACCGCTTTTCGAATCCTTTTGCGATCTGATTGCTAACAACTCTATCAACCTTAACACACCATAAAAATTGGCCCCCTGATATCCTTGAACTGAATCTATTATGACAAGGGAACCATTAGATTCGTGTTTTTGCACGTTAATCTCATATTCACTGAGCATATCTCTGACTGTATCAGGGGCTTCATACGTGGTAACAATAAGCATTATTTCATTGTTCTGTTCTAATGCCTTTTTTGAAAACTTAGTATAAATTTCTCTCAAAGCATAAACGTCCTCGTAAATTATCATATTATGCTCGTTGTAGCAAGAATTTTGCAATTGGTGTTCACTATTCAGGTCAAGAGTCATCTTATCGTATCATAGCCAGTAGCTTTACAGCCATGTCTCAGAACTGCATACGATATGATTTATAGGTATATATTTTGACAGCATAGTGATTCACATTTACTGTATACTCCATCGGTTCAGCAATCATCCGGATGCCTAGAATGACAGGTATATGCAGGCAGTCCATAACAAACTAAAATTTTGAGTCTGTATTCATGAAAGGTTAATGACTGACTTTGACTGTCAGTAAGTCTAGCGACTCTGGCTGCATGTTTTTCAATCTATAGCCAGATGCTGGACAATAGAAGATGTTCTGTATTAATTTGATATTCATTTAGCATCATTAGAAATTTTATCCATGAGATCTTTGGCTTGGTTTTGTTTTTCTTCAGTTATGTAGACAAGAACAATTCCTTCTAATGGCTGTCCATAGAGAACAGCGGAGCCTTTAGGGGCTATCATAAAAAGCGGCAGCGCAAGCATGTCCTCTTCGCCTTTTACTTTCACGACAATTGGGGGAGGTGTTTCTAATGCGATTTGCAAAACGTGAACCGCTTCCTTTGAAATCGTACCTGCAGGGTTAGTGCATAGCATTTCTTTGGCATGATAATTGATAGGGTGGTCACGCCGAGACCTCCGTTCCATGCCGTCAATGACTGCAATGTCAGGCGTTATACCAAAAGATCTCAAGCGTTCGGTGGTTGCATCGCCCACTGTAATTATTTTCCTAGCGCTTTCTAGCATTGATAAGATTTTTTTCTTGGTTATGTCTTTTTCAGGCACAAGCGTTCCAAAGGGTCTTTTTAGATTATGTTTGTCGATTATATCAGTCGGCATTACTCTTTTTTGGCCTGCTCAGTTGCTTGAGTTTCGGACTGCTCCTGCGCTTTGATTTCCGCAGCTAGGATGCTAATCCTTCCCGCAATCAGCTTTGCAGCTTTTGTAAAGGCATGTGACTGCACTGACTCTGGCTCTGAGATTACAGTTGGCTTCCCAACATCACTGCTTTCCCTTATACCTGGATGGAGTGGTATCTCGCCTATGAATGGTAATGCGAAGTCTTCGCTTATTTTCTTGCCGCCGCCTTTTCCAAACAGAGAGATCTGCTCATTGCAATGTGGACACTGAAGGTAGCTCATGTTTTCGACGACACCGACAATTGGCACATTGAGCTTGTTGAACATTCCGATCGCCTTGACTGCAACGTTCATTGCGACGTCCTGGGGCGTGGTTACTATGAGAATGCCCGTTATAGGTATCGTCTGAGCTATTGTCAGAGGCGCGTCGCCTGTGCCGGGCGGGAGATCGATTATCAAATAATCTAGCTCACCCCAGCTCACATCAGTCAAGAATTGTTTGACGATGCCAGAAACAATCGGACCCCTGTAAATGCCCGCCTGTTGGGATTGCTCGTAGAAAAAACCCATTGAAATGACCTTGACTCCTTCGATCTCCGGAGGTTGGATCTTATTATTGACAACTTCTGGCGATGCCCTGAGCCCAAGCATTAAAGGGACACTTGGGCCATAAACATCAGCATCAAGCAATCCAACCTTCGCACCAGTTTTGGCTAGTGCAAGCGCAAGGTTTACGGAAACAGTGGTCTTGCCCACTCCGCCCTTCCCGCTTGCAACTGCGATAATATTCTTGACACCCGGCAACAACTCATCCATTGAAAGCGACCTACCCTCCATGACCCTAGCAGTGACCCTCATATTCAGATCTTTGACTCCCAGGGATGTCATTGCAGCTCGCACGTCACCTTCAATTTCGCTATTGAAGGGGCAAGCAGGCGTCGTTAACTCTAGCGTAAATGCGACGTTCCCGTCCTTTATCGAAAGGTCCTTGATCATACCCATTGATACAATGTCTTTGTGAAGCTCAGGATCCACAACTTTCTTGAGTGAGCTGAGAACCTGATCTACAGTTACCATTAGAAAAATTTTGTCTTTACTGTATTTAAATCATCGTGTTATAGGGAAAATCAACTAATTTTAAAACACTGTTCAAAATTATTTTGGACCATTTCTTATCAAAGGCTAAGAAGTGTCCAATTCATGTTTTCTGACTGAAATAACACGATTGTATCATTACCGGACGTATGACGGCTGGTTTAGTTAAAGAACAAAAGACTGTTTAATAAGTGTCTAAGAACATATTGAACAGTCCTACCGGATGTATCAACCTGCAGCTCATGACCTTCAGTTCTTATAACTAGGACATAAGAAAAAGATGGGTCAATTGTGAAAAATTAGGAAGAGAAGATTTTTCTCACATCTTGAAATCTTTTTCTTAGAGTCACGATACTAATATCACCGGACACAGCTATTTGGGCTTGGCTTACATTCTCTCCTTCTCTTAGACATGCAGCATAGAGCACGGCTACCGCAAGCGCGTTAGGATCTTTACCGTGTGAAATAGGATCATTCTTGATGGCTGATAGCATCTCTAGTGCACTTCTGTAGGTCTTCTCACTTACCTTCGCTTTATTGGCTATCTTTGCTAGGTATTTATTTGAGTCGATCACTGGCAACTGAAGCTCAAGGTTCTGCACAAGCAACCTATAGCATTTGCCAGCAAATATCGGATCAGTATTGGCTGCTGAAGAAATTTCCTCAAGCGTCCTTGGTACGGAAAGGTCTCTGCAGGCAGCATACATTGCCGCAACTATGAGGGCTCTAATTGATCGTCCCTTGATTATCCTCTTGTCAAGAGCCTTCCTATAGTTATAGGCTGCTTTCTCGATCAAAGTATCGCTTAAGGAGAGCTTGTCCTTTATGGTACTCAGTATCGCAAATGCATTTTTCAAGTTGCGGTGGTAACTTCGGTTATTACTTGAGATCTTGTTCCACCTGCGCATTCTCTGAACTTTGCTTCTCTGCTCAGCGCTTATAGCGACTCCATTTGCGTCTACGTTCGAGTACGAGATGAAAGTAGATAATCCCATGTCATGAAAAGCAAGTGAAGAGGGCATACCTGTCCTACTCTTGCTTTCCATATCTTCGCCCGAGTAAGACCTCCATTCTGGCCCCATAGATTCAATATTGTCCTTAACGACCATGCCACAAGACGAGCAGATGGCTTCGCTTGTTTCAGAATCAAAAACAATTGAAGTACTGTTGCATAAAGAGCAAGCCTCTGCCGGTTCCGATGCAAGTTTGTAACTCATGTTGCAAACGATAGGGGTGGAATTAATTTAAGTCCCATGTATACAATACTATAGGAAACATTGCACTGTACTGCACATCACTACATAAAAGAATACTATAACACAGAAACGCTCCATTTAAACGCCTAATCTTCTTTGTAAATGACATACATGACAGTACTTGCGGAGGATGCACGCTCATCATCAATTACGCGCTCATTTAGATTTGAATCTGACGTGCTGAATGTGCTTGACGAAGAGGCAAAGCGAATGGGGATATCGGTAAACGCGCTTGTAGGCATTATATTGCGTAGATATGTCGAATTTGCACGCTACCTATCAAAGATAGACATGGTTGTGATAAATCGTGAAGTTCTCACATCTCTCATTGACCTACTGGGTGAAGAAGAACTTTATAAAATGGGAATAAAGCTAGGGCAAACAGTGCTAGCAGACACAATCATGTTTTGGAAAAAGGAAACCACCGAAAAGGCGGTAATGGAGTACATCGAGAAAATGGTCTGCAGGTACGGCCATCTTGGCACTTATGACGAGAGGAGGATGCCTGGAGGTCAGATGGCTATAGTGGTACGCCACAGGCTAGGTAAGAATGGCTCACGCTTTCTTGAGGGTTATCTGCATGAGGGACTTAAGCATACACTAGGCATCGATGCTATCTTCGAGATCACTGACTCGTCAGTCAAATGTGAAATTCCTGCTAGAAGGTAGCAAGCCTTCTATAGGACAAAAAGTTCATAATGGCCTCTCCATCTAGATTGCCTGAATTATGTTTGCCATAGTGCATATGAGTGATGTTGTTAGAATTCCACCAAATAGGCTCACCCACTCTCTCAATAACGCTGCCGTCCAGATCCTTAAAGAAAAATACGAAAGCATGATCAGTCCCGAAGTTGGATATGTCATTATGATAACAGATGCCGATCCCAGTTCCGTTGGCAAGCTAGTTGCTGGCGATGGTGCGACATATCACAAAGTCACTTTTAAGGCCCTTGCATTCTATCCCAAGCTCCAAGAAATAATTGAAGGCGAAGTAGTCGAAATTACTGACTTCGGGGCGTTTGTTAGGATAGGACCTACTGACGCTCTTCTCCACCTCTCTCAGATTACTGACGACTATCTTAAAAGCGATGTCAAGCAGGGAGTCATTGTAGCAAATCAGACTGCCAGGTCACTCAAGATCGGTTCTAAGATTAGAGCAAGGATAACCGCAGTAAGTCTTGGCAAAGGAGCAGGGATGGGCAAAATAGGCATAACGTGCAGACAGCCTTTTCTTGGTGCCGTAGAGTGGGTTGCTGATGAGATAAAGAAGGCAAAGGCTGGTGGAGAACAACAATCAGCTACTGCAAGGGAGAAAAAAGGAGGAGAAAAGAAGTAGTGGTCAAGGAGAAAGCATGTAGAAAGTGCAAAGTGATAACAACTGGAAAAGTGTGTCCTAACTGCAAATCAACGGACCTAAGCGCAGACTGGTCAGGCATTATACTAGTTTTTGACGCAGTAAATTCGCAGGTTGCTAAAACGCTTGACATTGTCACCCCTAACAAATACGCACTTAAGGTCACTTAGATGGACGATCTTCAAACATTTCTCAATGTTAGACATTTACTTGCCAAATTTTTGCAAGAAGATGTCGGTACAGGAGATATTACAAGCGATAAGATAATTCCAGCAGACCTTGAAGCGAAGGCAGAAATCGTATGCAAGTCACGATTTGCAATTGTATGTGGGCTTGAAGAAGCCTCGATGCTTTTTGATATTTGTGGCTGCAAGAGCGAGATTCTTGTTAACGATGGCTCAAAAGTAGTAAAGGGAACGGTAGTTATGAATGTGTCAGGCTATGCCAGAGCTATCCTCAAGGCAGAAAGGACAGTGCTTAATATCATAATGAGGATGAGCGGTATAGCGACTGAGACTTGGCGCATGGTACACCTTGCAAAAGGCGTAACAATACTGGCGACCCGAAAGACAGCACCTGGGCTACGTTATTTTGATAAAAAGGCAGTAGTTTTAGGTGGTGGAGCCACCCATAGAATGCGCCTAGATGACATGGTCTTAATAAAGGATAATCATCTTGTTCTTGTCTCTGATGTTGGAAAATGTATTAGGCTTGCCAAGAAAAATCTTGGCTCGTCGATAAAGGTTGAATGCGAAGCAAGGACCAAGCAAGAAGCATTAGCAGTAGTTGCAGCCAAAGCAGATGCTGTCATGCTGGACAATTTTACTCCAAAACAAGCTCAACAGACTATCCGTCAGATAAGCAAAATGGGACTCCGAAACAAGGTAAAAATTGAGCTTTCAGGGGGCATCAATGAAAAGAATATCAGACATTACTCCAGTACCAAACCTGACTTTATTTCGCTTGGCTACATTACACACTCATCTAGGGCAATTGATTTCAGCCTTGAGATTATGAAATAGCTAGCATTCGATCAATTGCAACTCGCGCCTTCTGTGCAGTCTGCTTTGGTACCTTTACTTCATAGATATCTTTCGTCAATGAATTGTAAACCTTTTCTAAAGTGATCTTTTTCATGTACTTGCACGACGCATCAGACTTGATAGGTATGAACTCCTTCTCGGGGTTCTCCTTCTGCATGCGATACAAAATCCCGGTTTCAGTAGCTACTAGGAATTGCTTTGTAGCAGATGCTCTTGCGTGTTTCATCATACCTTCAGTTGAAAGTATGTGGGCGTTCTTTGCCAAGTCGTCCCTTGATATGTGATATAACACTGAAGAAGTACAACTACATTCTGGATGAACTAGAAAGTCAGCATTTTTGAAGGTTGCGAACATCTTGTTAAGGTCATCTGCCTTGATACCAGCATGAACATGGCATTCACCAGGCCAAATGTACATGTTCTTTCTCTTGGTTGTTTCTGCGACGTAAGAACCTAGAAACAGGTCAGGCAGAAACAATACTTCTTTGTCTTTAGGAATGCTGTTTACCACATTCGCCGCATTTGAGGACGTGCAGCAATAGTCAGATAAGGCCTTTATTTCGGCAGTTGTGTTGACATAGCTTACAATTAATGCGTTGGGGTGCTCTGCTTTCCAAGCTTGCAACTCCTTAGCGTTAATTGTGGATGCAAGTGAACATCCAGCCTCAAGGTCCGGTATGAGGACTTTTTTATCTGGACACAGAATCGAGGCTGTCTCAGCCATAAAGTGGACTCCACAGAATAAAATTATGTCCGATTCTGTAGTGGCTGCCTTCTTGGATAATGCAAGCGAGTCACCTATAAAGTCAGCTATGTCTTGCACCTCGGGAAGCTGGTAATTGTGCGCCAGAACCAAGGCATTTCTTTGTTTCTTTAGTTCAAGGACACGATGCTTGTAGTCTAGGTCTAACATTGTCATTGCAGCTGATAACATGAGAGATTAGAGAGCGTCTACATTTAAAGTAGTATAATGGAGGACAACACTGCCTTCAAAATTGAAATTTAAGGCAATACTTGCCACCATCCCAAGCAAATATAGACCATTTGCGTCAGTCGGGCTTTAGTAAGGGTTGTCATGCATACAAATATAAATATTGTTACATAATTAGACAATCGAGACAAATGCCAACACACGGATCCCTTACAAAAGCTGGGAAGGTAAGAGGTCAGACACCAAAGATTCAAGGCAAGCCGCGATTAAGACCTATTGCTAAACTTCGTAATAAAGACAATTTTATAAAGCGATTTGAAAAGAAGAGGCTTCCAGGCCAAAAGAAACCAGAGCGGCGCGGGGGCAGAAGGTAAAAATCTCCTCTTCGATATCATCTATCTTAGTCACGATTGATGCCAAAGAAAAATGTTGGGCTGATAGGTTGCGGTACCATTGGAACACATCTAGCTTTGGCCATAGAATCCCGCCGCATAGCAAATGCCTCGCTTATAGGATTGTTTGATCTTGTCGATAGCAATGCTAAGAGTCTAAAGTCAAAGCTGAAGAGTAGCCCTGAAGTTCATCCTGATTTTAAAAGCTTAATTGATTCTTCGGCAGACATCGTAATAGAGGCAGCCTCGCAGGAGGCTGTCAGAAAATTTGGTAAGCCGATAATTCAGGCTGGCAAAGACCTAATGATAATGAGCGTGGGTGCCCTCGCCGATACAACCTATTTAGCGGAATTGCTGGACGAAGATGCCATAAAGAAAGGCCGCAGCAAGATATATGTGCCAACTGGAGCAATAGCGGGCATTGACGCAATACGTAGCGTCAAACACCTTCTGGATTCCGTTACCCTCACAACCACGAAAAGTCCAAAAGCGCTTGCCGGTGCCCCATTTTTTGCAACAAGAGAGGTTAATCTTGAGATGTTAACGAAGGTCACAGAAATCTATGGGGGCCCAGCTGCAGAAGCTGTCAAGTTGTTCCCTGCAAATGTCAATGTTGCTGCAGTACTGAGTCTTGCCGGCCTAGGTGCTGATAAAACCAAGGTTCGAGTGCTAGTAGATCCCCATACCACTACCAACCAGCACGAAATTGTGGCAACCGGTAGATTTGGTGAAATCAAAATTACTGTCAACAATGTAACAACTCCTGGAAACCCTAAGACGAGTTTTCTTGCTGTCCTTTCAGCAATAGAATGTCTGCGTTCGATATGTGACGATGCCCTAAGGATAGGCTCATAGTAGTTATCCCCTTCTTAGTTTATATTGGGTTTAGACTTGAGCAATCCCAAAGATGAGCTACGGAGGAAGAAACGATAGCTTCGGTCCAAAGCCTGTGGAAACAGGTAAAGAATACGAGGTGCAAATTACTGAAATAAGCCGCAAAGGCGACGGCATTGCCAGAGTACAAGGGTTTGTTATCTTTGTAAAGGGAGGAAAAGTAGGTCAGAACGCGAAGATCCGGATTAGCCAGATCGGACCAAGGTTCGCCACGGCAGAAATCATCGACGGCTCGACTGCTTCACAAAACGAACCAACAAGTTAAGTTACTGCGCTCTGACAGACGTACGCAGTGACACTTTTTTTCTTATCACTATGATTCTTCTCGTTCAACATTTATCTTTTCTACTCTTCGAGCCTTCTTTATGTTTGCCTTCACTAGTGTTCTAGTTAGTGCATACAAAATGCGCAATACAAGAGTCATCAGCCCGTGGATAAAAGATTCCTTTTGTTTCTGCCACATGTGCTGACGGTACCTCTTCGCTGTAATGACAGAATATTCTGACATGCTGTATATCACCTCGTCTGTCTCCATCATATAACAGTTAACCCGCCCAAAGAAATTTAGGTTATTTTGTTGAAAGGTAAACTGCAGACATAGATGCGCAACAATATAATCGCCGTTGTAGTAATTTCCTTTGCGACAGTGGGGGCATTATGGGGTATAGGCAATCTCATGAATCCTGAGCCAGACGCTGATCTACCTGTTGAGGATGTTCTCCTCATAGCGCAGAGAAGCACATTTAACGGTACCAATCCGGACGTCTATGTCACCGTTAACGTTCCAACGAAGTTGGTTGTGCAAAACAATGACGCCATAACCCATGACCTCAAAATTGATCCATCCTCAAATGGCGGAATAACACCCATAAACACTGCCCCGCTGCGTGGCGGCCAGGACTTTCTTACAGCTATCGTAGCATCAAAAACTGGTACATATGAATATTACTGCTCCTATCACCCGCAGATGCGGGGACACATTATCGGTCGTTAATGTCATAGACATCTTCGAAATTGTTCTTTCAGGTCTATATATCACTATTTCCATTTATTATATAGTCTTACTGGTAACTAGATTTCATTTTGTCATGACAGATATAAAAAACTGGTTGAATTGTAATTTTTTCCATGCCTTATAGGGCGGAGTTCTTCCTCAGGTTAAAGATCGATGAGCTAAGAAAATAATTGCAATACGAATTGACTTTTGTATATTTAGACAATGTAATAGTTTCTTGTACCTTTAGGTAGATGTCCCGGAAACCTTCACTATTGTGAGTACATCTTCATCGGCTAGCTTGTGGTCAAGACCTACCTTTTGTCCAGCAAATTTCGCGCTCTTGCCCCATACAAGTCCATAACGGAAGTTCCTGGCCATATTTCGGTGTATCTTATTGCACACATCCTGTACAGTTGCACCATTCTTTATTATCAGCGGCTCTTTGAAATCAGTTTCACCTCCTTTGGGCCGCATGTAAACTCTGATGAATCCAAGCCTTTGATATATCGCCTCTTTTAAGACATCGATGTTAATACCGGAATCTGCCGAGACAGCTATAAAGTAGTTGTTATTATTATTATTATTATTGCCTACTATCTTTGACTTGATCTCCTGGACAAAGCTTGCGTTGACAAGGTCTATCTTATTTAGCACAATAACTGAAGGAAGGTATATGCGGTTGCCATTTAGCACGTCTATTAGCTGATCATCGGTAAGGTTTGGTTCCCTTATTATCAGTCGACCATTGTGCAAACCGTAAAGCCTCATTATTTCCTTTATCAGCCTCTCAGAAGCCTTTATGGGCACTTGCGCATTAACTGATATGCCCCCAGTTGATGTCTTTTCGATCAATATGTTCGGCGGCTGCTCGTCCAATCTGATGCCCCCTTCTGCTAGCTCTTTTTTTAGCACACTCAGATGATGCGGTTGAAAGACATCGAGCACTATCAAGACAAGGTCTGCGCTGCGGGCAACAGATAGCACACGCTTACCAAAGCCCTTGCCGCCAGAAGCTCCCTCGATGATTCCTGGCAGGTCAAGCACCTGTATCTTTGCTCCCCTGTAGTGCAGCATGCCAGGGACGGCCGTGAGCGTTGTGAACTGATAGGACGCCACACGCGATCTGGCATTTGTAAGACTATTGAGAAGCGTAGATTTGCCTACACTTGGCAAGCCAATAAGCACCACCGTTGCATCGCCTGCCTTTCTGACATCAAAACCAATATTTTCACCGCCGCTATGCATCGTCCTGCCATGTACATTTTCGTGCATCTCTCGTTTGAGGCGTGCTATCTTGGCCTTGAGCAGACCTATGTGAAATTCCGTAGCCTTATTGATCTGGGTTCTATGTATCTGGTCCTGTATTTCCTTGATCTTCTCCGGGATGCCCATTGCTAGAGGTCATTATAATTGGCTGCATGGCGATAAAAATTTTGTCAGCTAGAGCAATAATTTGGCGGCTTAGATGAGCTCAAATCAACATGTGGACAAAAAAGATTTCTTCCATTGAGTAATAGTGGGGTAGGGATTTGCGGTACTCTAGACATTATTGCCTTTTTCAAGACTTTATTGCCTTGCTAGTATTGCCAAACTCGTCCCAAAGTTTGATTTATATTCTGCAGCTTATTGAGACTGTCAGGGCTCCGGTGGTGTAGTCCGGTTAAGCATCTCGCCCTCTCAAGGCGAAGATCACGGGTTCAAACTACTGCGAGATCATATTTTCCAGTGGGGACACATCCCGTCCGGAGCACCTTTTTTGATGCTTTCGCTAAAAGCAGAGGTTTTGATCATCTGCAAGCCTCTCTTATACTAACATAAAAATAGTTTTAGATCCGAGATATAACACAATGGGAAAGAAATCCTTAGAAATAGCTGGACCTAACGTTGACAAAAATATCGGAATGCTACATAGAGCCTATGCATTTGAAATGCAAACATCTCACTACTTTCAGTATGTAGCTAACAACATAGAGGGACTAGGAGTCTTATTCGATGACTTCTTTGGAGAGCGTGCAAAAGAGGAGCAAGGACATGCATCTGAGATTAATGACAGGTTGATGGAACTTGGAGCAAACCCAACAGACGATCCTGGCTCGTGGGAGAAGGAAAGCGGGTTAGGAAAGACCGAATCTAAGAAATATCTTTCACTTAGGAGTGCGCTTGAGAGGGCTCTAGAGCTGGAAAGGTTTGGGATTGGGCTTTACAATGAACTTGCAAATGCAACAAAAGACAGAGATCATGGAACGTATCAGCTTGCATTGAAATTACTTACAGATGAACTTGAAGACGAGCAAACCATCGAGGATATTTTGGCAAGGCTCGAAATAAGGGATGTAAGAGAGGCTGGAGCATCATAGTAGGAATTGAATTACGGAAGAAAAACAGAAAACAGGTAAATGAAATTAATATATAGGCAAAACTCTTTTGCCCCTTTTTCTCCTCTTTTTTCTAAGCAATGTCAAGGCAGATGATTTCGGCATTATGCTTGCCTTGATCAACTCTAAACCACACCTCGAACAATTTCCTTTGATGATAGCCCTTCCATTGGCGAGTCTAGCATAGGTCGCATCTTTAATAGGAACATTATCTTTGCACGAAGTACAATAGGTTTCTCGTTGTATAACTCCATCTGTTGGCATGTCCTACTGTATACCACAGTAGTGATAAGTAATATTTGAATTTCTGTAGTCTAGAGACAAAAGCCAAAAAGGCATTAGGCAGTAATATATTGTTACTATTAATATTATTAAAACATGTCCTAGAGAATGTTCTCCCTGATGCATGTAAAGATGGACGGGTTCAAGATCCAATAAGCATAGGAGGACACCGTCCTTCCTATGCTTAGGCTACAGGGATTCGGCAGTCCGGTAAATTCTCTTCATCTCGTCTGCCTTTGCTGGCAGATAATAGGGGGACTGTTACGTCGTCATCATCCTGTTGCAGCCTAGCTTACTAAACAGTATGCAGATAAAAAATCTAACTTTGATTCGTAGAGTATGCAAAGCCTCTCCTAGATCAGACCCATTTAAGTGGTAGAAATCATGCAGTTAAATCGAACTTGAGCATTATCAAAATCGGCTTATTATTGAACCAGCAATATTAGAGAGAATAAGTCGTACCATTAGAGCAGCAGGTTAATTTCTTGCCAACATATCTCTTTGACTTAGTGAATTTTTGGGTTTTTTCTTCTTTTGTATTATTGTTTTCTTGTTGGTTTGTTACCGCCGGTACTACTGCTGCGGGTACTGCTATTGCTTTTACTCTTGAGCACTTTCATTACTTTGTCGCGAATCTTATTCATATTAGCCTTGGGCATAGCAGAAAGGCAGAGTATGCCATCTCTAAGAGGAAAAGTCATGAGTATAACTTTTTCATGCTCAGTTAGGCTGTAGCGCACCATTCCAAGCCTATCGCTATAGGATTGAAGCATCGTGAGATTCGACAGCGAGTGGATGTACATATGCTGCTCTTCAGTCCCATTTAGGAGTGGCTCGATCCCTTGCTTGAATCCTCCTTCAATGACTTCGCCTCTATTATTAACGATACCTACGAAACGTATACTACGGTCAAGCTTGATAATTCTGTCGCAGAGATTGGACTCTCGCATACACTGTTATTGCTCTTCAGAATATAAATCGCTTACAACTTACAGTTATGATTAGTCTATTTGGTATCCCACCCCTCTGTTTCTACAAGCCTTATTTCCATGGAATGACCCTTTTTGATATGCGTAGAAAAATGTAATCGTACAAGCAAGTTTATGTTTAGGTCTGTAAAGTATTTTGTGGAGTATCTCGCAAGTACCATCTTACAGTCAGAGCATAAAATTTCTTTGAATTTCAAGTTGATGTTGTAACATCTCATCTATATATATTCAGTCGAGTTTTTCATCGATTGTTTTTGCTATCGGATTGTTGTTATTGTTATTGTTATTGTCCTTAAAGTGTATTGTTGATGCCTTATAATATATCACCTCCCCTCTCCTCTCTATTACTGCGACGACTGCTTCCTTGCCCATATTTTGTATTTGGCTGACAGCTGAAGCAAATTCTTTGGCTGTAGTATTGGTACCCTCAATTATACCAAAGACGACGTACTTAGCAGGCTTTTTCTCGTATTCACCTCGTTCGTATACCCGAAAGTCGTTGCCAAAGCCAAAGCCCTCCTTTGCCACATAGCCTCTGTTTCGGAGATCGCGATAAACAAGAAACTCGCTCATAATGTTTCTGTTGTGTTTCAGTAGAAGTTCAAAGAACGAGTTGAAGCCTATAGTTGGTTTGTTCCTGAGCCTTAGGCGTTTTGTGTAAAATAAATATAGAGCCTCATACGGCTTAAGGATGAATTCAGCATTTTCTTTCTCTCCAAAACCTTTGGTACGCAGTTCATCTTGGAAGCGAGTTTCATCAACCACTACCTTGCGGCTGCCTGTCAAGTATCCCTCTATTATCGAGGGTTGTACTTCTGCTGCGGCGGCTAACGGTTCACTTATCTTCTCAGACAACGGTCGTGGGCTAGTTGCAGGTGAGGAGGGTGACATCATAGCTATCTTGTAAAGGCGATTAATTAACTAAACTGGTGTCAAAATCATAGTTCATAGATTGCATAACGATTAAATCAGAGCAAATCATCACAAATGATCATTACTTAAGATTTGGTGCATTGAGATATGAAGGGTGTCAATTATCGAGAAACTCGGGGCATGCCGTATGTTAGGCGGGAATACATAGCCGGCAAACCGCAGATGAAAATTGCTAGGTTTTCATCTGGGCTAGCAGGAAACAATTATGATTACAAGATAGAACTCATAGCGACTGAGAAGCTCCAGATACGCCACAACGCCCTAGAGGCCGC
>JAICEE010000002.1 GCA_025924355.1 Nitrososphaera sp.
ATGCCAATAGATCCAGACTTTCCAAAAAATAATCAAGCAATTGGCAAGCACCAGCACTCAGACGGGGAGCATTTTCATTTTGTATGGGGGCCTGGGGCGTCCAAAGAGGCCTTAGAGAACGAAGAGGTCAAATCTGCATATCAAACAAGAGGAGAAGAAATGGTTCCTCTAGGCGTTCATGGCACAATGGTAGCTGTCGACTGGGACTCTTGCGTTGCTGACGGCGCCTGTATTGAAGCCTGTCCGGTGCAGGTATTTCAGTGGTACAGAACAGAGAATGATGTTCCTGCAGTTGAGATGGCAAATGCTACAAGCGCAGGTACAGGCAGCGGAGTCAAAGAAGAACGCAAAGACTATACAGACAAGGCAGATCCCATCAGAGAGCATGATTGTATCTGGTGCATGGCTTGTGTTTCAGTGTGTCCTCCACAAGCAATCAAGGTCGACCAGGCAAATCTAGAGTTTCATGAAAAAGCTGCAGGCACATTCAATGAAGCATTGTCTAAAGGTAGTGCACCTCCGCCACATGCGCATTAGGATCTAATACCTGTAAAAGTTGTTAGAAGCGTTGTCACGGAAGAACAATGAGCAAATCTGTGAGGACTGACTTTAGTCTAAAGCGCCTAGTCAATAACTCCTACAAGGCTATAGATCAGGGTTTCTATGAAACAAAGCAATTATTCACCCATGACACGATAAGCCTTAGAAAGGCCATCAGCTTATGTGCTCATGCTCCACTCATTGCCGAGGTTAAGTTCTCCTCGCCTTCCCAAGGAAAGATAAGGAGCAAGACAGAGCCGGCAGGAATTGCAAAGACAATGGTAGACTCGGGAGCAATTGGCATATCAGTCCTAACACAGCCTTCATTGTTCGATGGCTCAATTAAATATTTGGCGACCATCAGAAAAGAACTGAAGAGAGTTCCTATACTGATGAAAGACATCACTGTCAGCACGGTCCAGATAGATGCAGGTAAGAAAGTAGGTGCAGATTGTGTGCTGCTTATCAAATCCATCTTTGACCATAACCTAGCCGAAGATTGTATGGAGAAACTTTTAGAATATGCAAAAAATAGAGGCCTTGAGGTGCTAGTTGAAGTTCATACCGAACAAGAATTTGGAGAAGTGCTCAAAGCAAAACACGATTTAGTCGGCATCAACAACCGCAACCTTGACAACCTGCAGGTAGACATTACAAACACTGAAAAGCTGCTGAAGAGGTACAACAAGGGCAGGAGTGTCATAATTAGCGAGAGCGGCATCAGCAGTTCGGAAGACATAAAATACTTGAAGAGTGCAGGAGCAGACGCCTTTTTGGTGGGAACAAGTATAATGCAAACACCAGATATTGGTTCCAAGATCTCCGAATTGTATTATGCATTATAGAATTAGACATCTCTTAAAATACCTCTTTGAACACTACATGATTTATCTTTGTTAGGAAGTTATCCCATAGATGGCAAATTTGGAAAGTATGGCGGTAAATACATACCCGAAACGTTAGCTCCGGCAATCGAGGAGCTAGAGTCCGCCTATGAGAAATATAGGAACGACCCTGACTTTCAGAATGAACTTTCTTATTATCTCACTGAATATGCTGGCAGGCCTACGCCACTTTACTTTGCCGAGAACTTGACAAAACACATAGGGGGCGCCAAGATATACCTAAAGCGCGAAGATCTTTTACATGGTGGCGCCCACAAAACGAACAATACGCTTGGGCAGGCGCTCTTGGCAAAAAAGATGGGCAAAAAAAGGATAATTGCTGAAACTGGTGCTGGCCAACACGGTGTTGGCACAGCCATAGCATGCGCAGTGCTTGGCCTTTCTGCAGAAATATTTATGGGAGCTAAGGACTTTGAGCGACAAAAGCTGAACGTCTTTAGAATGAAACTATTGGGAGCAAACGTTTATCCTGTTGAGTCAGGCAGCAAGACCCTAAAAGACGCAATAAATGAGGCAATCCGTGACTGGATAGCCAACGTAAAGACCACGTACTACCTAATTGGCTCAGCAGTAGGCCCCCATCCTTATCCGATGATGGTCAGGGACTTTCAAAGTGTGATTGGGGGAGAAATAAAACAGCAGATTTGGGAAATCGAAGGAACTATGCCCAACGCTGTAGTTGCATGTGTTGGTGGAGGAAGCAACGCTATAGGCTCATTCTATACATTTCTTGATAATAAGGATGTGAGGCTATATGGCGTAGAAGCAGGAGGCAAAGGAATCAAGTCGGGAATGCACTCAGCAAGTCTTGCAGCTGGCTCGGAAGGCGTCTTACACGGCATGTTCACCCGTCTATTGCAGGATGAGTGTGGACAAGTCGTTGAAACCCACAGTATATCTGCTGGACTTGATTATCCTGGCGTCGGACCAGAGCATGCAATGCTCAAAGAGCTCAAACGTGCAATATACGCTGCGTCTACAGACCAGGAGGCCATTGAAGGATTCATTGCGTTGTCCAGATTAGAAGGGATAATCCCTGCTCTGGAGCCATCACATGCAATTTCATATGCAATGAAGCTTGCGAAGGAAATGAAAAAGGACGACATTATAGTAGTCACCCTTTCTGGTCGAGGAGACAAGGATGTGGAAATAGTTCAAGATTATCTCAACAAGAACAAGAATAATAGAAAGAAAAAGACTAAACATGCAAAATAGAATTGCTGAAAAATTCTGTGAGCTGGCTGAAAAAGGCGAAAGTGCTCTTATTTGCTACGTAGTTGCAGGGTACCCAGACCCTGAAACTTCAAAACAGGTAATCAACGCCTTAGTGAATGGCGGTGCCGATATTATCGAAGTGGGGATACCTTTTTCAGACCCTATAGCTGACGGTCCCACTATACAAGCAGCTTCAAACGCTGCGCTGAGGAAAGGTATGACACCAAATAAGGCTCTCCATGTAGTAAGAAGTGTAAGAAAGCAGCACCCAAATCTTCCCTTGCTTGCAATGACTTATTCGAACATCCTTGTCAGGGCAGGCATGAAAAAATTCATGTCTAATGCCAAGCACTGTGGACTTGATGGGTTCATATTGCCAGACATGCCCGTCGAGGAGGCAGATATATATTTGTTAACGGCTTCGAAGCTTAACCTTGCTACTGTATTCCTTGTATCGCCAAACACATCCGAGGCAAGACTGCGCGAAATTGTTGCTAGGACTACCGGCTTCCTATATGTTGTATCAGTTTATGGCATAACTGGTGCCCGCAGTTCTTTTCAGAAATACACTCTGGACACAATCAGGACAGTTAAGCAGGTTGCTGGAGCAAAAGTCCCTGTGGCAGTAGGCTTTGGAATAAGCAGGCCGGCCCACGCTAAAAATATGATAGCTGCTGGCGCAGAGGCAATTATTGTAGGTAGTGCAGTCATTAACAAAATATCGGAGGGCTCAGGGAAAAAGATGCTCAATGATCTGCAGAATTTTGCAAGGTCTATGAAAAAGGCCTGTAAAAATGAGTAGGACAAAATACATTAACACAAGCTGCAAGAAACTATGCAATGAATGAGAGAGAGCTCAAATCGCTATTTTGTAGCTCGCTAAGATCGAATCATCTCAAGAACAATGATCTTATACCAACGTCCGAAATAAGGATAGTTGAAGAGGCGCACTGCCGCAGCTTTGACCTTTTGATCGCAGCTGTGACCAAGGAACCTGATGATATACATGACTATGCTCAGTACAACAACATCCTTGTACGAACACATCTGCTTAAACAATTTGCTCGCCAGGAAAAATGCAGAATAGATTGCATCAGATTTTATCCTGTCGAAATCAAGTCAGACGATGACGTATTAGACGAGCGCCTGCCAAAGCAGATAATAGACGCAATATTGGCCTTTGGGCTATCTATACTGGTCCTTGACAAGAAACATTCGAAAGTAGCCCGCGCTCTTGGCAAATTCTTGCCAACCACTCTGATATGCTATACGGGCATCGATGACCACTTCGAAGTGGTTACAAGGTTTGATCATCTTATTTCAAGCGGTGTTCTCAATCTTAAAAAGACCATCTTAGCTAAGGCACTAGAGGGCAGTAATACCGGCAGTAAAGCCTATAGCCGCCTTGTCGCGCTAGAGCGTATATTTCAAAAAATTATCTTCAATCAGCTCTACTTTGAGAATCTAGGCATGACTGAATCAGAATTAGAATTTTTACAAATGATAACAGGTATTAGACCACCCTCGTGTTCGTCCCAAGAAATGAAAAAATTATCAAAGCTAATAAAGGAAACAGCAAATACAAAGATGACAGATTATATTTAGGCTTGATTTTACAACCATTCCATTTAACTATAATAGTCTTTAATTCGGTCTTAGAGTACATTCATACTATCCGTTATTATTTGATGTGTTTAACTATTACTCAAATGAGTCTTCTGTTAGAAGAGGAAGAACAAATAGAGGGAGTGCCGGTGTGCGGTGCAAACCTGTCATCACCAGTAGTCGACACTGCGTACTACATTGATGAAGTCCACTACAGTGTAGGAAACAGGATGTACATTGAGAATGCAGACTAGAAAGAACAACCCCCAAGTTCCTGACATAGATGAAGAGCGGGATATAGAGTTAGAGAACATAATAGGAAACCTGATGATAGCGCAATATCAAGTTGATAAGTTGCGCTCTAGGCTGAGCGAGCGTGTCGGAGGATACGGCTCTGCTGGCAACAAAAAGGCTTCTGCACATATTTTCAAACACAACGAAAAATGGTATAAGGTAACAATTCGAGTCGATGAGATGGCAATAAGTCAACGCGAGATGTCTGACGATATCAAATAACGCGCGACTACCAGCACACCAAATTTTTTTCTTAAAATGGGAGCACGATCCCTGAATTGTCGCGTGAATAGTGTATAAAATTCAGTGGTACCTGTAGCTTTATGCCACCGCGCTCCACAATGACTTCGATTTCATCAAGTGAATCTGATGCTTCAGTGCCCTCTAGTTTCTTTATGATTACATGAATTGATTCATGAGAAATGAGGGGCTCCATGAAAGGTTCTGCGATCTTGAGAAAGTTGTTAATACCAGCCTTTGCTTCTTGCTCGGACTGTATAATTAGCATAGTCTGATCATGATATGTAAAATATCCCACTATTGAACCGTCAACAGAACAACCAAACGCAAAATCATTTATCCCCATATTATGATCGATTTATTTACCTGCATGTAGGGTAAACCAAATTAATCTTTATCACCATAAAGAAGTTTCAATTCGTCAAAGCTAAGCTTTGATCCTGCTTGCAGCTTTTTCTTTGCTTCTTCCTTTACTTTGAAAAGGGCGTCACTTTGATCGACATAGCCGTACTCCTTTCTCTGCTTTCGCCTCATCTCGGACATTGAATCAAGCCGAGCATTGATTGCATCAAATTGCTTTGCGATGCTGTCGTATCTTGTTAGGTAAGATTGATGCTCTGAGGTTAGCTTTCTTTTCGAATCATACAAGTTATCCAGTACGGCATTTATATTAGAAATCTTGCTTCGAAGCGAGTTGCGCTCATCATTTAGCTGCTTTGTGATATTGTTGAGCTTAGCAGATTCCTGAGTCAGTTGGGAGAATTGCTCTTGTATGGTATGCGTAGCCTTGATTGCCTCCAATTTCATCGTGGCGTCCTTTATCCGAGATAAAATCTCGTTCTTTTCACGTTCACTCTTGTAGTCTTTGGCATCGATTATATCTTGATTCTTTTGTACTATGGCCTGCAATTCCTCTCCTTTTTCTGAAGGGAGCCGAGCCTCCATCATTGAAAGAAAGTTCCTTGATTTTGATAGTTTTTCGCTGACTGACAAAAGCTCAGAGTTCTGACTATCTACTTCAAAGCGTATTTTCTTTAGCCTCTCGGTTTGAGCATCAATAAGACCCCTCTGCTCCTTGATGCTGTTACCTATCGAGCGGAGTTCGTTCCTGTCAATGTCAATAATCTTGTCTGACAGCTCTTTGAGCTCGTTGGTAAGTTGGCGCTTTTTTGCAACGAGATCATTCCAGCCAAGAGACTCGAAATCTTTCTCCGACAATGGAATATGGCTTAAAGAAGATGATATAAAAATATAGCAGGTCTGAAGAACACACAAGTCTGTCTATAACATAAAGATCATCATCTGTGTGGTCTGGTCTAACACAACCCATAGGTTAAAGCTTCCTCACCTTCGCAGCCTTAATAATTAATGCACAAACTCTCTATATGTTCTCTCAATTTCTGAGGACAGTTGTCTCAATCGAAAGAAGAGAAAGCTCATAGAGCCCCTCCCCCTCCGGTGCACCATTCATTATATAGTTCCTCTAAAAAATACTATACAATGGCAAATACGTCAAGAAATGTAGCAGAATTAGAGATAGGGGATATTGAAGGTATTGGGCCCACTACAGCCCGCAAAATGAAGGAAGCAGGAATAAGTTCAGTTATGGAGCTGGCGACAGCAATACCAGAGGAGCTCGCTACAGATTTGGGCGGCTCAAAAGAAACTGCTGCTACCTTCATCATGGCAGCGCAAAAGCTGCTAAGGGAGAGCGGCATACTTGACAATGAATTTACTACTGCAGATGTTGAGCTTGAAAAGAGAAAGTCTCTTTTGCGCTGCAGCACTGGAGCAAAATCGCTAGACGAATTGCTACTTGGCGGCATTGAGACTCAAGCAATTACAGAGTTTTACGGTGAATTTGGAAGTGGTAAATCACAGATATGCCACACCCTATGTGTCACTGCCCAGCTGCCGGTAGAACAAGGCGGGCTTGGAGGCGGAGCCATATTGATTGACACTGAAGGAACATTTAGACCGGAAAGAGTCGATCAAATAGCAAGAGCAAGAGGTCTAGACCCAAGTGAAATACTGAAGAAGGTAGCAATATGCAAGGCTTATAACAGCAGCCATCTTGAGCTAATAGTTAAGTCGATGGGCAAATACATCGACGACTTTAAGGCCAAAATGATAATAATTGATAGCATCATTTCGCTCCACCGCGCCGAGTTTGCTGGCCGAGGCACCCTAGCAGATAGGCAGCAGCGACTCAACAGCATCATGCATAAGCTGGTAAAGATCGCTGAGATTTATAATGTGGCAATCATTGTTACAAACCAAGTTCAGTCTACGCCAGACACATTCTTTGGAGACCCAACCAAACCAGCGGGCGGAAACGTAATCGGACATGCATCAACATATAGGATATACCTGCGCAAGGCTGGCAATGACAGAATAGCCAAGATAATTGACTCGCCATATCACCCATACTCTGATGTCAGATTCACTGTCAATGAAAAGGGCATTGACGATATTGACTCAGAAGTGCCAAAGAAAAGGACAGCAAGAGAAAAAGAGGACGACTAGATCAGAGAAGAGAAAACTTTTTCTCTGCTTCTTTTAATTTTTCCAAATCTCCGCAGTATCTTATCATCTGCGACAACTTATCCCTCGCTTTGCCGCTTTTTATGGCATCTCTTGCACATTCCACACCTTCTTTAAGATTGGAGGCAATTTTGCCGACTACAAGCGCGGCAGCCGCATTGAGAACCACAATATCCATTTTTTCTCTGCAACCCTCGCCATAAATTGCCTTCAGAGTGGTCATAATAGAATCCATTTTTGAAGTCACTACCAATTGCTCTGGCTTAGCTACTTCCATCCCGACTGCGTTAGGATGAAGGCGTATCCTTCTTGTTGTGTGATTTTGACTTGAAATCCAATAGATGTCATTTTGGCAAGTGTTTGAAAGCTCGTCAAAACCATCATGGGCATAAACTATTATAGCTTCGTTGAGATACCCAGTGCATACTTCAGAGAAAACTTGTAGGAGTTGTGGCTCAAAGACTCCAATGAGCTGACCAGATATGTTAGTACAAGGGTTGCTCAGCGGTCCGATCTTGTTGAATACCGTCCTGATCCCAATAGTCTTTCTTACCGCGGCGACATTTTTCATTGATGGGTGGAATAGTGGAGCAAAGAGAAATCCTATGCCAGTGTTCTCTATGCAAGATTGAACCTTCGCAGGTGGAGCATTCAGATCAAGACCAATGTACTCAAGAAAGTCTGCACTACCGCAGACGCTAGAAGCTGACCTGTTGCCGTGCTTGGCCACCTTGGCAGAGGCTGCAGATGCCACTATGGCTGCTGCGGTGCTGATGTTGAATGACCTTATTGAGTCGCCTCCTGTTCCACAGGTATCAATGAGCGATCCGCTTACTTGAGGTGTTATCTTGGCCGAGTGGTTTTTTAATGAAATAAGAATTGATCTAAGCTCGTCAGATGTCTCCCCTTTCATCGTAAGAGCCACAAGAAAAGCCGCGACAGCCGTCTCAGGAACCATTGCACCAAGGATCGCGTCAAGGGCTTGAGTGACTTCTGCAGCTGATAGGTCTGTCTTTGCGACCAGCTTTTTTATTTCAGGTCGCAAATCAGTCGAAACGCTCATTTTTTCACCATAGATATGAAGTTCAGGAGCATCCTTCGCCCTTCGCCTGTAAGGACAGACTCGGGGTGAAATTGAACGCCTTCCATAAGGTAATGCCTATGTCGGATGCCCATTATCTCGCCATCATCTATAGCTCTTGCAGTAACTTCAAGGCATGATGGGAAGGTGTCCTTATCAGCTACCAGTGAATGATAGCGGGTGGCCTTGAATGGATTAGCAACATTTTCAAAGAGCCTGTCGGATGTATATTGTACCAGGCTTGTCTTGCCGTGCCTGATTTTTTTGGCATTTATGACTTTGCCACCAAAAGCGTGGACAATGCCTTGATGTCCAAGGCAGACGCCTAATATCGGGATCCTATGTCCAAGTTCCTCGATGACATCTGTACACACGCCAAAGTACTTGCGGTCTGCCGGGTGACCAGGTCCAGGAGATATCACTATTGCATCAGGATCCATTTTCACAATATCCTCTAGTGTTATCCTATCATTTCTTAAAACTGTCGGCTCAGTTCTTAGTTCACCCAATAACTGGGCAAGGTTGTATACAAAAGAATCGTAATTATCGATAACGAGTATTTTCACCCAAAACACCTACCTGAGGCTAAAGAATCAGTTAGACCAAGACCCTTAAAGGTGCCAAAATCGACCGCCTCTTTGCATAGTCTCCATAATTGTGGAGCGCTTTACCGTATTTAAGTTTACTGCACCGATAAGAAATTTGCTAAAGCATTCAGGAATATATATAATACATACAAACTATTTGAATCTCGTAATAAACCTCGTGTGATTGTTTTGGTAAGGGTGTTCATTAACGGGTATGGAAATATTGGGCGCCGTCTTGCAAGCGCGCTGGCAGTCGACAAAGAGATCCAGTTAGTCGGCGTTGCAAAATATAGCATAGACGACAAGGTGAAGGAGGCAATGGAAAACCGCTATGATGTTTACGTCCCAAAGGAAGCAATAGGAAGATTCAAAGAACAAGGCTATAATGTGACAGGCTCAATTGAAGAGGCAGTCGAGCAATGCGATTTGGTAGTAGATGCGGCAAAGGAAGGAGCAGGGTACGACAATAAGAAGAACTTCTATGAGCCTCTGAACAAACCTGCAATATTTCAGGGAGGAGAAGAAAGGAATGGCGAACGGGCTGTAGCAGATATGATCCATAACTCACGTGTTAACTATGACAAGGCTGCAGGCAAGACATATGTCATACAAGGCAGCTGTAATGTATCCGGCATGGGCAGGGTAATGCAGCCACTGATTCAAGAGTTTGGCGATAGGATCAAGCGCTTCGATATCGAACTTGTCAGAAGGTGGGCAGACCTTGAAGACACCAAGGCCGTCAAAGACTCAATTGAGTGGGACAGGAATCCTCATCATCAAGATGATGTTAAGGACTTTATCCCCAACGCTAACCTTTATGTCGATGCTTTCAAGGTACCCTCAAGGATGATGCACCTACACCAGATGTTTGTTAGGTTTAGTGACGGGGTTATGCCAACCAAAGATGAAATACTAGAATGCTTCCGAGACGAGTTTGGAGTCGCAATTATCAGCTCAGCCAAGGGCACAGGAGATGTTAGAAGAAAGGCTCTGGAGCTTGGATTTCCTCATGGTGACACTAACATGGTGCATATTCACCAAGATATCTTGAGAGTTCAAGGTGATACGGTCAAAATAGCTTACTCTGATGACCAGACAGGCATGGTGATACCGGAGAACCATCTACTCATTCAGTCGATGGTATTTAGGCGATCTAGAGAAGAGGCACTTAAGAGAGCTGACAATCTATTTCAGATGAGCAAGAGGCGGACGATATTAGAACAGGAATTTAAATGAATATATATATCCAAGCTTTGAATTATTTTCTCCTTTTTCATCAATCAGAGAGAGAGAGAGAGCAGAGTCATAAAGGACAACTGATTAATATTGCTCTAGAATCCTATTTTTATTCCAAAATCTAGTTTCTGGATTCTAGAAGGATTTCTGGCTCTTAGATGTAAAAATATACAGCCTGCACATCAAAGCCTCACTATGCTATCAGCTGGCATGAAATTACCTTTGATATGAGTAACTTCGCTTTCAAAAAATTTCATCGAATATTGACTAGCATGAATTTCCATACTTTAGTTCCCCATAAGGGAAGCAATATGTTTTATGTATGGTTTGCTTTGGTGGTGATATTATCTTTTTGTCAGGATGCTATTGACCGGTAGAGGTGATAGTATTAAAGCGTGAAGCTGTTCTGTCCAAACCATTCCAAAAAACGCAGACACACAGGCAGAACGATTCAAATAGTGTTTCGATCTATAGCAGGTTGGTTAGCTTAAGTGCAATCAAGTAAGGAATGCGCTCTCTGTGCAACTACACTTCCCATCGACAGTGAGATTAGTATTTGCAACGAATGCATCAAATGTGCTGACTGCTGTGTTGGCCTTGAAAAGTTGAAGGAATAAAAGACTACTCGACCATTTTCAGTGTGTCAGTTGTTGTCACAATTCCAATTACATTACCGTTTTCGCTCACCAGGATAGACTTAGCAAATCTTACAAGTGGAATAAGAGCCTTGGCCGGGGTCGACACATCGACTATGGGAGGCGGAGGTTCCATCGCTTGGAAGACATGCATATTCCTCAGATCCTTTTCATTCTTTTCTAGCATCACCTTGGCAAGCCCGTCTTCTGTAAGTATGCCTACAACCCGTGAAGAGTCAAATACTGGGATCTGGCTTATTGAGTTGACACGCATAACATCTATCGCCTTGTGAAGCTTTTCGTCCTTTTGCACTGAAATTGGCGAACGGCTGCAAATATCCCCCGCCTTCATCGAACTGCGGCCTTCAAGTGAGCTTAGGACTTCAAAGATCTTGCGAGCGGTTTCATAGCTGGGCTTGCATCTTCCGGATTCAATTTGATTTATCATAGACGTGCTGATCCCTGTTAAAGCGGCTAGCTTTCTCTGAGTTATTCCGAGTCTAACTCTAGCCTGCTTGATGTATTCGAGTCTTGGTAGCATCTTTTCCGATCTCTACTTTTTCCAGCCATCGCACTTAAAAGCTACCTGCGAAGTTGAAGCCTTATATTATGTGCGGACGACTTTTTCTTGTTACAACACTCAATGGCGAATGATGGTAACAGCAAGTGGGATTCAGTAAAACGATACAAGCTGACTAAGATGATAAACGAACTGTCAAGTATATCTGGACACGGAACTGAACTTGTCACCGTTTACATTCCACCTCGTCGGCCAGTATTTGAGGTTATTTCCCAACTTCGCAATGAAGCCGGCACGGCTTCAAACATCAAGTCAGACCTTACCAGAACCCATGTGCAAGACGCACTTAGCAGAACGATTGAACAACTAAAATTGTTCAAGGAAACACCTGAAAATGGCCTTGTTATCTTTTGTGGAGCAATTCCAAATGAGAAAGGAATTGGCAAAGAAAAAATCGAGATATATCCTGTGCTACCTCCAAAGCCGGTCCAAATCAGCCTTTATCGATGCGACGATCACTTTTGGACCGATCACCTAAAGGAAATGATGAAAGACGACAAGGTCATTGGGATACTATCAATAGACACCCAGGAGACGGGTATTGGCATACTCACAGGCGATCACTGGGAAGTTATTGACTCGCTTAGTTCAGGCGTAGCTGGCAAGCACCGTCAAGGTGGCCAGTCTGCAAGGAGGTTTGAAAGGTTGAGAGAAAATGAGTTAAATGAATATTACCATAGAGTGGCACAGCATGTCAAGCAGGTTTTTCTAGATCAATATGATGTAAAGGGCACAATCGTGGGAGGCCCAGGGCCGACGAAGGAGAATTTTCTAAAAGAAGAGTATCTTGACTACCGCCTGCAAAAGAGCGTTATTGCAACTCTTGACACGTCCTATTCTGGTGGAGAAGGCGTTCGCGAGCTAATAGAAAAGGCGCAAAAAGAGGGAATCTTGCAGGAATTCCGGGTAATGGAAGAAAAACAACTGATCAAAAAATTCATGACCGAAGTGCATTCCGGGCGAGGCCTTGGGATATATGGTATTCACGATGTAGTCAAGGCCCTGGAAAGTGGTATTGCAGACTTAGTGTTAGTAACTGATGATATCATGTACTTCAAGCTGGAGATCAAGTGTAAGGCCTGCAAGAATATACAGACAATAATAGTAGATAGGTCGCAAATCATGGCGACCAAGCAGGAATGGCTTTCAAAGCAATGCCCATCATGCTCTGGTAGTGACCTTGAAGTTGTTGACAAAGACATAGTGGACTATCTTAACGAGCTTGCCTTAAAGACAGGGTGCAGGCTTGAAGTGATTTCAGGGAGGACGGAGGAGGGAGCGCAGCTTGCCAGTCTTGGCAAGATAGGCGCGATTTTGCGCTACAAGCCTACGTAGCCTCGCAGGAACATTCGGAAACGTCCTTGAAACAACCGGTGCATACGACAAACGTGTTGCAACCAAGAGCTGTGCAAGCCTCAAATGATCTTGAGTCCCTGCCGCAGCTGCACTTTTTCATGCACCTTTCTAAGCTTAAAGAAGGATATCTAGATTGCGAAGGCACAAAGAAAAGATATAATCGTCTGTTATTTCTTTGAATTCTATTAACTATGATCATCATGCAAGCCAAGGGATGATCGAGAAAACGTCTCTCTTTGCGATATCGAGATAGCCATTGAGAGTCGCTTGCAAGCAGGGCTATTTCTATGATGCTATTTTCGCACACAATTAGCAAGAGACAGAATTTAAGTCTCTAACGGGATGAACAATAAATCCCTAGAATACCCGGACACCAGGGATCAGCACATTGTCAGTGATCAAAAGAAAAACAAATCTGTATTGTCCATCAATTAAATTGTATTATCTAATATTCACTTTATAACCTTGCATAATTTTGCCGTCTTGAAGTCTTCAAGCAGTCATTAATTAACCGAGCATGCAAGCATAGATATGCAATTTTATGATAATACAAGAAATTGGTATAACAATTAACGTACCTTGACAAGTATTAAATAAAGGTGTGAAAGTATCAGCTCTGGAAAAATGCCTGCTCAAATGAAGGTTCATCCCTCATTTTTCAAGGAATTCGCCACTAAAACCTGGGTCTCCCCCACAGAGATTCTAAAGGAGCTTGTAGAGAATGCCTTTGATGAGGACGCAACAAAAGTTCTTGTCACTGTCCTGAGCAATGGTTCTATTGTTATTGAAGATGACGCAGGAATGGATCAGAGCGGAATGGAGAAATTTCTGCTTTTGGGTTCTCCTCATAAAAGAACCGAATCAGTTTCACCTAAGCTTAAAAGAATTAGAACAGGCAGATATGGTACAGGCAGACTATCCTTCCTCACATCCTTTGAGAGTATGAGAATAAGAACAAGACGTGAAAGTTTCACGAAAGCGCTTGCCATCAATGCAGGTGTGCTTGAAAGGCTCTATAGGGGCAATGCGAGGCTCGATGACCTAAAAGAGCCTCACCTTAAGCGAGACGGAACAGAACTTGTCATGAGTGGGGCAAAGACCCAACTGGACATATTCAAAATAATGAAAGATATCCGAAAATTAGCAGTACTAAGGCAGCCGCTATTTGAAGTATACATTAAAACTGCCGAGAAATTCAAAGAGTGGAATTTTGATGGTTCTCAGATTATTAAGGCCCCTGAAATTCAAGGGCACAGGATACCACTCAACCTAGACGGCGGCAAATTAACTGGCGAAATCGTTATTGCTAGGAGACCACTATCTGACGACGAGCGCGGAATAGCTGTCATGGTTGGAAATCATATCGTGATGCGCAGCAATTTTGGCTTTGACACAAAGCTGAACCGTGTGACAGGCTTTGTCAGATGCGACAGCCTGACGACTAGGTTCGCTGACAAGTCTGCAATCATTGAGGATAGCGAATATGCCAAATTCAATCAGCTCATGAAAACCTTTGTCATTGATAGAGTCATTCCTGGTTTGACTGAATACGAAGACGTACTGATAACTCGGGAAGAATCTAGGATTTATCGCGAAATTGACAAGATACTTGGACAGGCCATGATCGAAAATCTAGAACTTGAAGAGGAGGTACAAGGATACGAGATGGTGCAAATAAGAGAACGAGTGAGGCCTACTCTCGCTCAGGAAGATGAAAAGCATCGACATAAGGTGCATTCTGATGACAACCAGCAAATCGCAGAGTCTGAGGAGACCCACCTGACCTCTCTTGAGAGTTCCGCACTTTCCGAGGCAGATCGTACACGACCACATGCTGTCACAGAACCGTATGCTTCAAGCAGCCTAACTAACATGCCTGAAGGGATAGCCGGAGAGGTGGTGAATGAAACACAGACCGACGGCTCTGTAATTAAGACAATGAATGTACGTAAGCCAATACTAAAGAAGACATTTGCACTCAAGAGGATAGGCTACAAGGTAATCCCATATGAAGATGAAAGTGATTCGCGATACAGCTTTATTACTGAGAATATTGTGTTTGTAAATAAAGCCAATCCAACTTACAGGGCTGAGGCCACAAGAGGAGATGAATTCCTTATGAGGCACGTCATAAGCATTGTTGCTGAGGCAGTGGCGCAGGCAAAACACCCAGAAGGTAAGGATGCCCTTGAGTTACAGAATAGGCTTGTTGCTGACGCCATCAGGATACACGACACCAACGTAACAAAGCGTTAGCGACAGTAAAAGCATAATCTGCTATGGTAATTTTTTTGTCTTTTCAATAGAAACGACTAAATCTAACTTGGACAGCGATGTACATCGCATATGGCGTTTGCAGAATTCATGCCAGGGGCGACAGTAGTAGGCATATCCTACAATGATGGCGTTATATTAGCAGCGGACAAAAGAGTTTCATTCGGGAACTTTGTAGTGAATAAGAATATCAAAAAGACATTTTCAGTAACGGACCATGTTGGAGCCGCATGTGCTGGCATGGTCGCCGACATGCAGGTGCTTGTAAGGCAGGTCGAGGCATTGGCCAAGATCCGGAAGCTGGAGACGAGACGTGATGTTCCTCCAAACTCAATCGCAAAGTTAATGTCCGTAATTATGTTCGAGAGAAGATACTTTCCACTGCTAACTCAGGTCATTGTGGGCGGTATCAGCGAAAAACCTGAAATCTATACTCTTGACCCACTTGGTTCAGTACTGCCTGATGACTATGCTGCAGTAGGTACAGGAGCAGAAGGGGCACTTGGTATTATGGATGCAGAATTTAAGCCAAATATGTCTGAAGAGGCAGTTACAGAATTGGCTTCCAGGGCTATCAGGTCTGCGACCCAACGCGATGCTGCAAGTGGAGACGGGATCGATATATTGTATGTAACGAGAACTGGCCATAGGGAAGAAACAAGAAGACCTTCCTAATCTCTTATATTTTCTTATAGGCTTCCCAGATTTTGTCACTAATGTAATGAATTGTGTCTATAACGTAGCCTTTGGTCATTCCTCTTGCTACTTCGCTGTCTTCAAGAGCAAGCCCTACAGCAAGCGCCCTTCCATGTGCCTGATCCTTTACTACTACAATATCTCCTTTTTTGAAGGAGTCAAAATTTATTATGCCGGGTCGCATCACCTTGGCGCCGTTGCAAACAAATTTCACTGCACCTCTGTCTATTGTCACTGAAGGAAAGCGTTGCAAGTCTTCCTGCTTGCCAAGGAACGGCACTACTAAACCCCGAACTTGGGCAGCAACCATATTGTCGGCAGCCAACAGACACTTGTCTCGCTCAATTTCATATACTTTGATATTTTTCACTTTTGGAAGAATATCCTGTGGCCATGAAGATAAGAGGCTATCGAAAAGCTTTGCAGTTTCACTCTTTGATAATACGAAAATCTTCAGGGCGATCAGAATATCGGTGCGCGAACGATAATTAATTTGTTACATTAAGGATCCCTTAATGTTTCTGCATATGCCTCAGATGCTCCCGCTTGCTTACCCACGTAGTCTTCCCGAGATTATGCCTTGCAAGGAGATCGTATCCGGCATGTACAGTGTAGCTAACTTAAATTCCCAGATTTCGTGACTCTGAAAATCGTTATTTAGAAGGGTTTTTTATTAGCAAGAGAATGGTCAAGGAGACTTATCTTCACGACCGCACATCGGACGGTCATGTATGAAGAGCAGAGCAACACGGGTTGGAGGATCAGTATGTCCTGTTAAAATGCCTAAGGATTAGTATGTGTTATTTCTTGCCAGCAGTCTAAGCAGTACTCACCGTTTATTTGGAATATTTCTGCAGGCTTTACTTGACACCCTATGCATAGGTATGACTCGGCATCTGAAATTCCTTTTATCTTATCGACTGATTTGCTTAAAATTTTCATAGTAAACCTATAGAAATTCTATCATGAGTTGCAATATTTATACGTTATTTTGATATGCTAATCCCGAAGACATTTTTTCTTCGAGGTTCCGGGGCTAATAGCTGATCAGAGCGGAGATAGTCAAAGAAGATTGAGCCCTTGGTAGTCTCACTAGGTTATAGATTAAAATACTGTTAACAAGGTGAGCGATGATGGAAATACGTTTTCTTTGAACCACCCATTAGTTGTCCAGACAAAATCTGTTGGAAGAACAAGTACTTTAGGTCTTATTAGGTGCCTGTCTAACATTCGGTCCTTGGGCTATCCTTCAATGCTCTTTGTACTATGTTTGTCCAAGTATCTCATCAAGTGCTCCAATCATATCTATCAAAAATATCTTCCCATAAAATCTGCCTCCTTTAAGTACCTTGGATATTGGTCCTGCTTTCAGGCCTTTTACTAAGGACTCAATTATGGTGAAGCGATTTTCCCGCATAACAGACAGAATTCTTCAGCTAAATGTTGCCTCTCTTATCTCTATCAGGTCACGTAACATTGCACTTGCAGTTTCCATCCCGCCAGCACCTCTTCCGATTATCGTCTGCTGTCCAGAATGCTCCGAGGAAAATGTAACAGCATTCAGGGTGCCATCAACGCATATTGGATCTGTCTTGGCAACTTCTGTAGGAGCGACGTGAAGTTGTCTGCTGTCGCATACTGCTAGCAATTTCACTGCATTGCCCCGTTCAGCTGCATTTTTCACATCTGACAATGTTACGTTGACGATGCCAGTACGCTGGATATCCTTCATGGTTACCTTCATTCCCATAACCCAGTTAGCCATAATAACCAATTTTGCAGCCGCGTCAAACCCGTCAACATCAAGGGAGGGGTTGGCCTCAGCATAGCCTTTTTCTTTAGCATCCTTCATTGCGCTATCATATGTCCGTCCTTGCTCCATCTTGCTCAGTATGTAATTTGTCGTGCCATTCAGGATCCCCTGGAATGAAGTTATCCTGTCTCCTTTTAGGCAGCGCTTAGCAAATTCCAAAATGGGCGTCCCGCCGCCAACTGTCCCGCTGAATCGTAACATAACACCATTATAGTTGGCAAGCTCGATAAGCGAGGGAAAAGCGAGGGCAAGTGGTCCCTTATTAACGCAGATCACGTGCTTATGACTTCTCATTGCCGTGGTAATGTGTGAGGTCGCGGGCTCACCATCGTTGAGATTTGTGGGAGTGCATTCAAGCATCACCTCGGCATCTACCTTGTCAATGACTTGCAGGGAATCAAATTTGGTGCTACCTTTCTCGTAACCACCAACAGTTCCTTTAGTTTTTTTTGCCTCAAGAAGCCTCTTGAGATCGAGGCCCGGCGGCGCTATGGCTGAGCCGCTGTTGTCGACACAGGCTACAATACGAGGCTTTATGCCATGCCGATTGTACAGATCTGCTGACCGAGAGAGCAGTAACTTGGCGAAACTCTGCCCGACCACCCCGAACCCTACAATTACTACACGCAATATTGATACTGCTGTTCAAAATAGTGGGGGGTTAATAAAACTATAAGTTCATGAAATTCATACTACATATTTTGAGTCGTTCTGAACATGGATTAAGTAATACAAGCATAAATGAAAATCCAAAACTAACATCTGCTCCTTTATTCCTTAGGTTCCCAATATACTAAAATTCATTACAGGATTTATCTAAAAATACTTAAATGCTTCTGACTACCAGGACATGAGGGAATTATTATCAAGAGATCATAGCAAAATAGAGAATGAGATCATTGAACTCACTTCATTATCTTTAAGGAGAAAGGAACGAATAGTACCGGTAGAAGTAATCACATTCAACCAGTTATTTGATTATCCAAGATAAACAAAACAATCGTTAACATAGAAAAGATCAGCAAATTCATCCCTCCTCAAGTGCTAACCAAAAGGATTTTTTAATGCCAATAAGAAGAAGAGGAGCTTCCCAAACGATTTTTATCCTGCCAGCTTTTGTTAGGCATACAAAGGAATACAACACCATTGTTAGACAATATTGCTACACTAGCATTTCTCATCGCTGTTGGGCTGAGCGCTGGAACGTTGGGTTCCCTGCTTGGGGTGGGGGGCGGTATAATAATGGTCCCGGCTCTTACGTTGTTGAACCTGCCACCAACACAGGCGGCAAGCACAAGCCTTATTGCGGTCATGTCAACAAGCATATCATCCACTATAGAGTACTCCAGGCAAAAGAGGATTGACTACACCCTTGGCCTAAAGATGGCTGCCTCCTCGATACCCGGTGGTGTGCTTGGGGCTCTCCTGTCTGAATATTTACAAGAAGATACATTCAAACTGTATTTTGGGATATTGCTAATACTCACTGGCGTTTACGTTGTATATAAAAAATCAGTTCTAAAAGATCTCCGAGCCAAAAGGCGTTCGTTGCCTTTGCAGATTGCAGTCTTTGCTGCTTCATTTGGAGCCGGCATAATATCGAGTCTATTTGGCGTAGGAGGCGGGATAGTATTTGTACCAGCTATGCTGCTTGTGCTTGGCCTGACAATGCATAGAGCTGCACCAACGTCCCAATTTACACTGATGATTACAGCTATTGCTGGCGTCTTTACACATTCTGTTTTGGGACACCCCGATTACCTGCAGGCAGTTGTCTTATCAGCAGGTGCCTTTGCTGGTGCTCAGATAGGAGCAAGGTTATCGCGCATGACTAAGGACATGCTACTACAAAGATTATTGGCAATTATGCTAATAGCAGTAGCCATCACCTTCATTTTAGACGGGCTAAGTTTAAGGTATTGATTAGGAACGTACCATATACAGCTATTTTGACAATCATCTAGCTTTTATAAAACAATTTGACCAAGATTTCCCATTCAGTTGAGAGAGGGCACTATTCCCTTGCTTCGTCGATATAGAATATCGCCTCATTTCTCTTGACAGCAGCGCCTGATGCAAGATTTAATGCGGCCCTGCAAAGTTTGACATTGTCTGGTTCTAAACCTTCGCTGTTCCCTGCAAGCACTAAATACAGCCTTATACTCGAGCCAAGTACGTCACTCAGTTCTTGGTTTATAGTTGCAGTGTATGGTCGAAGCGCTCCGCGGAAAACATCTGCCCTTGCCCTCACCAAACCAGAGATCTTTTTACCAACAGGTGCATCAGGGCCTACTATGATAATAGCACCTTTAGAGTCTTTGAATTTAGTAGGGTCCTGAACTGAGCCCTCTGGGGCTATAGCATTCACACCTTCTTTGGTTATCAGTCCAGGAATGTAGATGAAGTTATCAACCAATGCATCCCATTGTTTTCTTGAAAGTGAACTCAGAGGTACGTTATAGTCATAATCCCCTGTAAAGTGGATGATTGAATCAATCCTACTGGACCTTTTCTTCGCAGCATTAAATATTCGATGAACACTTTCTTCATCTAGCATGTCGATCGTGTGGTTGTGATATTCAACAAATTGGGTCATGTCTTGATGGTTGTGTGCAAGTACGATTACATCCTTGGCTCCAGCTCCGCGCACGAGGTTTGCAAGTTCCTTTACTCTTTCGGTGTCCCTCTTTGCTGACGAGCTGGTCGTAATAACTATAACTTTTTCTCTGACATCAGGCTGCGCTAAGCCATCAACTGCCGTGCCGACTACGGGTTTGACAGGATAGAATACGCGGTCATTTGGAATGACTCTCCCATTTATTAACCTACTAATATTGTCATCGCATAAATTCATGACCATGTCTGCTACCTCTTCCTGCTTCAAGAATTCCCCGTCTACTATCATCTTGCTCGTATTGCTTTGGATCTTTTCGGCAATCTCTTGCATCTTCGCAAGAGCGCCTGCGACAGTCTCTGATAATTTGTTGATATTCTCCTCCTCTGGAGCCTGACCACGAGAGATAGAGATCTCCCTCGCAACTTGTGAGACCCCTTCTGATACTACATCGGCAGGCTCACCTAGTAGCGGAAGCGCTCCAGCAGTAACCTTCTCAATCTCAACAGAGCTTAGCCCAGGATAGCCTCCAATCCGTAGAAACTCTGCTGCAGCCTTTGGGTATACTGTCTTGTAAATCCTATCGGAGTGGACAGGCCCTGGGTTTGTTGCAATAGATCGTATATCGCGTTCTGCAAGCTCCCAAGCCAGTGCTTCCGCAAGACGGTTCTTGGCGCCCTGCGCAGCGGTATAGGGTGTTCTAAACCTATATGGCCTCTGCTCATAGCGATTTTCCTCTGTGAAAAACGTTGCAATTGTGATTATCTTTGAACCTCTTTTCATAGCACTTAGACCGCTGATAGATGTCCAGTATGTGCCGGTAAGATGTATGGCAACGGCCTCACGGAACTCCTTTACGCTTGCATTGGTAAATGTCTTGACAGGTCCTGACACACCAGCATTATTTACTATTATATCGACTCCACCGAACTTCTTCCGAATATTTTCAAACATAGAATTAATCCCGGCCTCATCGGCAACATCTACACCTGGAAAAACGCCCAACTTGCCGGAAGAACCCGAAGAAGCAACTATTTCCTCTAAGATGCCTGCAGTATGGTCCAGTGGCTCTTTCCTCCTGCCCATGATGATAATATTGGCGCCGTTCTCGGCGAACTTTCTAGCTATTGCCTGTCCGATACCTGTTCCACTGCCGGTGATAACTACTGTTTTATCAGTAAATTTTAAACTAGACTTGGAAGATACTTGCTTTTCCACAAAATTGCCACTGAGCTATTATTATTAAAGTTAACTTGCTCCATGCGGTAAGTTATGAACACGTTTACAGAAAACAGGAACGGTATCTAACCCCTTTTTTGAACCATATTCTTAATGTGTATGGCTATCCTGTCTGCAATTTCGAACATGGCCGCATCGAATACAAGGTTCTCCTCATGGACCCATTTGCCGTAGATCCTGATATTGTCCTCTTGTGGGTCAACCGTTATTTCGCCTACCTTCATTATGACTTCCTTGAGCATGCCTGTGAGAGTAGCGTCCGCTTGTAACACCTGTGCGAAATTGTCCTCGCCTGTCCACTTGACATCGATCATGCGCCTACTATCGAAATATCCTTTTGTTATCGGTTTACATCTTGCTAGAAATTTATCGTTATCATTGCTTTTTATCTCCAGTATAAAGTGGACGTGATAATACTGGAGAGGACCATATGGCAACGGAGTTGGGTCTATATTTGGCATGCTCTTAATTCCTCTGCAGTAACTGGACAAAGTCAATGTTTTTACCTTTGATCTTCACCAAGCCCTTGTTCGTGACGAATTTAGGTGACATTGAAAAGTTCTGGCTGTAATACTGTTTACGTTCAAAAGGGTGCGAGCCAAGCGGAAGTGATTCACCGTCAATCTGGCTTAGCTTCATTTCTTCTGCCATCTTGTCATGTACAGAGACTTTCTTTATTATGACGGGATCGATATCTCCATTGTCATGGTCTTCTTCGTTTGATTTAGCTCGAGCAAAATGAATAGTTTTGTGCTCCACAAAGAGCATACAATTCTGCAGCCACAAATAAATTTATTCTATGCCTTTCCCATATAGCGTGCGACACCTGATTTCTCAAGCTTTCTTGTTTTTTTGAGTACATTGCTCTCTAGCTCGTGCTTGTATTTTTGTACACTTATTGCAATGCCTGGATATTTTATTCCTAGGATTTGGCAAGCAAGTATGCCAGCATTCCTAGCTCCATTTATCGCCATAGTGGCGACAGGCACGCCGGGAGGCATCTGAGCAATCGAAAGAAGCGAGTCAAGGCCATCAAGGCTCTTTGTCTTGATGGGAACACCAATTACTGGCACAATAGTTAGTGAAGCCACCATGCCTGGAAGATGAGCTGCTCCTCCTGCACCTGCGATTATTATCTCCATGCCTCTTTTCCTGGCAGTTGTGGCGTAGCGAACCATCCTCATTGTTGTCCTGTGTGCAGACACGATTGTGATTTCGTTAGCCACTCCAAATGAATCCAAGAATTGCTTAGCTTCATTCATTACGGGAAGATCGGAATCACTTCCCATTATGATACCAACTAGAGGACCATTCATTCCGGTACTTCCTTGGTCATTTTGGCAGTTAGTTCAAATCTGGTTCTAGCATTAGCAGCTCGCCTAAGCGCCTCCTCTACTGTCTTGCCCGTCGCAGTAATATGACCGAGCTTGCGTCCCGGCTTAGATGTTTTCTTGCCATATACATAGAGTTTAACGCCTGGAACACTCAAGAGCCGTCTGAGGCCCTTGATCGCATAAGACCCACTCGACTGTTCATTTCCAAGTATGTTAACCATGACCGCTGGACAAAGTAATTCAGGCTTGCTCAATGGCAGATCAAGAACAGCCCTCAGGTGCTGCTCAAATTGCGAGACGGAGCAGGCTTCATTAGTATAGTGCCCAGAATTATGCGGCCTTGGAGCGATTTCATTTATCAAGACATCACCCTTTTTTGTAACAAACATCTCTATTCCAAATATTCCTGCCCCTTTTAATACCTCCATGGTCATCTCCGCCATCCTTTTTGCCTTTAACTCGACCTCTTGATTGATTCCTGCCGGCACTATCGAAGTGTCTAAAATGCCTTTTTTGTGTATGTTCTCTGCGACGGGGAACGACGCTACCTCTCCGCTAGGGTTACGGGCAACCATTATCGATATCTCCTTTGTAAAAGGGACAAACTTTTCCACCATAATCTCAATTCCAGAAAAATAGTTGAAGGCCTCAGGCACTTGTTCACGCGAGCTTATTAGAAAATTGCCACGGCCATCGTATGAGTTCTCACATGCCTTAAGCATGACGGGAAAGCCAAAGTTATCACTCAATTGGTATAGGTGATCCTCTGATCTAACGCGCTCAAAATCTGCGACATCAATTTTATGTAGCCTCAGGAAAGACTTTTGTCTAAATTTATTCTGGACAATATGAAGTGTTTCTGGTGCCGGCCGGACTGGATAGTGTCTTACTTCGAGAGTCTTTAAAGCCGCAGAATTTGCAAGCTCTATCTCATAGGTTAGAACATCGCTTTTTTCTGCTAGTCGCATTATTGCGTCTTCATCTTTGAAATCAGCCACTATCTGCTCGTCTGCAATGCTTGAAGCCGGGCATCCTTCTGTGGGATCAAGAACAATGACCTTAAGTGACATTCTCCTCGCTTCATGGGCAATCATCTTTCCAAGCTGACCTCCCCCTATTATGCCAACACGTATTGGTCTTTCTATGGCAAGAAGGTCGCTGTTCACCATGTCTGGCTGGATAAGATGATTGTCAGCACCGTTAAATGTCTTTCAATCACTTCAGATAGATTTTTTATTGCATCCAAATCTAGCCAATCTAAGCATGAGGTTGATGCGTAGCGGAAAGGTCAAGGACATATACGAGCTTGACAGTGGGAATATTCTGTTCCACTTCTCAGATCGCATCTCTGCTTTTGATGTCAAGATGGCGACGCCGATTCCAAAAAAGGGCGAGGTCCTATGCAAATTTGCAGAATTCTGGTTTGATACACTTGAAACTCCCCACCATATGCTGAAAGTTGTGGCTAAGGATAAAATGGAGGTCAAAAAATTACAAATGATACCTCTTGAATGTGTGGTAAGAGGATACTTTTACGGTAGCTTTACCGAACGGCATAAAGAACGATTGGGAAAAGAGCTTACTTCAGATTTCAAGCCAGTTTTGGGTTCGAAATTGCCTGAGCCAATATTCGATCCTACCACAAAATCTGAAGAGCATGATAGACCTATTAATCGCAGCACAGTAATTTCTTTGGGCATTTTGTCTGACAACGATTATGATTTCCTTGAAAGGACATCAATATCTCTTTACAAGAAAATGAGCGCGGTCGTTGATAGGGCAGGATTTATCATAGCAGACGTCAAGTTCGAATTTGGCCTTGATGAAAAGGGCAATATAGTCCTTGGAGACTCGCTTGGACCCGATGAATACCGACTATGGCTCAAAGCTGCCTACCAACCAGGCAAAATTCAGGAAAGCTACGACAAACAGTTGTTGCGGGACTGGCTTATCAAGATTGGATTTAAGGACAAAATAGAGAGGCTTGCCAAGGAAGGCAAAAAACCGGAATCCCCTCAAATCAGCTCGTCAGTGGTTAATGAGTTGAGCAGGCGCTACATCTTTGCCTATGAGCAAATAAGCGGCCGCAGGCTATAACTCCATTTTAGGTCTGGCCATAACTATTTTTTGCTAGAATGTAATGTCGAAAGCATGCATATCCATCTAAAGTTGGATGGTTAGCTTCATATTTTAATTCAGATGGTTTGATATTTCTTAGATTGTTATCATATTCTTGATAACATTATTCCTTCAATCATAATTTGTGTATCAAATATACATTGATCAGATATTAAGTATAATAAACTTATAACTGTTAAAATATTTAACAGCCAAGGCAAAACGAACTGATAATACTCTTTTTACGTAATTGTATACGCTCTTTTCTTGTCGTCACCATGGTTGGAACGCTTTTTGAGAACGAGGTCAGGCTGAAAGGAGTGACTACACTGGGATATCAATCAGCTCATGCGCTAAATGACCCTGTTAGGATAAAGATCCTAGAGATCTTGAGGCATAAGCAAATGACTACAGAAGAGATAAACAAGATACTTCGACGCGCTGGACATAAGAAGGCTACAACCACTATCAGGCACCATCTTGACATTCTCAAGAATGCTGGCCTGATCGAAGTCACCAAGATGGTGGAAGCGAGGGGTGCTGTCAGAAAATATTACATGCCAACTCTGTGTGCGTTCAGCTATAGTGTCCCAAACCTTGAAAACCAATCTAAGCTCATCTGGGAGACCAGTTCAAGGTTGCTGAAGGTTCTAAAGAGCATATTTGAAGACGAAAAATTCGCTACGGAGATTAATGGAAAGTACACCTGCAACCTTTGCAAAGACGACCACTACAAAGAGTACGTTGCATTTGAGATACTAAACACTGCTTTGGCTAGGACACTGCAAAGTGAAGATTATGCAATAATGATCGGAGGAAAAAAGCAAACCAAAAAGTGAGATCATTCAAGTGTGATTCTGAATATCCCCTTTGTCTCTTGGTCTTGCAGCATCTTTACTAATTTCCTTGGCATGTCTGAAGACGCCTTGTCACATAGAACCGACATAGTTCGCGGGCATACAAAATTTGTCTTGCGTATTACTATGTCATGGGCATTTAACATGCTAAGCCGTCCGTCACCCATGCCTGATATAAGGAATGATTCATCTCCGACCATTATCTCCATTCTGACCACTGACGAGTTTGATTTTAGCCTGTGCTTGAATGATTCGTCCAAATCAGCGCAGGCCTTGTCGGCTTTTACCCCTATTATGCAGTCGCCTCTAGGTGTCAAGTGCTCATCTTTCGTTATTTCAATAGTCTTGGCATGAAGCGATCGAATATTTGGGTGGCCGAAAAACGTCACCTCATCCTGAACCATCACTGTTCCTGCCACGATACTTAATTAAAATCATGCAAGATTGCATTTGCTTTAGAGCGTTCCCTCATAGGTAGGCTTAAATGGAACGTTACAAAAAAATTAGATCGAATTGTTACCAGCAGCAGCGGGTTATGACCGAGCCATCACAGTATTTTCTCCAGACGGAAGGCTTTACCAGGTAGAATATGCAATTGAAACCGTCAGACGGGGAACACTTGCGATAGGCGTTAAAAGTACGGATGGAGTAATCCTTGCAGTTGAGGAAAAAACAAGAAAGCTCCAGATATCAAATGTTACCCAAAAGATCTTTCAAGTAGACGATCATATAGGCGTCGCTGCGGCGGGATACATCCCCGATGCACGTACTCAGGTCGACCATGCAAGGTTCTTTGCACAGAGCAACAGGCTGATATACGATGAGCCCGTAGATGTTGAAGGTGTTGCTAAGAACCTCGCAGACATGGCTCAGCAATTTACACAGTATGCAGGTGTCAGGCCATTTGGCGTTGCTTTGATACTTGCAGGCGTTGACAAGAATGGTTCTGCCCTTTATCTGACAGACCCAAGTGGCACATATATCGGCTATGATGCCGTCGCGATCGGCGCAGGGAGCGATCAAGTGACTGAATTCCTGGAAAAAAGCTACAAGCCGGACATTGGTCTTGACGAAGGTGCGGCCCTTGCTATTGAGTCAATATATCTGGTTAGTGAGGAAAAGACAAGCACCAGGCACCTGAAGATGGCCATAATCGACACCAAGGCAAAGACAATGCGAAAGGCAGAAGAGGATGAAATTCAAAAATACGCAGCAACGGCTAAAGACAGGGCCTCAAAGCGCGGGGCATGATAAAACCAATTTATATAGATCCCGGTAAACTGGATTAACAATGGTAGCGACAATAGGCACAAAAGCTCCAAACCTGGAAGTTTCGAGCTGGGTACAGGGAAAACCAACAAACATTGACAAGGAGAGAGGCAATGTTGTGCTAGTTGAAGTATTCCAGGTCAATTGCCCTGGCTGCTTCCTTTACAGCATGCCTGAAGTAATTGATATTTATAGAAGATATAGAGATAAAGGCCTCACGGTTCTGGGTCTTGCAACCGCCTTTGAGGATTTTGATAAGAACACTCTTGAGAATCTTCAAAAGTTAGTCAGTACGGGCGAAGTCGTAGGAGAGACATATCGTTCATTCAGTAACATTGGCCAGGTAAGAGACGGCAACAAATTACCTTACACAATACCTTTTCCTGTTGCTATGGACATGTTAGTCAAGCAATCCGGCCCGCTGACCCACAGTAAGGTCATGGACTTTATCGAAGCCAACGTCCCTAGCTTTCGGTCATATGCTGAAAAAGATAGACAGGTATTGATTGAGCGCGTCAAACAATACCTAAAATCAAAGGAGTATTCAGCTAAGACTTTTGACGAATATGCTTTACGCGGCACCCCATCCGTCATAATTATCGACAGAAAAGGAGTTTTAAGGGGAACTTACTTTGGATCAAATGGCTTTTTGAAAGGTACAGTTGAAGAGCTGATAGGGGAGTAATGCCTAATCTTTGGATCACAATACCAGACTCCTCACTTTCTGATGAGCAGACAAAGCGCGACAAAAGCGTAAAAATAGCACAATTTGCTCGTGCCTGCTCAATTTTTAGAGTCAAGAGGGTATACATCTATCATGATGCTCTATCTCAATTCGAAAAAGACGACCCTGAATTGCTCAGGATAATACTCCGCTATCTTGACACACCCCAGTACCTCCGAAAAATGCTCTTTCCCATGATGCATCAGCTCCAATACGCAGGCATACTTCACCCGCTAAAGGCACCTCACCATAGGGTATCTGAAGACATCAACAAGGTGAAAGCAGGTGATGTCCGCACAGGTGTTATCGTCAAAGTTAAGGGTCAACTATTTGTTGAAGTTGGTCTAGGATGTCTTGTGCCCTTTGTAGGTGAGGGTCTTGAAGGTAAGAAAGTGAATGTCAGGTTCACCTCGTCGTATCCAAACCTCAAGGCTATCCAAGCAACAGAGCAAGACATTCTTGATTATTGGGGTTATGAAGTAAAAGAGATTCCTTCAATTTCAAAGCTTCTTGCAAGCGTTGAAAAAACCGCTATAATCCTTACGTCGAGAAAGGGTCGCTACTTCAAAAACATCGAGGCCAGACTTGCTGAACACACCAGAAATGTTCATAACATTCTAGTTGCGTTTGGAGCACCCAAGCACGGCCTTCATGAGATCCTTGCCAAGGAACGTGCCAACATCAGCCCCTATGAATATGTTGTAAACATGTTCCCAAATCAAGGCACTGAAACTGTAAGACTGGAAGAAGCAGTGCTTGGAACTCTAGCCATATTGAATAGCACTTTACAATTAACCGAACATTCAGCTCGGCCTAAATAAGATCATCAAAGAGATACTATGACAGGCCAACGCATCGTGAAGCTAGAATCAATAACCTCCGGAAGCCTGCTCATCCGATTCCTGAAGAATCTATTCTTCTGTTATAAGCTTGTTATAGAATGCAATTGAACCCTACATGACCAAAGACGTACGTCATGTGCTGGCACACATGAACCAATATTGTAAATCAAGATGTAATAGTCAAATTATATATGCTCGAGCTCTTAGCGTTTAGGAGTAAGGCCAATATAACTTCCGCAAGGATCGCCAAGATATTGTGTCACTAGACCCTCGAAGAAATCTTGAACGCACGCAGCATATACGAGTGAACTGGGCTTTCTGTAAATAACCTAAGAAAAGCAGATTGGTTATTTGATGGAAATGGAGTCTATGCGAAATACACCAATTCAATTTTTACATTTTTGATGGAACGCTACAAGCTCTAGTCACCAAGGCTTTACTGTTATTTCGTTTCCTGGGTGGGGATATCTATCTGGTACAGCCCAGCCATCATCCTCATTGTTTGCTCTTGTTTGGCCACGGGCAAGAAATTCGGACCAAGCAAAGCAACTATTTAGTAAGAGATTCTAGAATAACCATCGATCGGAGATGTATATCTTCTCATCCCATAGAAACATAGAAACATATCCAACAAAGCAAAACGGATATGTATCCGTTTTCATCATAAAAAGTGCATCTTCTATCAAGAACCGCTAGTGTAACTTATAAATTTAATAGTGCTCCTAAATGAGCTACTAGTAATATGTCTGCTTCCAGCATTGGTCCGACTACTGACAGCGGCGACAACGCTAATCCCCGGGCTAGGATAGCCCAGCCATTTGTATGCCATGCATGTGGCAAATTCTTCAAGTCTGAGAATGAGCTCAATTTGCACAAGAGTTTAGACCATAAGCCCCAAAAATTTCTTTATAGTTTACGTGGACTACTTGTTGCCTGAAATAGCAGCAGTTTGTGTGGGTGTGTGTGTCGATGAGCATGCTCATCTATTACAATGTCCCGCTATACCGCCATGTGACAATCTGACAATACGCATTATGAATATTTACTGTCGAATTTGGATGTTTTTCAGGTGATTGCTATTACTATCTAGTTGGGGTCAAATGACTTATTAAAGGGAGAGCCAGTGTGGTGCAGTATCTATGGGTCACCGTAAGTATAGTGCCCCCAGAAGGGGTAGCATTGCTTTTAGACCAAGAGCAAGAGCTAAGAGTTTGGAGGCGAGGGTGAGAACCTGGCCCCAACTTGCAGCAGAGAAGAGTTCTCTTTTAGGTTTTGCAGGTTTCAAAGCTGGCGGCATTCAGATCTTGACAGTGGATGATAGGGAGAAGACTCCAAATTTTGGCAAGCAGCTGTTGAATGCTGCAACTGTAATTGCGACGCCGCCGATAAGGATCATCGGCATTCGCGGCTACAAACACGATCTTCACGGTCAGCATGCCATATTTGATGTCTATGCGAAGGACCTACCAAAAGAGCTGTCGCGCAAATTTGACTCTAAGATTAAGGATGATGGATTATCACAGGTAGAATCTCTCCTGGATATTGCAAACGACGTGATGGCGGTTGTTGCAGTATCTCCAAATTCAATCGGCCTTGCACAAAAAGTACCTTTCGTTTTTGAAGTGGCAGTTTCTGGCGAAGAGGCTAGGTCGCAATATGATTATGTAAAAAACATTCTGGGAAAGGAAATAAAAATAGCTGATGTTTTTCAAATTGGACAGAATATAGATGTTTTTGGCATAACTCGTGGCAAAGGAATAGAAGGTCCAATTACTAGGTTTGGCGTTAAGAGAAAACAACACAAATCAAGAAAGAGTGTCCGCGCTGTAGGTACGTTGGGTCCAATCTCACCAGCTGTAGTCATGTATACTGTCGCTAGGCAGGGTCAGCGGGGATTCCATCAGAGAACCGAATACAATAAGCGGATATTGATAATTTCAAACACGGACAAAGACGCAGAGAATTCAATAAATCCCCCAGGCGGCTTTAAACACTTTGGGCTCGTTAGAGGCGACTACATTGTAGTAAGAGGTTCAATCCCAGGCGTTCCAAAGCGGTTGGTAAAGATGAGACAGCCAATACGCAGTGTGTCAAAGAAGGTGCTTGAGCCAAAGGTCTTGGAGGTAGTTGTGAAATGAAAGCCAAAGTTATTCAAATAAACGGCACAGAATCGGGTGAGATAGAACTACCCAGAGTTTTTGATACTCCATACCGACCTGAAGTAATTCATAAAGTATACGTGAACGTTCTTTCGCATTCATACCAAAGACAAGGACGATATCCGGCAGCTGGGGAGATGGTCAGTGCTGAGTCCCGCAATACAGGGCTTGGGATTGCCCGCCTTGCAAGGGCTCGAGGAGAAGGCTTTCCTAGGGCAGGCCAGGCTGCAGGTGTTGCTGGCGTAAGACATGGACGAGTTGCCCACCCGCCAGAATCTTGGAAAATCTTTTACAAAAAAATCAATCATAAAGAAAAACAGCTCGGCCTTTGCTCTGCAATAGCAGTTACAGCCAAAAAGGAGCTGGTACAACGACGTGGCCACAAGATAGGTAATGAGGTCAAACTTCCTCTAGTTGTCTCAAACGACATTGAATCAATAGCAAAAACCAAAGATCTCAAGAATGCGTTGACACGCCTTGGACTAGGAGATGACATCGCTCGGGCAAGCATGGTACGAAAGGCAAGATCAGGAACGGCAAGGCGCAGGGGAAGGTCAACTCGGTCTGGAACGAGTGCCCTCATTATAGTTGGAAACGATTCTAAACTTGTCCGGCTTTCCCAGTCAGTAATAGGCGTAGACATCAAGCATGCCAAGGATGTAAGTATCCTTGATCTGATGCCTGGCTCAAAGCCAATAAGGCTAACAATCTTCTCTCAGGGTGCAATTGAATACATGAAAAGGCTGCAGGCACCTGTGCACAAAGTACTGGAGGTTATCGGAAAGTGAGCAAGGAAAGAGCAATAAAGCCAGCGCCTGTCACACAGAAGAAACAAGTTGCCGCGCCTAGGCCAAAGAGCGACATGACTTCAGGGCAAGCAGCAACTATGATACTCGCCCCTTATGTTACAGAGAAGACGTTCAACCAGATAGAAAAAGAGAACAAGCTTGCTTTCATTGTAGCAGAAAAGGCTACCAAGAAGCAGATCATCGATGCCATCAATATACTCTATGAGGCCGACATCGAGGAGGTTAACACTACGAGGACAATTCGTGGCAAGAAAGCCTTTGTCAAGTTCAAGACACCCGAAGGAGCAAGAGATCTTGCAACGAAGTTGGCTTTAGTATAGAAAGGCTTCTTTTCTCGTTAGATTTAAAAGTGGCCTAGAAGCCAGAGATGCAGTGATCTAATTGGTACGTGAGTTTAAGTTTAAAGGTTACAGTCCTGAACAATTGCAATCGCTTTCAATAGAGAATCTGCTTCCGCTTCTCAATTCAAGACAGCGCAGATCGCTTGATAAGCGCGTCAGCTCTTATATGAATGACGAAAAGAGAAAGCTTCGAGAGAAGCTCAAGCTTGCAAGAGACGGAAAGCTCAAGGGTCAATTGAGAACACATGCTCGTGACATGATTATTCTTCCTGACATGGTTGGTCTCACTATTTACGTTCATAACGGTAAGGATTTTGTACAGGTTAGCATGAAGCCAGAAATGATAGGACATTACCTTGGGGAATATGCGATTACAAACAAGCGTGTTCAACATGGTACACCAGGCGTAGGCGCGTCTAGATCAAGCCTGTACGTTCCACTAAAGTGATAAGCATGCCACAGTTTGGTTATGCCTTTCAAAGTTATGATAAAACAAAACATGTACGTGCATCAATACGCGAAAAAGACATCTCTCATAAACATGCCCGGGAGATAGCTGTCGCCATTAAAGGCAGGTCAATTGAAAAGGCACGGGAGTTACTTGAGAATGTTATTTCCCGCAAAGAGGCCATTCCGTACCGCCGATACAATAACGAGGTAGCACACAGGTCGAATATACGTGATGGATTTTTTGCTGGCAGATTCCCGAAAAAGGCTGCATCTGAATTCCTGAGAATTTTAGACAACCTTGAATCTAATGCAGAATATAAGGGTATGGATCTTGACAGACTGCGAATCGTGAGTGCAGCGGTGCATAAAGGCACTAAACTTAAGCGGTTTCAGCCACGAGCAATGGGTAGATCAAGTCCAAAGTTTGACACCTTGGTTCATGTAGAGCTTGTTGCACAGGAGGCAAGCAATAAAGAATGAGTGCAGTAAAAAATGTAATTAAGAATAACTTTCGCAACATGGAGCTCAATGAATTTCTCGCCGAAGAGCTCAAGGATGCAGGGTATGGAGGCATTGAGGTGCAAAAGACTCCTGTGGGGGCAAGGATAACTGTCTATGTTACCAGGCCTGGACTTGCCATTGGCAGGAAAGGCGTGGGCATCAAGGACCTTATGACCAAGATCGAGCAAAAATTTGGCCTGCAAAACCCTCAGATTTCAGTTCTTGAAATTCCAAATCCGGAGCTTAATCCGCAGATAATGTGTAATAGAATTGCTCAGCTAATTGAGCGAGGCACCGCATTTAGACGGGCAGCCATGTGGTCGCTCAATACAATAATGAGCGCCGGCGCGCTGGGAGTTGAGGTTGTGATTTCTGGAAAACTTAGAACAGAGCGCGCTCACTTTGAAAAACATACAATCGGCATTTTACCAAAGAGCGGCGACGTTTCCGATAAAATAGTCAAGACAGGGATTACTCATGTACTAACCAAGATGGGCTTGATGGGGATCCAGCTGAGAATTGCATCCAAGGCATCACTACCGCAAGAATTTGAGTTTAAGAATGGAGAGATAGACACGCAGGCGTCAGCAGCTCAGCCAAGTCCTCGAACCGAAGAATCCGCCAAGAATGAACAGGCGTCAGCGGCAGGCGAAGAACAAAAAGGAGGCAAGCAGGATGGCGAGACTTAAGCTAAAGACATTACGAGAGATGAACGATCAGGATCTGAGTGACAAGCTTGCTGAGCTCAAAACTGACCTTGGAAAGCTTCAGCTTGAAAAGTCAAAGGGCACCCTTAAGAAGCAGACAGGCAGCATTAGATGGCTCCGGCGAGATATTGCTCGCATGAAAACAATAATGAACGAGAGAAAAATGCAGAAATGAATCCAACCTGCCAAAGCGTTCTCTCACGAGGGATCGTAGGCCTTCAGGCAAAAATACTTGAATCTTCAGATTCAACTTTACAGGGCATAGTCGGCACAATTGTATTTGAAACGAAGAGTACGATATTCATAAGCAAAGATTCCCTTGTAAGACAGGTAGCAAAAAGGGCAGCAAAAAGGCTCCAGCTTCAAACACCTTCTTGCGTTTGCTTTATAAGTGGTTCCGCATTGATAGGAAGACCTGAGGATCGTATTTCACGGTTAAATAATGGGTGATATGATAAATTATGGTTAGAAACATTGGCGTCTCGGTTGGTTCCCCTCGGAAGGCTTGTGAAGACGAGTTCTGTCCATTCCATGGTACACTGTCTGTAAGAGGCAAATTGTTGGCAGGCACTGTATCAAGTGCAAAGGCACCTAAGATGGTTGTAGTATCAAGGGAATACCCTAGAGTGGTTACAAAGTACAAGCGATTTCAAAGAAGCAAATCAAAAGTACATGCATATCTTCCATCCTGCCTCGAGGTCAAAGAGGGAGAGGAAGTAAGGATTGCAGAGTGCAGGCGACTCGCCAAGACAGTTTCATTTGTAGTGATTGAGGTGAACACAAAGGATGGCAGCAGGAGCTAAGTCAAGAGCGGTTTCTGCAAAGGGAGTCGAAGAGTTCCGCCCGTATATTACAAGGGCTATTCCAGTTACCGCAAGCCTAGTATGCACTGACAATACTGGTGCGAAGATATTGCGTATTGCGCAAGTGACAAGGTACAAAGGAAGGCACTCGAGGCAGCCGGCAGCAGCAGTTGGAGATTTCGTCACTGTGACTGTCAAGAAAGGTCCGGCAGAGTTGCGCAAGCAGATTTTTGGTGCAGTCATCGTCAGGCAGAAATACCCAATACGGAGGCTTAACGGTGTGCGTATAGCCTTTGAAGACAATGCTGCAGTCCTCGTGACACAGGAAGGCGAAATCAAAGGAACAGATATCAAAGGACCTGTAGCATCAGAGGCTGCAGAGAAATGGCCAAGAATAGCCAACTTGGCGGGCATGATAGTATAGGTGAGAAAATTATGACAGGTATTAATCCAAAACTGATCCATATTCCTAAGCACCGGCGCGATAAGATGGTTGGCGCTGTACTAGAAGAGTCACTGCGTAAACAGTATGGAAGAAAGAACATACGCGTGGTCAAGGGCGATTCTGTCCGGGTAATGCGAGGAGAATACAAGGGAGTAGAAGGCAAGGTCGAAAAGGTAAACACTGAGCATGCGACATTTCACATTGAAGGTATCCAGAGAGAAAAAATTCGAGGAGGTCAAGTCAAGGTTCCAATTCATTCTTCAAACGTGATGGTTACTTCTCTAAATCTTGACGACGACTATAGATCAAGTAAGCTCCAGGGAACAATTATGGGAGAGTCAGCAGCCTCTTCCGAAAAGAAGGAAGAAAAAGAGAAGAAAAAGGAGGAAGATAATGAATAATGGGCAAGAAAGGTCGTGATACAAGAGTAAAAAGACAGCTAGCACCCACGTTTTGGGCAATTAAGAGGAAAGAGGGCCAATTTGTTATGAGAGTCAACCCAGGGCCTCACCCTGGGAAGAGGGCATACCCTCTAGGGATGGTCTTGCGTGATGTGCTCAAGCTTGCAAACACAGGATATGAAGTAGACAGGATTTTGAAGGCCGATAAGGTCAAAGTGGACGGAGTGATTAGAAGCGATCGCAATTTTGCTATTGGACTGATGGACGTAGTGGAGCTGGCGATGGGCCAAACATACAGGATGGTCCCAAAGAATGGAGTCTCGTTGTCTCCAATTGCAATTGATGAGGCAGAAAAAGGATTGAAGTTGCTCAAGATTACAAGCAAGACTATTATTAAGGGCAAAAAGATGCAATACGGCTTCCATGACAGCAAGACACTCATAAGTGACCAAATTTTGAAGGTCGGTGACAGTTGCGTTGTCAGTCTGCCGGGGGTCAATATCACTAACCATATTGCTTTTGAAAAGGGCGCTACAGCCCTTATCATTACAGGTGAAAATGGTGGCTCTGTTGGCAAGATCGAAGACATCCAAGATGGGGTATTCTCTCTTCCAAAGCGAGCACTTATTTCATTTGATGATAAATCAGTAGAATTGCCAGTCGAAATGGTAATGGCTGTCGGAAGTGACAGACCAGTGATTAGGGTGAGTTAAGTTGAGCAAGCAACAAATACAGCAACAACATGACATGAAAAGGATAAACGTCCATAAGGTAGTGATAAACATTGGAGTCGGCAGGTCCGGTGAACCCATAGACAAAGCAAAGAATGCTCTGCTTGAGCTAACAAATCAACAGCCAGCTGTTCGTGGAGCGAAAAAGACTGTGAGGGACTTCGGTATTCACAAGGGTGAGCCCATAGGCGTAGTAGTGACCCTAAGACGCGAGCCGGCGATTGAATTTCTAAAACGCATCATAGCAGCGAAGAAGAACGTGCTCAAAGCATCATCATTTGATGATTATGGGAATATCTCTGTGGGCATACATGAGCACATTGACATCCCTGGCACAAAATACAATCCTGAGATCGGTATTTTTGGCATGGATGTTAACATAGTGCTTACCAGGCCAGGCTATAGGATTGCAAAGAAGAGTAGAAGAAGTGCCAAGATAGGTAAGACACACAGGATAAACAGAGAAGAGGCAGTTGAGTTCTTTAAGCAAGAATATGGAGTAGAGGTCGAATAAAAAATGCCAAAGCCAAGAGAGTATGACGTAACTGGAAGAAAGAAGCTTGCACACGGCAAGGGCGGAAGATGGTGTAAAAGATGTGGTTCATATAATGGACTGATACGCACATACAACTTGATGCTTTGCAGACAATGCTTTAGGGAAGTTGCAAATAGCATAGGATTTGCGAAGTACGAGTAGGTGAAAAAGTAAGAAAATGCCAGCATTAAATGTCCTCTCTAACCTCTTTACAACTATTTACAATAACGAGTCTAGGAGAAAGAGGGAATGCATAGTAGTCCCAGCATCTAAGTTCGCTAGTGAAGTGCTCAGGGTAATGCAAAAACATCGCTATATAGGTGAGTTTGAGCAGATAGACGATGGCAGAGCAGGCAAGTTTAGGATTCAGCTTTTAGCTAAAATAAACAAGTGCGGTATCGTTACACCACGCTTTTCAGTTAAAAAGAACGGGTACTTTGGTTGGGAGAGACAGTTCCTGCCGGCATACACGATGGGAATACTTCTCGTATCGACCAGCAAAGGTATCATGTCTCACCATGAGGCACAGGAACAAAATCTCGGAGGAGTTTTGGTTGGCTACGTCTACTGAGCAAGAAATAACAGCAGAAGTCGAAGCTCCTGCTAGTGTGACGATAAAGAAGGAAGGTAACCTGATACAAGTCAAGGGACCGGTTGGTACCGTCAAGAAGGATTTCACAAAGCTTCCAGCTACCGTGACAGTACAAGGTAATAAGATAACAATAAAACCTTATGGAACGCGCAAGCGCGACCTTGCTGTAACAAATACCGCGCGCAGCATAATCGGTGGAATGATAAAGGGCGTAGAGAAAGGCTATACGTATAAGCTTAAGATAATATTTGCACACTTTCCTATTTCAGTTAAGGTAAAAGGTAAAGAGGTACATGTAGAGAACTTTTTTGGCGAAAGATCTGCCAGAATTTCTCGAATAATCGGAGATGCTACAAAAGTGAGCATTGTAGGAGAGGATGTCGTCATTCAGGGCCCAAGCCTAGAGGAAGTTTCGCAGACGGCCGCCAACATTGAACTATCAACTAGAACCAAAGGAAAAGACCAACGAGTGTTTCTCGATGGACTATACATATACTCTAAAGAAGACGGTATGAGGTAAAGCCCAAAGATTTATTTTGTCCTTGGATTTGCTGTAATACTGCGCCGCTCTAGCTCAGCATGGTAGAGCAAATTCGCTGCCCGATATTGTGCTCCGAAGCTTAACTGGCTGTTAACCAGTGGGTCGTCAGTTCGAGTCTGACGAGCGGCGCTATAATTATAATTACATTTGCGAGCATACTCATATGATATCTTTTTTTATGCACGCAGACAGATTTCTTACCTCGAAAAAGCTGGTTAGTGACGAGCAGTATCGAAGATAATATTTCAAAAGCCGAGTTTTGAAATATTCTATATTGAAATTATGTCGAGTGCGATCGCGTCAGCGAGCAGATCAAGGTGACGGCTTGCAACGATGTAACCATTCTTGATATCACTTGAAGCAAGCCACCGATTCGATGAACTAAAGAGCCTTTCTTTTTTTATCCTCCTTTCAATCTCCTCTACGTCAAGCTCCTTCTCTTCGACTTCTTCAGTGTCATTGTATTTGATAGTCAAAAGTACCTTCTGGACAAGCACCCTACGCCCAAAGCGTTGTGAGAAATCACGGGCATTTTCGTCAATTTGAAGTATTTTCATTTTGATCTGAAGTTTGTTGAGAGCATCCCGGCTTGTGAGGAGCCTCTCATCAACGAACCTATCATAGCTCATTGTATACCATCTGAAGATTATTTATCAGCGTATATTAATGTCAGCCCTTAACTGGCTCGAAAAAATAATAGGGAGTACCATTAGGCCTCACGCCACACCTCACCATTTTTACCTTTGAGCCATCTTTTAATTCTAGCGTATCAAACGATCCAATGAGTTTAATTCCTGACATTTCAACAAGACCGTAGCAACCTTCCGTGCCCTTTAGATATGACATTGTGAAATACACCAAAGTACCACTTGTATCAATAATTTGAAGTGATGTCTTTGAGAGACATTGAGGGCAATAATAGGATGGTGGCCATACTTTTGCCTTGCACGAAGTACAGACGGGCAGTCGAAATTTGCCTCTACGCAGGCTATCAAAAAATTCCTGCAAGACATCATACACCCATAACAATTACCGAGGCTGAGGATCCAGCTGCCGCTAGGTTGTGGACAAGCCCTGTCTTGCAATTCTTTACTTGCCTCTTTTCTGCTTTTCCAGCAAGTTGAGACGCGATTTCGGCGACTTGCGCCACACCAGTAGCTCCAACAGGATGGCCACATCCAAGTATACCTCCTCTTGGGTTTATCGCTATTTGCTGTTGGTTGACGAATTTGCCTCCTTCACCTCTCTTTGCAAATCCTAGATCTTCATATGCTATGATTTCTAGAATAGTAAACGCATCATGAAGTTCTGCAATATCTATCTGTGATGGCTTTGTATGTGACCTTTCAAAGGCTATTTGAGCGGCCTTTCTGGCCGATTCAACAGTTGTGAGATCAGGTGAGGCTTTTGCAAAGCTGGCTGAGATTGTCTGCTGTCCTATTCCCTTTATGAAGACAGGATTGTCCAGCGTGCGCGCTTTTTCTTCAGATACCAACAGTATCGCTGATGCTCCCTCGCATGGGGCGGAGCAGTCTAGTAGTTTGATAGGAGATGCAATACTTTTTGATTTCATCACTTCTTCTAAGTCAACTTCTTTTCCAAAAAGAGCGCGAGGATTCTTGGTGGCATTTTTATGGTTCTTAACGGAGACCATAGCCATCTCTTCTTCAGTCGTGCCGTATTTTTTCATGTGAGCTTTTGCAAAAATTGCGGCCCAATGTACTGGAAACATAAACGAACCCCTAGTGACATCCCATAGCAGTTTGTTACCAGGACTGTCTATCTTTTCTGTACCGACCACAAGTGCCATGTTACACAAGCCAGAAGCAATAAAGGCAAAAGCAGAAGCCACAGCATTGGTGCCTGAATTGCAGAGATTGTCTATGCGATGAGAGATCCTTGGACTTATACCAAGCATCTCAGATACTATTGCAGAGCTGTATTGATCGGCCGCACAGCTAGAGAACAATACAGCATCAATTTCATTTGCAGGTATGCCGTTATCTCTTATTAATTGTACCGAAGCCTCGCAGGCCAGGTCAAAAACAGACTTCGTTGTCCCTTTGGTAAAGGTTGAAGTTGCCCACGAGGAGACTGCTACCTTGCGCATTTAAAAGGTTGATAGCATCTCCTTAAATGAGCTTTCTGAATCACCTAGAGGATTGAATTGGAGAATGGGCAGCGTAATTCCTGTCGAAAGGAATTTTGAAAGTGATTCTCTACAATCTTCGGTAGTACCGCAAATTACAAGCGAGTTTAGCATTCTGTCAGAAACAAATTTTGCTGCACTTTCTGCACCTGCATTTCTGTACTCTGAAGTTATCTGATCAACTTCAGTCTTAAAGCCATTCTCAGCAAGAAAGTTGCTATAGTACTTTCCAACTGCGATATAAAATGCAAGAGTAGTTGCTGCACGATCTCTGGCTTTTTCAGGCTCCTTGTTTGATACTGCGCATATAAACGAGCAAGCAATTTCGAATCCCCTCCGTTTTGTAGCCTGCTTTAATTCAACTGCAGTCCTTTTCAACTCCTCATGCGGCCTCAAATATAATAATATACCATCTGCGAGCTCAGACGCCATAGATATCATTTTTTTGTTGACAGCAGCCATGAAAATTGGAATATGCCTTCTTTGGGGCTGGTGCAATATTTTGAAATTGTTTATTTTAAAAAATTTTCCATCATATTTTACCTTGTCGCCTTTAGTCATGAGTCTAAGACATTCAATGTATTCTTTCATTCGGCTGGCAGGCCTATCGAAGTGCACACCGTGCCAGTTCTCAACAATAGCTGCAGTGCTTGCTCCAAGACCTATAATTATTCTATTATCTGAAAGCATGTCAAGGCTAGTAGCCGCCATGGCAACAGTTGCTGGCGTCCTTGAATAAATACTAACAATGGACGTCCCAAGACGTACTTTTTTGGTGATCTGAGACATGGCGCCTAGAGTTGAAAATGATTCTCTACCCCAGGATTCCGGAACCCACAATGAATGAACACTTTCTTGCTGATCAGCCATTTTGGCACAAAGCAGAATGTCGTTCATAGATAATAAAGGGCCGAGGCTGTATCCCAGCTTTTCAACAGTCATAATAATTTTGCTTCCCTAATCTCTTTGGATGCCTCTTCGATGTCCTTATGGGAATCAATTGAGCGCCAGAAAATCCCTTTGTATCGAACAGCTTTGAGCTTTCCGTCTTTTGCAAGCCCCGGAAGAGCAGTAATTTCAATATTGCCTTCTTGAGGTAGATAACTAAAAACTTCTTGAGTGAAGCGATACAAGCCAGCATTGATCCACTTGTCTGAGATTTCCGGTTTTTCAATAAATCCACGGACCTTGGAATTCTCATCGAGTTCAACTACTCCAAATGGACTTCGGAGAGGAACGACCGCCAGCACATTTGAATTTGCACTATTCAACAATCTATTTGGATCAAGCTCGGTAAGGACATCTCCATTTAGTACGAAAAAAGAATCTTGATTGGAAAGTAGTTCTTTAGAATTCAAAAGCGCACCGCCAGTTCCCAGAGCCTTCTCCTCGAATGAATACTCGATTCGAGAATCAAATCTTGCGCCATTGCCAATATGGTCAACTATCATCTCTTTCATGTATCCCGCGCATATTACAAAGTCTTTCAAGCCAAATCTCCTGAGCCATCGTACCTGCCATTCGATAATTGGAATATTAAGAACCTCTATCATTGGCTTTGGTTTCGTGTCGGTGAGAGGCTTTAGCCTTTTTCCAAAACCCCCTGCAAGAATCACTGTCTTCATGACACCAATAAGTTTGCCAAAATCGTATAAAATGTTACTCGCTACATATGGTTGCAGAGGGTCTGAAGTTATTTTGCTTCATTGCTTGTAGAGGCCAGATTGCACCCGTTGACGCGGCTGCCCTCTGCGGTAAGTCCTTCTTTGATAGGCTCGCTTGATAAATTCCTGATGTGTTATACCAAGAACTGTGGAATTTCTTTCATTTCTGAGCCGGCTCTTTTCTCCATGAGGCGAGTATTTTTCTGTCTGCTAGGAGCTTCCATGCGCCTAATCCTATTAAGAGTGCTCCCATTGCTATTGTGGAACCAATTGAGCGCAATACGCTTGAGGTATCTTGGGATGCTACTGAACCTTGTGCAACAAGCGCAATCATTCCTGCAATGATGAGACCTCCGTTGACAAACAAGAGCGCGGAAACAATAGGAGAATATTCCTTCCGTGCGATTACGAAGGCAATTATTGACATTATGACCGCGCCCCCGCCAAAAGCTCCGCCCCTAATGGCCTCGTCAAAAGGTAGGAAACCTTGTCTTTGTGGAGAGAAGGATGCAACTGCAACGTCTGCTCCATAGACTAACAGGAGTATCAGCGAGGCTATGAGTAGACCTGTGGCAACTCTCCGGGCCATATAGACAATAATCTATGACAGATTTAATAAACCTAGCTTGTACGCAGTATTTTGTGAGCGCAGATATCAAAGACATTCTATATTCGGCCATTGCCAAAATTGGCAAAGATAAAATCCGCATGGAAGTGATCAACGAGATTGAAATGTCGGAACGACGCTGCAATGAAATTCTTGAAGAATGTAAAAAAAAATGACGAATAATTTGAATGACGAGTCATTCGCAAATTTGTGTGAAGCATTGCTCCATTTCCTACTGACTGCTTCCTTGCTTCCTTCCGAGAGAAAGGTCACCTGGAAAGGCGCAGAGTTGGATCTGGTAATTCCTTCTCTGAAAATGCTGAACAAAAGCCCGGATAAAACTCTAGTAATTCAAATAATAAAAGGAAATGAGGTGCTTACAAAGATAAAAGATGCTAAATCTGTCCAACCTCACGACGGAAATATATGGACTGTCTCTGCAAAGCAACTAGAAATAGATCATAAAAATTATTACGTTGGTTCAAGTCTTTTTCCATATCCGAGGATCATCATAGATATCAATGCCTTTCTCCTTCAAAAGGGAGATCGTGGACTCAAGCTTTTACATGGACAGTAACATTTCAAAGTCCAAATTATCTTCTATCATCTTGCCAATAGAAGCGTAATTTGCTCCTTTTGAGAATGGGATTACAGCTAATAGTTTCATCTGTGTGAGCCTCTCAAGAATTTCTGCTGTTTTTTGCTCCACCATATCAGGTTTTTTAGAAGCTTTGTTCAAAATTATTCCTGCAATTTTGAGGCGGAACTTTTGACATGCCAGTACTGTGAGTAATGTATGGTTGAGCGTCCCAAGCTCCGGGGTAGAGACGATTATTAAGGGCAATTCTGCTCGCTTTGCAAAATTTACAACAAATTCATTTTCATTCAAGGGAACCATGATACCACCTATCCCTTCGGCAATTAGAAAATCATGTTTTCTTTCAAGCTTTTTCAGCTTTTGCAAGGCTTTTTCCGTATCGACTGGAGGGCTATGCTTTAGCTCTGCCGCTACCAAAGGCGAGGCGGCTATTGAGTAAAAAAATGGATTAAGGCTGCAGTCAGGATCGTTTACACCAGAGGCCCTGGCAAGTATTGCAGTATCTTGAGACCTATATTTTCTTGAAAAAACTCTGTTACCTGTTGCAAAAGGTTTCATGATGCCAACTTCAATTTTCCGCTTCCTCAGTGCCCAGGCGAGACCTGCAGCAACTGCTGTCTTACCCACTCCTGTGCTCGTACCTGTTATGAAGATACCACGCATGGAAATATTATTACAGCCGAGCATAAAACATGGATATCACCCGAATTGGATCTGACAAAGGGGGACAAAGAGTTTGTTTGGCATCCGTATACACAGATGAGGGATTGGACGAAATGGAATAATAGAGTAATCGTCAAAGGAGATGGCTTTTACCTGGTTGACAGTATAGGGAGAAAATACCTCGATGGCAGTGCCAGCATGTGGTGCAATGTCTGGGGGCATACACACAACAAAGTAGTTCAGGCGATGATAGAGCAGCTAAAAGAGGTCCCACATTGTACTCTCTTTGGCTTAGCCAATGCTCCATCCACAATGCTTGCCGAAATACTGGTCAGGCTTGCAAGGGGGATGCATAAGGTTTTCTATACCGACAACGGCTCAACTGCCATTGAGGTTGCAATGAAGATAGCTGTTCAATATTGGCATAATAAGGGCAAACATCAAAAGAAGGATTTCATCTCGTTGGAGCACGGCTATCATGGCGACACAATTGGCGCTATGTCTCTTGGTTACATTGAGAATTTTTTTAGAGCATACAGACCGCTTCTGTTGGATGTGCACAGAGTGCCAAGCCCTCTCCTCTATGGAAGCAAATTTACAAATGAAAGCGATTTAGTAGAATGTTGTCTTGAGAAAACCGAGAGTACGCTTAAACGACACAAGGACCGATGTGCGGCACTGATTATGGAAAGTGGGGCTCAGATCGCAGGAGGGGCAATTATTTTCCCTACAGGATATCAGAGAAAGATAGCAAAGCTGTGCAGAGATTATGACGTATTGCTAATTCTAGACGAGATTGCAACCGGATTTGGAAGGCTTGGTAACATCATAGAATATATTGCACAGAATTCTCAACCAGACATCGTATGCTTTGGAAAAGCCTTGACTGGAGGCTACTTCCCGCTAGCTGTCACTCTTGTTACACACTGTATTTTTGATGCCTTTTTGGGAAAATATCGTTACAACAAACACCTATACCACGGCCACACCTTTACTGGGCATCCTGTAGGTTGCGCCGCTGCTCTCGCAAACATAGAGAATTACCAAAACCGTAATCTGACTCAGCAAATAAAAGTGAGCACTGAATATATAGCATCAAGGCTGCCTGAATTTTCGAAGTCTCCCATAGTTGCTGATATCCGACATAAGGGTCTTCTTGTAGGAATCGAGCTGGCAAAGAACAACAAGCCCCTACTCACCTTGAAAAATAAAGAGATCACAAACTACTTTATAATGCAACAATCGCTAAAGATGGGTGTATATCAGAGGCCTCTTGGCAATATTATGCTCCTAATCCCGCCTCTTGGGATTACAAAGACAGATCTCGAGAAGCTGGTCAATGTACAGCTTAAGTTGTTGAGAAAGATGGAAAAACTATCCTAATTCTCTCAATTTCTTGTACAGTGTAGCTTTTGACATACCTAGACTCTTAGCTATTTTTGTTTTTGAGTTATTCTCTGCAAGCAAATTAATGAGTTTATCCTTGTCAATTATCTTTTGGGGCCGACCTATGTCTTTCCCTGCCGCTTTGGCTCGGTCCATCCCATCCTTTGTCCTCTGGACTAGTAGTTCACGTTCTCTCTCGGCAGCCCATGTCAGGATGCCGATCATAAGCTTTCTGATACTAGCTTCTGTCGTTTGGAGAAAAGATTCTCTAGGCGAGCATGAAATCAAAGAGGCATAGCGCTCTACTGCCTTTATGGCATCTAACGTATCCCAGAAAGTTCTTCCAACTCGGGATAATTCATAAACTAAAACAGCATCTACTCCAGTCATTTTTACCAGTTCAAGCATTTCCTGAAATCCACGCCTTTGAGTAGCGGGAACCTTACCGCTTATTGCAGGATCTTCAAAAGAGTCAAGGATCAGGTAACCATTTCCTTGCGCCCATTTTTCGAGTACAAGCTTCTGATTCTGGACAGTCTGTTCTTCTGTGCTTACACGCAAATATGCAAAGGCATATTTCATATATCATCGTGAGTGCCCCCCTATAATTGTCTCGTTGTCAAGAAAAGTGTTCAAAAAGGGTTGCACGAATAAATGGACATCGAGATCATGAGCTCCAAAAGACAAGAGTAAAAAAATGGTGCTATTTTTTGTGCCGTATAGAAAACGTTCCATTTATGAACTGTTCTGCAATGTCCCATTATGTAACGAAAACCGCCATTCTGCTTTCCATACCTAACAAGAAATGATCTATCAACCGGTGGCTCTTTTTGACTTGCCAAAGCCCCCCTTTTTACCTTGTTTTTGAAAAGTACATAACTTATTAAATTAATAAAAGATGAATTTACTTTTGGTCTAAATACGTTGTATCCAAACTACCACAAGATATTTCTAAATTCGAATTTAGAAATATCTCCTTAGATGAAGGCCTTCGAACAGAAATTTTAATTACCGGCTCCAACTTGCCTGACGTTATGAGGGATTTGGCCTTCGTTCGGGATTGTACGAAAAAAGTACTTGCCGGTCGCTCAATTACCTTTGAAGAAGCAGAGGGTCTGCTTTGTACTGACGACATCGTGCTCCTTGCTGATTGTGCTAATACTATCACTCGAACGTTTAACGGTGATACGGTAGATGTCGAAGCTCTGGTAAATGCAAAATCTGGCAGATGCCCAGAGGATTGCTCATTTTGTGCACAATCCTCATTCTACGATACTGGTATTAACAAATATCCATTATTGTCGAAAGAAGAGTTGGTCGAAAAGGCAGAAAAGGCCAAGGAAGAGGGGGCTACAAGTTTTTGCTTGGTATGCGCTTACAGAGATCCGCCGGAGAAGGACTTTCAATCTATCTGTAAAGCAATAGAAGAGATTAGATCCAAATTGGATATCGACGTCAATGTCTCTCTGGGGTTTATTACGTTAGATAGAGCGAGAAAGCTAAAGAAGCTGGGAGTCAAGCGTTACAACCATAACTTAGAAGCTGCAGAAAGCTATTTTCCTAATATCTGCAGTACGCATAACTTCTCTGACAGAGTAAATACTGCGAAAATTGTCAAGGAGGCAGGATTGCAATTGTGCTGCGGGGGTATCATAGGAATGGGCGAAACTCCTAGACAGAGACTAGAGCTAGCTTTCTCTCTTGCGTCACTTCACCCTGAGGAGGTTCCGATCAATATTCTAATAGGTAGAGAAGGGACTCCACTTGGGCGTGTTAAGCCGATGGATCCTACAGAGGCAATCAAGACAATTGCAGTGTGGCGTTTCATAATGCCAAAAACTATTCTCAAGATAGCAGGTGGACGGGAGGTGCATCTCAAGCATGATGATAAACTAGCTCTAAAGGCAGGCGCAAATGGTATTATCACCGGCGGTTACCTGACCACAGGAGGAAACACGGCCAAAAAGGACATTACGATGATAAAAGAAATTGGGCTCAAGCCATAAGACCACCTTCGTTAGAGATCAGCTTAATTCACTTGAAAAGAGCGGGTTATATCGTCGTCTTAGGACAGTGATTGCTAGAGGTCCGATGGCCAATGTCGACGGCAAGGAGGTCATCAATCTTTGCTCCAATGACTATCTTGGGCTATCTCAAAACAAGCAAGTAATCGAGAAAACTATTACTGCGCTCAGTGAAGAAGTATCACAGTGTGCATCAAGATCAATTGCAGGCAACCATCCAAAAATGATTGAACTTGAAGGTCTGCTTGCATTCCATCGTGGGACAGAATCAGCCCTTCTATATCCTACAGGTTACACTGCTAACTTGGGCGTAGTAACGACTATTGCAGACAAGAACTCAACAATATTTAGCGATGAGCTGAACCATGCTAGCATAGTCGATGCATGTCGGCTGAGCGGTGCGACAATTGTTGTCTTCCGACATAATGACACCGATCATTTGCAAGAATTAATGCAGCGCGGCAGCGGTAGAAAAATTGTGATAACGGAAGGTATCTTTAGCATGGATGGGGACATGGGAAAACTGGCAGAAATAAAGAGCATAGCAGACCATCACGATGCAATAACCATCATTGACGATGCGCATGGTGACTTTATCTTTGGTCCCACCTTTTCAGGCCTGCCAGCTAAAATGGGAGTAAACTTCGATATCCATGTCAGCAGTATGAGTAAGGCGTTGGGTTGCTTTGGAGGCTATGTAGCCACTACATTCCCAATTAGAGAACTGTTGATCAATACATCTAGGCAATTTATCTATACTTCGGCCCTGCCTGACCATTTATGCTCTGCAGCAATTGCTGCTATTCCAATAGCCAAAAGTGGATACTTGCAAAGGAGGCTTCAATGCAATATCCTCTATTTTTCAGAGGAAATCAAAAGGCTAGGATTTAAAGTTGGAAACTCTACAAGCCAGATAATTCCACTAATAGTTGGTAACGAAGCACAGGCCCTAGAGTTTTCTAAAGAATTGCTACAGGAAGGCGTTTTTGCTCAAGCAATTCGGTATCCGACGGTCAGAAAGGGTCATGCTCGCCTCAGAATTTCACTGAATGCCACACATCGCCAAGAACACTTGGATTCAGCGATCACGGCACTTGAGAATGCAGGCAGAATCACAGGCATCCTATAGAAATATTTCTAAATTCGAGTTTAGAAATAAAGGTTTTTAATACAGATCGGTACTGCCGACCCATATGCCCGTAAGAGAATTTACGTTCGAACTAGACCTGTCAGAAGAGCAATGTAGTGAAATCGCGCTGTATATTAGATCGCTTCCACCTCATGACCTGCTCTTTGGACTCCGCTTTGCATACAGCCGCCATGTCGCTGAAAGCGGCGGGTACTTGATGCCGGGGAGGAAGAGTCTTGTGAAAAGAGAAACACTCTCGCTCACCGAGCATCAAGCAAATTGGCGGCTCGATAATTGGAAGGCCATGATCAAGGCTTATAGGGAAAAAGGTTATAGCTATCCCACAATATCTAGGATAAAGAAACGAGTTCAAAAAATAGCAAGCAAAAAATAAAGAGAGAGCTTATGAGCTAGAGCTAGTAGCTTGTTGCCTCTAAGTTCTTTGCAGCTGCCGGGTTTGGAGAAGGCAAATCTGGGAACTTGTTCTTCATGTTCATTTCTACTACTGCGCTGGCTTCTTCCATTATCTGTGCCGTGTCTTCATTAATTGTGTTGAAGTTTGCAATGTCGCTGTTGGGTATCTGTCCTGAATCTGTCATAATGTTTCCTAGCAGCTCGGAGATTTGTCCAAATGACTGATCTGCTTCCGGCATCATTCCTGATAATCCGCTCTGCAATCCCTTTATGACAGACATTGCAGGGCTCAGCGTTACTACTACGTCTCCAAGCTCTGTCATTGTATTGAGCCTAAGCTGTATCTGTTCTAAAGCTAGCTTTGCTGACGTGACCATCTTGTTCATCTTTCGGATCTGCGACAGCTCTCCTGATAACACCTTTGCATGTGAAGAATCATGACTCTGCATTGCAAGCACTACGCGCTTGAAAATTAGTTTGTCTTTTTCTTGCATCCTAGACGCTATTGCATCCAACCTCGCTATCTGCATATGCAACTTTTTCTGTGCTTCCTCTATCCTTGGCTTCAGTGGTGCTTGTGGCTTGATGCCCTCAAGCAATTTGTGACCAACGCTTTCTCCTTGTGGCTTAACCCACCTGCTATCAAATGGCATTCTTATTACTATAGCACCCAGCCATCATGATATTAAGACCATAAAAGTAGCATTGTATTCCGGTCGTTTGTAACCGCGGTAACAAGGAGCAATGGTTACAGAAGTTGTCATTTTTTCTTACTGCTGTGAACTTACTTATATTGTAGACACGTTTTTAAATGCTATAGTCTGGTTACGTGTAGAACATGATAAAGGAGAAGATAAAGGTCAACAATCGCAGCTATGACGTCACAATGAATGAACAGACACACATGTATGCAATGCGATTGAGGAGGCTTTATCAACAGAGCTATAGCGACGTGGACAGCTTTGACGAAGTGAGTTCTGAGATCTCCAACACCGTAAGCAATTTACTTAAACATGCAGTTTCGCCGGAAGTAAGGGAGGACGACATGGACGGTGTCATTCAGCAGCTATTGAAAATGTATGAAAAAACAACGAGAAAATAGCAGCATCTAGAACAACGTCTAAATAACAATCAGAAGGCTCCAATAATATGGGTGCACTTACTGTCAAAAAATGCATCAATCCATCATGCGGTTTAACCTATGAGATTAATAATGATATTTACAGATGCTCCTGTGGGTCACTTCTTGACATAAACTATAGTGGGAAGCAAAGCCGGGACTTAATAGAAAAGTTCTATCATCGTAGAGATCATGGAGGCAACATTTACAACGAAAGCGGAGTATGGCGGTTTCGCGAGCTAATCAATTTTACTGGCATAGACACAGAAGACTTTGAAGAATGCGCCCGTTTGCTAGTATCGCTTGACGGCTCTGAAGGCCGCCTTTCAAAACCTTACAAAATGAGCAAGGTAGCTGAGTACGCAAGCATGTACCATAATTCATTATTTCTTCAGCCAGAAGGATACAATCCCTCAGGCTCGTTTAAGGATAACGGCATGTCGACCGCAATGACCCATGCAAAAATGCTTGGTGTCAAAAGGATAGTTTGTGCCTCGACTGGCAACACTTCAGCTTCTGCAGCAATGTATGCTGCAAACGAAAATATGGCATGTGACGTCTACATTCCAAGAGGCGAAATTGCCGCTGGCAAGCTCGGTCAAGCTTTTCAGTTTGGCGCTCAGATAATACAAGTACAAGGTAATTTCGATGATGCTCTTACTGCTTCGCTTAAAAACGCAAAAGAAACCGGGGGATACACGGTAAACTCAGTCAATCCATTCCGCTTGGAGGGTCAAAAGACCATCCTTTACCGGGTCCTTGAATACCTTGACTGGAACCCTCCAGACTGGATAGTGTATCCGGGCGGAGCTCTAGGTAATACATCGAGCTGCGGAAAGTGCCTGATCGAACTCTATGAATGGGGTTGGATCAAGAAAATTCCGCGGCTTGTCGTAGTGAATGCAGATGGAGCAAATACATTATACAAACTGTACAATGGATTCTTTGAAGACAAGCCTCTAAGATGGAACGGTGGCAGGCCAGATCTTGCAATCATTGACCGCTTTTATGCTGATTTAGACAGAAAAGGGATCAGACCAAAGACCCATGCAACTGCGATTCAGATAGGTAGACCTGCCAATATTGTCAAGGCACTACGCGCCCTAGACTTTACGAATGGTGTAGTGGTGCAGGTGAGCGACAAGGAAATGAGCGATGGCATGTCTATCGTCGGTTTAAATGGCTTTGACTGCGAAATGGCATCAGGCGCAGTTCCAGCAGGTGTTAGAAAGCTCCGCAGGGAAGGACTAATCAAGAGGGATGATATCGTAGTTGGCATCCTTACCGGAAGGCAGAAAGATCCTGCACTTGCGGTAGAATATCATACAAATGTAGACAATATGTTTGCAAGGCCACCCACAAGCCACTAAGACTTTTCTACTTGTTCAAAAAAACTTTGATGACTTCATTGTTACTATATTGACAGTATTAAAATGATAATTTTAATATTAATAGTGTTGATAGTACTTTATTATTCCATTATTAACAATGATACTAGAAAAATAGTCTCTAATTAGAGATTATTCTATGGCTTTATAAATCGTCCCTTTTTTCAATTCGATAAGAAACAAAAGCAAGAAACTGTACAAAATTTTCTTTGACTGATCGAGCATAAATCCTCTTAGCCGGATGCTGCTTGCCTTAGAGCGGAAAGTATGGCGTTTGCCTTATGCTCTGTTTCTGCCCATTCAAGCTCCGGATCAGAATCAATAACTATGCCTGCTCCTGATTCAACATATGCTTTGCTGCCATTCACAAATAGAGACCTTATCGTTATTGCAAAGTCGCATGAGCCATTAAATGAAAAATAACCTACGGCGCCAGCATAAGGTCCTCTGAGCGAAGGCTCAAGCTCATCTATTATTTGCATTGCACGAACTTTAGGAGCGCCTGACACAGTGCCAGCTGGAAAGACAGCTTTGACAGAAGAGTACGAATCAAAATTTCTGTGCAATCTACCCACCACGTGAGAGACAATGTGTTGAACATGACTGAACCGCTTAATGGTCATGAACTCCTTAACCTTAACCGTGCCAAATTCACAGACCCTTCCTATGTCATTTCTTGCTAGATCGACAAGCATCGTATGTTCCGCAATCTCCTTTTCGTCTTCGAGCAATTCTTTACGCAACCTTTCGTTCTTCTTTTCATCCTTCAGTATCTGCCTTGTGCCTGCGATAGGAAACGTCTCGATATAGTCATTTGTGATACGAATGAGCATCTCAGGACTTGAGCCTATTATGCACCTGTCAGACATTTTTAGCATATACATATATGGCGAGGGATTTACTTCTCGAAGTTTAGCGTACAGATCAATAAGGCTGCCCTTGACTGTAAACTTCATGCTCTTTGCGAGCACCACTTGGAAAATATGACCATCGTATATGTAGCGCTTGGCCTTCGTCACCATTTTTACAAAGTCCTTTTTCGTCATGTTTCTCTTCGGCGTCGAATATGAGAACCTAGAAGGTTTACTTTTGATCCGAGCCATCTTGTGTTCGATTTGCTCCAGGCGCGATTTTTCAAGGAAAAAATAATAAGCTTGATTTTCTTTGTGGTTGAAGAGTATGCCGTCATCATATATGCCAAATTCTAGCAGTGGAAAGCTGCTAGCTTTTTTGTTGCTCTTGATTGGCAAATGCTCCCAGAACCGGATCGCGTCGTAATTGATGTACCCTACTGCGCCACCAACATAGCGGAAACGATCGTCATTGACTTTGGGCATTAAGTCGTGGAGTGTCGATAGTGGTTCCTTTGTCGGAGAACTTTGCAGAATTCTTCCGCTCCTATCTTTAACCTTGAAATTATTAGAGTCACATATTACAATCAGTTTGGGGTCAAAGCCAATGATGGACATTTCTGCTAGCTCTTCAGGCCCGATGAGCGACTCCAGGATGAAGACCCTTTGGTAAAGGAGGTAGAGCTTTTTAAAAAGTTGAAACTGGTTTTCAGAAGTAGTTAGCTTCTGTACCTGGACCGAACCGCCTATAGAATGACCAAAAGCAATCACTCTTGCTCATATTCTCCTACCTACGATTGAGTCTGCTGTAAAATAAAATTTAAACCTTTATTGCCTGGTACCTGACATGACTGCACCTTCCGATGCAGACTCGACTAGCAATGCGTATTTTGCAAGAGCCCCTGTGGTATAGCGAGGTTTGATAGGCCTCCACTTACTTATCCTTTTTCTCAGCTCGCCTTCCGAAACC
>JAICEE010000003.1 GCA_025924355.1 Nitrososphaera sp.
CATCTCGCACAAGCTCATTTATGTTCCAAGTGTTGACAGCATTACCTATCGCATCTATTGAAAGCGACTGCTTGCTTTCACACCAGTCCCAGATCCGCAAAAATTCACGCAAAGAGGCAGCAGGCATGTCAAGAGCATTTTTAAGCATTCCAGATATCGCTGTCTTACCGCAGTAGTCAAGAGTAAACCTCAGTGTCTTACCTGGCTCAAGCACCTTGACTTGATGATTGATTGAAGAAGGGACACCAGCGCGGCTCCATCCAAGGCCTCCATACTCGTTGTTCAAGTCAAATACGACCACAAAGGCACCATGCTGCACCAATGTCTTGATAAGCATCTTGGATAGATGTGACTTGCCAGACTCTTTCTTACCTGTGATGACAGTCAGCTTGCCATCCAGATCTTCTGCGTAAATTTCAAACTCTTCTTCGTGACCAGCTCTGCCAACCGGGATCGGAAATACACCACATCTTCCAAGCAAAGAATTAAGCTCTTTCATTGCAATCCGCCTTATCTTGGACTCAACTCTTGAAGGAAGCCACGTTACATCGCTTGAAAGTTTACCGTCATTGACTGATGCCCTTATTTTGGCGCGAAATACTCTGGCATCCCTTACAAGCCGGGACAGGCTCCCGATGTTAAGTGGGTCATGTAGGTTCTCCATGCTTGATGCGTTGACCACCTCTTCTTTGACAATGTCTTCAATTAAAGCCTGAGATGAAAGGTACTCTTCATCATACACCTGTACAACCATGCTCCTGTTTCTGTCCTCTATGAGTAAGTAGTCTCCCTTGGCAGCCGAATCTTCCTTCATGGCAAGTAAGAGCAGTTCGTTACCATTCTTTGATAGTATCTTCATAGTGGTATCGACCCCAAAAGAGTTCTGCGTATATCATCTGCAGCTAGCTCCATCACATCATACTTGTTCAGTATGTGGCTTCTGAGGCATGTCACCTCTGTACTTGTGAACGTAGAAATGTGATGTGCAAGCCTGAGGGTTTCGGGATAGCCACCTGCCAATACGTCATTTCCAAGCAGCATGCCAAGTGATTGGTTCACATCGCCTACAATGTCTGCTCGCAAAATAGGACTTCTACTGCCCTTTTCCAGCTTAACCATCAGGTTGCTGCCAATAATGTTCCTGATCAAGCTTCTGATGATATCCTCAACTTCAATGTAGGCCGGTCCTGGCACTTTTGTTAATGGAGCAGCCGCCCTATCTAACGCCTTGAGCCTAGTGCTCTTGCTAATCCCTACAAGCATGTTCTTTCGGAGAACGCTGCTCTCTGAAATATTGCTTATACGACAGTCTCTCTCTTCAAAGATCGACGCTTTGAGTGAGCCGTCAACTAGAATTATTGAATTTGTAAAGTGGCTTGCAATCTCTTTCTGGACGGCTCTCTCTACGCGTACTCTTATCAGACGCTTCGCCAAGTCATCATCTAAGAGAACCAGCCTTGAGAGCCGCTCTTCCAGTTCTGATTCATGAACTGTCTTTTCGCTTAGATAGAACAACCCCGGACCTATCTTGAAATGCATGAGAGTGCGCCCAGCATAGGCTGTAGCAAGGCCACACTTAATGCCATAGAGGCTTCCATCTTCTGTCTCAGCTAGCTTGATGCTACTAGAGTCTATAGCCGCCACAAGTGCATTCTCTTTGATCGGGCAAATAGTAGTTATCGTTGTTGTACTGTAGGGATTAGATCTCATGCCCCATCCATCAACTGGCATCATTTTCTTGTCGTCATAGCAAAACACAATTTTCTTCCCTTTTAGCACGTCAAGCTTTGGAGCAAGACACTTGCTCACTGATTCCCCTATGTCGAGATCCTTTAGACTCAAGACATTGTCTGAAAGAAGTGTTTTTTGATTGTTCATGTTGCTCAACAATATCTGCGGGCACAACTATATTAATATTGCTCAACATGATCAATATGGCCAGCAACAGATTTATCAATAGCAGCCTGAAAGGTATATTTAAGCTAATATGAGCAGCCCTCCTGCTGAGGAAGTCAAGATAAGGCTTAAGCACGGTCAATGGGAAATAGAGGTAGTCTGCATTGAAAGTCGGGTTAAGCAGGTAGTTGAAAGCGTGCTCTCAAGCCTTGATACTACCAAGTTGATAGGGCCAGAAGTGCAGAGTCAGCTCGATGCGTTGAGGCGAGAAATAGACTCCTTAAAGACAAGAACGATCGCTGAACTCATGCCGGAGGGGCAGCAGCAACAGCAAAAGGTGACAACCAAGAGTGGTATAACATGCAGGGGCCTATTGGAAAGTCTCTGGTTCGAAGGGCATTTTGTTAGTGAAAGGTCTCTTGGTGAAGTGCATGAAGAGCTATCAAGAAGAGGCTACAACTACGACAGGACTGCAGTCTCGCATTCGCTTACAGATATGGTGCGAGAAAACATCTTGACAAGAATCGGAACAATGCGCAATTACCGCTACATACAGAAAAGGCCACCAAATAGCACTACTGCGCAGGACTGATCTTTTTCGCTATCGTAGAATTGAGCCAGTGGATACCTGCTGTCGTTATCCTATATTTGCTCGGCTCTTTTTCGTCACGTGCGACGTGGCCGGCCTTAACCATCTCAGATATTCTGGAGCTTATGGACTTTGGGTTGAGCGCCGTAGCAGTATGAATATCTGATACCTGCATAGAACTGTCCTGCAGTCTGCCAAGATCCTTTGCAATTCTGGCAGCTACGAGCTGCAGAGCTACTATATCCTTATCAGACAACTTGACAGCGGTATCTAGGATTACACGAGGACCCTCTGGTGTGATCTTGATGACTTGGGAATATGTTTCGATGAGCTCTTGTGCTGCATAGTTGAGTTGGATCTTTCTTGCAAGATCCATTGAAGGCACCTGCTTAAACAGAAAGTTCATCACAGAAGCTGTGACAGTCTCCGCAGAGCCGCTGAACTCAACCTTTACGTCGCCTATGGTTATGGTGGCGTTAACATCATTTTCAGCTTGGCTCATTATTGTTTTCGCTTGTAACACAAATGGCGGCCTATATATTGAATTCGTTAGATTGCATTTGCTATCACTCCCTGTTCTTCCTTCTCCTATAGAGTACATAGGTTACTCCAAGCAAGCCTCCTGACAGTGCGATGCTTATCACCGTAGCGCTGATATCTCTCTCAATTGCTGTGCACATAAATTCGCCGATAGAGCAGCCAGCAGCAAAGAAGACACCATTCCAAGCAGAATGTGTAATCACTGAAAACCAACCCTTGCCGCTGATCCATGTCCTTAGGCTAAAGAAAAGGGATGGAAGCACAAAGAGCAGGTTGCCAAACGCAAGGCTGTTGACGGAAAGCGTATCCGTATTGAAAAGATGTATCCCGACCCACACAGCTCCAGTGACAAGGACAGAGTAGGCATTTCCAAATATGTAAAATGGGATGCCAAAGAATATCGTCTCTTCTATTGGTCCTGCGGCGAGTACTGACAATAGTGATCTTGGGATGCTTGGCTGCTCATAGTCCGGAAGAACCTGCTCAATCAGAGGCGAGACTGCAAGAAGCAGAAGAATGCCAATCCCGTGGTAAAACAACAACATCTTTGTGAGGTAGCCTACTGAAGTGCGCCTGTATTTGGACAGCCATGACCTAGGATGAAAGTCCGCCTTTTCTTCAGTAAATCTCCCTGCCAACGGGCATAGCATGACTGTTACATTAAAGAAGCTTCTGGCTGACTGGCTACATCCAATCTTCCCATGCTGATGTAGACAGTTGGATCAGCCTGCTTGCAGGTGATGAAAGGCAAGCGATTTTTGCCCATGGGCAAGACAATCAACGAACAGCTTGAGCGGGCTTGTCGCATATTCCCAAGTCATCATGTCCTTATCGCAGAGCCTGATAATCCTCTCAACATTTTCGCAATACATCTTTGAAACGAAATCTAGTATGTTTTTAATCTCCTCTGATACGACTGACTAGTCAGGGAGCTGCTTTTCTCTGCTTGCAGAATTGATAGAAAGGGATTCAATGTAAATTCCCTCGTAGACTTGGATTTGTACATTTTATTACTTGTTGACCATCTTGCTCATCTTATCCTTCAGCATTGCATTTACCTTTTGACCATTGGCCCTGCCCCTGTATTCTGCCATTGCCCTTCCCATGAGTGTGCTCAACGCATTCGCGCCTTTTTCTTTGATTATTGCCATGTTGTTGCTTATTATCCTATCAAGTCCTTTGCTCAGCTCTTCGTCACTTATTGAAAACGCCCCTACAGCCCCAATGGCTGCGTCAACGATCTTTGCCACCATATCTTCCTTTGCATTTATCTGTTCATTGACACTCTTCACTATGGTCGGCTCATTTTTCATCAGCTTTTCAAATATCAAGACAACTGATTCTTTTGTTATGGAGCCTCTGTCAAGCCTTGTAAAAATATCTTTTATCACATGATCTGTCAAGACGGAAGCATCTAATCCCTGCCTTTGCAAGCTTGTGAGATCTTCTGTCAACTTAGACGCGATAAATGTAGGTTGTACCTCTGTCTTGCTTGCAATCTCCTCAAACACGTTAAGGTATTCAGAGTCAAAGATCTGACTTGCCAGCTTCTTGTTGAGATTGTATTTATTTGCAAGTGAGTCCACAATCTCATCCCACTGTCTTGGGGCCTTATCTGCAAGCGACACAAGCATCGAGTCAGTGATCGCAATCGGCAGTATGTCTGTCTCGGGGTACATCCTTGCTACACCAGGCCTCGGCCTTAAGAATACCGTGTTGCCCTCGGGGGTTGCTGCGCGGGTTTCAGCAGGAACACCATCGACTGCAGCCTTAAGCCGCCGAATTATTGAGTCAGAGGCGAACCTGACTTTCTCAGTTGGACCTCCTAAGATAACGAAAGCGTCGTTGTCATTCATTTGTAGTCTTTGCTTGACTGCTGCAACTTCTTCCTCCGTTATTCCATAACTTGGAAGCTCATCAGAATGGAATACCCCATCTATATCATAAAACTTGACTAGCTTGCCGAGCTCTCTTCCAAGTCTGATGTCATTGTAGGGCTCAAAGCCGATCATGCCTGCAAACCCTGGCACCTTTATCGCTATGATCACCCCTCCGCCTTCAAGAATCTTTTTGACAATTCTTGAAGACGGCTTGTTGCCAAGAATGTCAGTGACATCTTCAATTCTGTCGCCTACTTTTTTGATGTCAACATTCTTTTCTTTCAATTTCTGCGCGATTACTATTAAGCCGTATTGCCTTTGCATCTCATGCTCGATTACTTTTACTAACTGATCGAGCTGCTGCACACCCTTGACCTCAACCACGGCACCATTCTGTATCGAGATGTTGATGTCTTGTCTGATGCTGCCAAGCCCACGTGCAACCCGCTTGCTTGCTCGAAGGAGCCTGCCCAACGTGAGGGCAACCTGCATGATTTCGCTAGGCCTGCCCGTCACCGGTTCAAGCGCAATTTCCACAAGTGGCACGCCCAGTCTATCAAGGCCGAACTTGCGAGCTCCCTCTTCATCGCCTATTAATTTAGCTGCGTCTTCTTCAAGACAGATGCTTTGAACTCCAATTCGCTTGCCTGCAATATCGAGATAGCCGCCAGATGCAACAAGCATCGTACGCTGAAAACCAGTAGTATTTGAGCCATCTATCACTATCTTACGCATGACATGAATCTCATGCATAATCTTAGAGTGGAGTGCAAGTGAAAATATCAACGCAGTTTCAAGTGCCTCTTTGGTGACATCATGTGGAGGTTCCTCATCCGCCTCTACAAGGCAGCTAGAACCAAAAGCCGCCTGATACTCAACAGTGTGCATCTTCGAAAACTCAAACATTGCGGCTGGGTCATATGCGCCAAGCTCGCTTTGAGTTGGCCGCAGCTTGCGTACAAATAAACTATCATATTCTTTTGCTTCTTCGCAGCTGCAGTTGCAGAACAGCTTGCTCTTTGTGGCTAGCTGCTGATGTATTTCAAAGCCTACCTTGAGGTTCAAAGATACTGGCTCTAGGGTAAATTCCACTGGCTAGAAATTCTCCTAACTCACGTATTAAGCCTTGCCAGTTCTGTTAAGTGCTTCTTGTGAAAGCTTAACTTGCTATCATCCTTTTAGGATTAGTGGTTTAGCGCTACCGCATTTCAGTACCGTCGCTTTACCTGCGACCTTTTGACTAGAATCTGAATCTGTCCTGACAAGGACAAATCCTACCACAGCCTGAGAATAGTTCCAATAGTTCCATGATATGATGCTGAGTATGTGTTTTTGTGTAACTTCAGAGGGAATTATTACGTACCATTCCATGAAAATATCCGTCCTCTGATCTGTACGGATGAAGTTGCTTTTTGCATAGATCTGTTTTGCATCTCACGAAAGCCACCAGTCTCTTAGTTGTTGCACTTCTTTGCGGCTTTGTTCGGCATACAATGGAATAGTTGCTTTGCTGAATCCCTATATGTATATTTATTATGATATCGGGATTATGGGTGAAATTTCATTTGCGAGGTTTTCTTGCATTATTTTTTTGGCTGCTTCGACATCCTCGCTGTTTGCCAGCGCCCACATTGCTTTGACTGTAGCTGTCTCCGATATCATATCGGATAGCGGTATCACCCCGATATCGAGTAAGTCTCTGCCAGTGTCATAGACTGTCATCCTTACGCGCCCCCAGATACACTGTGATGTCATGCATACCATGATGCCTGCATCAACGGCTTTTTTGAGAGCGAGAAAGCATGCCTTGCCTACGTGACCTAGCCCTGTTCCTTCAAGAACTATGGCCCTATAGCCTACATTAACCGCATGTTCGATGAGCGTAGGGTCAAAGCCAGGATAGTATTTTAGCAATATGACTCTATCCTCAAATTTTGTGTTTACTTCAAAAGAGTTGTCGCTGGATCTTTGCAGCAGCCGATTCGGGTGTTTCTGCTGCATTTCTATTTTGTTGTTTCTTACAAACGCTACAGGAGTTATGTCAATCGATTCAAAAGCATCACGTCTGCTTGTGTGATTCTTTCTCACTCTTGTCCCGACATGGAATGCAATAGTGTCGTCTGAAGTGCCAGCATGCATAGCAACAAAGACGCCGGCGTATTTTGACTCTGTTGCAAATATCGTCGCACCAAGCAAATTCAATGCAGCGTCAGAAGAAGGCCTATCAGATGACCGCTGCGCACCTACAAGCACTACTGGAACAGGCAACTTCTGCAGTGCAAAACTTAGGGCAGCTGCAGTATAATGCATAGTATCAGTTCCATGAGACACCACTATACCCATATACCTGTCTGTCTTGATTTTTTCTGCGACCTTTTCTGCTATCATTGTCCAGTGCTTTGGCCTTAGGTTCTCGCTGTACTCACTTAGCAATATCTCGGGGTCAATTAATGCATGGTTGGTAAGCTCAGGCACCGATGCATACAATTCATTAGCGGAAAGTGCTGCATGCACACCGCCGGTGCGGTAATCTATCTTACTTGCTATAGTCCCGCCAGTGCTTATCAAGGCAACTTTTGGCAAACTTTGATTACCAGTAACCGCCGGAGTTCTGACAGAGGCAACAGCTTGGTGCTTGTCTGACAACTTTGTTATCGATTTTATTTTTCCGACATGTATGCCCGTATTATATCCGCTTTTTAATTTAATGACAATGTATTCTTCACTAGCAGATTCATAGCGTGGCATCAATAGGCCAGTTATCTCGTCATCCTCGATAGTAATCTTGATGCTGTCCCCAACTGAAATGCCGTGCTTTGATAATAGCTTGAGGCCTGTTTCTCTATATCTGCCATTCATGTCATCCTTTGTCAATGCTTTTAAAGCTGATTACTAAATATATTAACAAATCTTTCTTAACTAAAGAGTGTCCGGGCTCCATCCACTATGAATTGGACAGCAATAGCGGCAATAAGCACTGCAAAAACTCTAGTAACAATGATTGAGCCTCGCCTTCCAATCACTCTATAAATCCTATCGATGTATCTAAACACGACGTAGGTAATACCTATGACTATCAGGATTGATAAAGCAGTCACGATCAGACCTGCCGTCTGGAATGAGATTATCACAGCTGTTATGGCGCCAGGGCCTGCAAGCAGCGGAAATGCCAACGGGACAACACCTGATTCACCCTGCGTCCCTGCGCCAGCAAACCTCCACTCGCCGTGTGTAAGAAGCTCAATCGATACAATGAAAAGCAGGATGCCGCCAGCAACCATGAAGCTGGAGATGGTGATGCTAAAGATGGATAGTATTTGCGTGCCGGCCACTGCAAAAACAAAGAGCAATCCAGCTGCAGTTATGATCGCAGTCTTGGTGACAGACGCCCTCTCTGTCCTTTCCATCTTTTGTGTAAGTGCAATAAACACTGGCACACTTCCAACAGGATCAATGACTACAAAGAGTGCAATTGTCGATCTGATTAGATCTGTAAGAAAAGCGGAAGAAACGTGATCCACGTTGTGTATTGGCCGCGATGCATATTATTATTAGCTGTGCTCAGTTATCGCGATGTTCCTTGATTCTAGTATCTTCAGGATCGCCTTTTCGATGTCTTGCTCGGTGATGTGGCCAAAGTCCCAAGCATCGATGAAATTGAGAAAGTCGCTTTCCAGCATCTTTGCTGTATCCTGAAACTCTGCCATCCTATCTAGTGTATCTGGCGACCTATAGCCTTTGGCCACCATGATTGGACAGCGATGGTCTTTCTCAATTGGGATATACCAAGCATTCTTGGCAAACCGGTAGTGACCATCAGATATCATAGTATACATGCGCATAAGTTCCTCATTTGTTAGCTTCTGCAGGTCTATATACCACGGTTCGTTAACAAAGCTTGAAGCTGGCCATCCTTCTTCCTTGCTACTATTCTTACTGCCAAACAACATCGGTGACATTCTATGGTCGATCAGCTAGAAATATATTATTTTCTACTTAGATGATATGGCCTGGCATATGTCCTCGGTAGATTGCTCTGACCCGTCCAACACCATTTATTTCCTTTATCACTTTTGAGACAGGTTTGGGGACGAGATCTTCCCAATTTTCTTCCGCAGCCATCCTCTTCCTTATCTCAGTAGCCCTCATCTCTTCGCGCCTGTAAAGAGGCGCTTCAATTGCCTTAACGCCTTGCTCGTGAAATAGCATGAGCGTAAATAGGTCGTTTGCAAAGACGACATCATATTTTGGTACAAGCATGTCCACTTGATGGGTCCAAAGTGAATGCACGTCAATATCGGGAACAGGGATTATCAGTATGCGCCTTACATCCGCTTCGCCATCAGCATCAAGCGACTCTTTTATCATCCTAATCCTCTCGCCTGCAGTGAATGGATTTCTGGGTTCATGGCTCTTTTGCGCGCTTCCAACTACTATTACCAGTTGGTCGACCCTGCCTAATGCAAATTTAACAGTGGCGAGGTGCCCCTTATGGAAGGGCTGGAACCTGCCAATGAAAAGCCCATTAGTAGTCAACACCGATATGCTAGAGTGGGCACTATTTTAAACATATTTTAAGAAAGTCCCATGGCCACTTCAAAAGATGTGTAGTGATTATAATTCCTTTGATACAATGATCTTTTACCGTATTTTGTATCCGTTGCTCAAACTTAGTAGAGGTCTGATCATAGGACTAATAATGGTAAGATTTCCTTTGCATGTCCGGCCGAGATTGCACTATATAGGGTTGGCGTCTTTGTACAGTTAAACGCGTTGTTGTCAGTCAGTGTATTTGCTGTTAGATGATAGAAATGTCATGATCACAATGGATATGATCAATATTCACCGAAAAAGAAGACACATTGATTTACGATTTAGTCCACTGTATCTCTCTGTTCATGTACAGTTTGATCTTCCTATCCATATGTAAAACTGAATTTCTAATTGCATAAGAAATAAGCTTATCAGGATAATAAACCTAATAACTTCGTTATACCCGAAAATTCGGAATGCTTATTTTTATATTAAAAAACAAAGACAATCTAGACAAGTATTAAGACTAATAGCCTCCATTTGTATATACCGTGTCTGCAAGTAATATTTCGCCAGAAATTAAAGACAAACTTTTAGAGCATCTTAATGAAATGTTGTCTGCTGAAAATGCGGCAGTTGACAGACTTGATTCAAGGATACAGGAATGCCTTTTGCCGGAAGGCAAGGAACAACTGCAACGCCATCAAAATGAGACACGAGGACACCAAGAAAGACTGAGACAAATCATAACAGATCTAGGCGGCAGCCCAACTGATTCCAAAGCAGACCTCCCAACATTAAGATTGCCAACAGGAATGCTGGCAAAAAAGACCCTAACCGATATGGCCAAGTCAATTACAGGGGGAGGAGGGGGAGATACAAATCCTATGCCAGAAGAATTGGAACTTATGCATACAAAGGAAGACTATGGTATTGAGCACGTTGAAATCATTGCTTACAGAACGCTTATTCAGCTATGTGAAAGGCTAGGCATTAGCAATGCAATTCCGCTGCTACAACAAAGCATGCAAGAAGAACAGTCGATGGCAAAATGGATTGAAACGAATATTCCAATGACATTTGATAAGATTTGGCCGAGGATTGAAGCCGCATTAACTGGAAGAAGTAAAGAGCAAACTAACCCTACTGGTGAAAAAGCTACTACGACTGTATGATCCTTCTAAATATATTGAAATGAAACACTATATCGGATCGAAATGAACTTGATGTCGAAGGGAATAAACGAGAAAGTGTGCGCAGTATGGTAAGTAATGTAGATGATAACAACAAAGATATACAAGACACAACAGAGATAGTAGAAGACGGTCTTTTCAAATGCAAAATATGTGGAGTAAAATTTGATAATGCCAGTGCTTATGAAGGTCATATTGCAGCGGGTCACCTGGCACCTTCGCCTTAATATCTATCAAATTACTAACAATACATTCAATTGATTTTTTCAGATTGTTTTTCTGGCCATTTACAGTGGAAGAGAGAGAAAAAATATAATCAAGCCAATATCCTAGGACTGCCGCCATACAACAAAAAACTGATAGTCACAATTATTCTGAATGGAGTACGACACTACACAGTGGACTTGCGGCTACTAAAAAATTTAGATAGTTAAAATGATGGATTATGCTTCCACTAATTTTCATCCTTTGACTATCTTTTTTCTATGTTGTAGCTTCTGTGGTAAAGGCATCAGATCCTGTAGCACTAGTGGATGCTTCTCTTTTGCCGACCCGCCTTCTTCTGGTTGCCGCTGATGTGCGACCACCTTTTTTACCTCCTTTTCTTCCAGCTGCAGCTTTCTTAGATCTTGTTTTTGCTGGACTCTTTGATTTTCCTCTTGCCATATCGTTGTTGTTTTTTAAAGCTTGCACTACTTTATTAGATCATATGATGGAATGTACTATATTATTTGTTTATATCATAGTAATATAGCATGTTTATACTATATATTACTAGAAATAGCCGTCATGATTTGCAAGCATCATCTGGAATACTTATTGGTATGCAGGACCTATCTAGGTAGATGATATCTCCCTGTAGTGGTAGTTCTAGCGAAAATGCTAGCTTGAAAGTTCATTATTTCTTACTTACCACCAACATATACAATCTTCGTGGATACTGAAGAATCATTGAAAAAAACTATGATGCACATCTTTAGTTTCTTTCAGTATGGAGAGGACTCTCTCAAAGGCACGTATGGCAATCTGCACCTTCTGAAAACCCCCTTTGTCTATATATCAACACAATTAACAACTATCACAATGGTCCAGATGTCTGTAGGGATAATTCAAAAATTTAACTCCTTAATCATTGGTATATGTGCCAACAATGGCCTGTGTCGTATCTTGCGCATTTGTAGTACACTTGTCCCTGCGATGTAGGAGCATATTATTTATTGTCCTCTTTTTCCTGACCGGTCAATTTTACATAGGGGGAATTTAATTGTCAATCAGCTATTTCTATTGATCTAGGTTGTTTCTTGCTATTCTTTCCGCAAGTATTTGAGCTAAGCTAGGAGCAGTCGCGTCGTCAGCAGTTTCTTCTACTGTTTCTGCCTCGTCAATGTCTTCGTCAGTGTCGTCTGTATCTAGGTCCTCGGGAACTATCCTAAATATCGAGCCACCACCGTCCTGGAAGGTTAACACATAAAGGTATCCGTCAGGTCCAACTTTAACGTCTGTGATGCCCCCGAATCCTGTTCCAAATAGTATGTCACCGACTTCATCTCCCGGATCCAAAGCTCTATCAGCCAAGCCTCCCCCCAGGACAAGCTGTGTTCTATTCTCATTTAAGTCGAAATGATATAGATTACCATTGTTATAATCACCTACAAATAAATCGTTTTGATATTCCGCGCCGAGCGCACTTGAATCGAGAAAGTCTAGCCCGGTTGGAGCAACAGTTTGTTGCCACGTGAATTCCGGATCACTATACCTGCCCCTGTCATCAAAATCTACCAAGTCCTCTTCTATATCTAAATCACTTGCACGTTCAGCCAATCCTGAAACATCTCTCCATCCGCTGTTAAAGCCCGGTTCGACAAGGTTGAGCTCATCATATTCGGTATTCCCATTTTCTGTATCCCATAGGTTGCCAGTTACTGGGTCAAATTCCATGCCAAAGCTCTGTCTGATGCCATATGCATAGTATAGATTCAGAGGGGTTTCATCACTAATTACACCTTGAATATCTGCTACTTCGCCTTCTTGCGTTATTCTCATTACTCCGCTAGTGCCATCCAGCTCTGGGCCATCCTCAAAGTTTTGAGCCTGTGTTTCATGGTGGTCCAAGGTGCCTATGACTACGTAAACATTGTTGTCTGGACCAATGGCGACTGGTCCTCCATGATAGCGAGGACCCGGTGTAGCGGGAAGGTCTAAAAGCAATGTTTCACTTGCTAATTCCACTTGAGCATCTTCTCCGGTTCCTGGTACTATGTTGTATCTGTAAAGACGGGTGCCGGCAGGTGGAATCCCTTCACTCCAATCATCCCCATCTTCACCTCCACCTGATTCTGTGAAGTAAAGGAAAACATATTCTGCGCCATTAGTGTTGGAGATGTCAATTCCTAACAAACCTCTTTCATCATTGTTTGCAACTTGAACATCAATTACAGGCTCCTCCTGCAGTTCACCTTCAACAATCCTCTGCACTCTGCCCGAATCTTTTTCAGTGACCAAGATGTCGTTCTCGCCTAAAAACGCCATTGAGGTAGGAAGTTCTAGACCTTCATAGACCTCTTCTACTTGGAGGTTAGGATCGTTTATGTCTGGTGATGGAGAGGGTCGATTGTGCAAAACATGCTCCCGCAGTTCTTGCGCTGCGGCTTCAATAAAAGTAAGAGCCTGTGGTGATACTAATAATAGGCCCGAGAGCAATAGTGTAACAGAGATCGTAATACTCTTTGGTAAATACTTTTTTCTCACCACAAAAAGTCGTTGTATACTAGGTTATTAACTATTAGGATTTCCCTCTCTGGTAAAATTGACCTAACATGCACTATGAAGTGGAACTACTAATTTTTTAGGACAGCGTCTGATTTGAAGTTGTCATATCAATTAGGTAAAATATGCTGATTCCATTGTTAAAAGTTCTAGAAAAATATCCGTTAAAATGCCCATATAAGAGGAAGCAATATGACATTCTTTCTGTCACCACGCGAGAAACATGTCTATATTACATAGTAAAACGATGATCTCCCTAGTGTTATAGAACTGAATAGAGTCTATGGCATCATGATCTCTAAAGTAATGATACCGCAAGAAAAATTGCTCATGCAGCTAGCATTCGTGTCCTCCTAAGTTGTTATTCCCTGATAGCTATCTAATACTGTTCATGACTTACACAAAGTTAACAGAAGATAAATCAAACAAATTTTAATATATGCCTATATCATGCTCTACCTTCGGTAGAATACTAATTGTCCGTAGATATGGCAGTGAAAGTTCTCGATGAGAGTCTTGGAAAAGTTGTACTTATCAAGCTTAAAGGTGGCAAAGTCATCAGAGGAAACCTTCACGGTTTCGACCAGCATATGAACCTGTTGCTTGAAGATTCAGTAGAAATTCTGGAAGAAGGCAAGTCTAATGAGCTGGGCACTATAGTTGTCAGAGGAGACAATGTGGTCATTATCTCACCACCGCCAAAGTGATGTATGGAGAAGCTGAGTGAGAAATGACAAAAGGCACTACATCGATGGGCAAGTTCACTCGTAAAAAGACCCATATACGATGCAGAAGGTGTGGCCACAATTCATATCATAAACGAAGTAAGCGGTGCGCAAAGTGTGGCTACCCAGACCCGAGAATTCGCAAGTACGAGTGGATTAAACGACAGGTCCTCTGATACAACAGAAAGCTTTTCTTCTAGTAAGTCTTGGCAAACCCCATATAATGTCCACAGAAATCGCCGTCATTGCTGGCTCATCCTTCGCAGGTGTAATATCAGCAGTATTTCTAGGCAAGCTTTTTCGCATCAGAGGTAACAATAAACAGCATGCACGGTCGTCGTCGTCATCCATCGCCTCCATAAGGACGGAACTTTTGTCACTCCTGTTTGAGAAGAACCTTACAGCTGAAGCAATCACTCGGGTGTATGAAGCAGCTCAGGATGGCAAGATCGACAGGTTTGAGCGTGATAAACTATTGCTAAAATACAAGCAGCAACTCGATTCGCTAAACCAAAAGATCGCTTATCTGCAGCCCGTGGCAGACTTTTCGAATCTCAAGGAACTCCGCAACAATCTTGTATACTTCCTCGAGGACAGGATTTCTGCGCTTGACAAAAAGTTATTAGAGCTTTCTAAATCAAATCCTCCTTCCCAAGATGATATTGACGCAAAGGCGAAAAAGATACTCGCCGAAACGTCGAAGATGCAGCAGTCTGTTACTCTTATAGAGCAAAAGATGTTCAAGGCTGACGAACAAAGCATTGAGCAGTTACATAAGGACATAGTTCAAGCGCTACAACACCTTGAGCAGGTTGAGATAGACAAGGACTAATAGGTTCAGCATATAAAGTCCTTTGGCGAGGCTTGAATATTGCTATCGGCATATTATTTTTCTTTAATTCTTTTTACTATCTTATTTTATTCGGCTTCATAAGGAATTACAGCTAACTGCGTAGTATGATTCTACATGAGTACCATATATAGAAAAGCAAATAGTATAGAAAATTCTCACCTATTCAATTGGTAGCACGCTTAATCGATGGCAAGGTCGTATCGGCAGATGTAAAATCAAGAGTAATAGGGGCGGTTCGAGAATTGAAGGCAATCGGTGTCCGGCCTTGCCTTGCAACAGTGCTGGTCGGAGATGATCCTGCATCTGCAACCTATATTGAGAGCAAGCATAAGGATGCAAAAGAGGTAGGTATTCTCACGAGAGATCATAGGCTTGCCGCCACATTCAAGCAGAAGGAGTTGCACGAGCTCGTGCAACTCCTAAACAACGATCCTGAAGTCCACGGCATTCTAGTACAACTACCTCTGCCCTCTCATATCGATGAATTTGATATACTCTCCTCCCTAAGTCCGATGAAGGATGTGGATGGCTTGACGCCATACAATGTTGGCATGCTGCAGAGTGGTATCGCAGCACTTAAGCCCTGTACACCTTCTGGCATCATGGAGCTTTTGGACTATTACAAAATAGATGTAGGAGGGATGGACGTAGTCATTGTAAACCGCAGTAACTTGGTAGGAAAACCGCTTTTGATTTTGTTGTTGGAGCGAGACGCCACAGTGACAATTTGCCATTCAAAGACAAAGGATCTTAAAGAAAAGCTACGCAGTGCAGATCTGATTGTTACTGCGGTGGGCAACCGTCGGCGCTTTACGCTTACTGCAAACATGATAAAGGAAGACGTGGTCGTTATTGATGTTGGGATAGCTCGACTCAATGGCAAGCTGACCGGGGACCTTGACTTTGACTCTGTAAAGCAAAAAGCATCTTGGATAACGCCGGTGCCAGGAGGAGTGGGCCTTATGACCCGGGCGATGCTTTTGAAAAATACCGTGACTGCTGCTGCTTTTATAACACGAGAGATGAGTAAATAACTGCTGTTAAGCAAAAAAGAAATACGACAAGAGATGCTTGAAAGGCGCAACATGTTGAATTCCAAGGAGATCGCAAAAAGGAGCAAAACCATACAAGAATTTGTAATAAACAGCAAGGAATTCCAGTCAGCCAAGATTGTTGGAGCATACTTTGCATTGGGTTCTGAGGTAACTACAGAATTGATAATAGAGCATGCAAAAATACTGGGTAAAAAGATCGCGCTGCCAAGAGTCGAAGAAGACAAGATCACATTTTATGAACTGTCATCTGCAAAATCCTTAATCAAGGGCAGGTTTGGTATCATGGAACCTCCGCCATATGAGCAGATGAGTGAGATCGATATACTTGTCGTGCCTGGCATTGCTTTTGATAAAAAGGGTAACCGTCTTGGATATGGTAAGGGATTCTATGACAGGTTACTGTCGGGTAAGCGAACATTTTCTATTGGGCTTGCGTACTCGTTTCAGCTGCTTGAGAATCTACCACATGACAAGTATGATAAAAGATTGGACGCAATCGCTAGTGAAGATGGCATCCATTACGCCTAGCGGCCTATCGCCCTTCTTGCAATATCTCTCCTGTAATAGTGGTCGTTTTCTCCCCACCGTATTTTCCTGACAGCGGAGTAGGCATTGTCTATCGCCCTTCTTGCATCCTCTCCAAGCGCAGTTACCGCTAAAACTCTTCCGCCATTAGTCACAATCCTGCCCTGCAAGTCCCTTGCTGTCCCAGCATGAAAAACCATGACATGTGGCCCAAATTCTGAGTTAAGACCCTCTATGACTTTGCCCTTTTCGTAACTGCTCGGATATCCCCTTGCGGCCATTATCACACACACGGCGGTCTCATTCTTCCATTCGATCTGCGACATTGACTCGAGTCGCCCGTCCACTGCTGCATTGACGTACTCATAAAGGTCAGGCTTCATTCTCATCATTATGGGCTGGCACTCTGGATCGCCCATTCTTACGTTGAATTCAAGCACGTAGGGTTTTTTTGTAATTTCGTCAATCATCATGCCGGCATAGAGAAAGCCCTTGAATGGAGTGCCGCGCTTTCTTATTGCAATCATAGCTCGCTGCATCACGTCTTTTACTATCTTTTCATGAAGGTCGCTGTCAATCATTGGTGTAGGAGAATAGGCTCCCATGCCACCAGTGTTGGGACCTTTGTCGTCATCACATATCCGCTTGTGATCTTGGCTTGGAGCAAGAGGCATTATTGTTTTGCCATCGCACAGAGCAATGAAGGATACCTCTTCGCCAGAAAGCCGCTCTTCAATGACTACTCTAGTACCCGCAGCGTCAAACTCCTTCTTGATCATCATGCTGTCTATCACTGCAATAGCTTGCTCGGCGCTGTCACATACTACTACACCTTTGCCTGCTGCAAGGCCATCAGCCTTGATAACTTGCGGTCTGCTCTGCCTGACAACATAGTCCTTGGCCTTTTGTGCATCAGAGAATATTGCAAATTCAGGAGTCCGGATACCTGCATCATGCATGAACTCTTTGGCAAAAGCCTTGCTGGTTTCAAGCCTAGCCGGCTCTTTCCTAGGTCCAAGAACGCGCAGACCCTCTTTTTCAAAGGCATCGATAATTCCAAGCGAGAGAGGCTCTTCAGGACCCACAACGGTCAGCAGGTTGTTCTGGCGCTTTGCGAATGACACCAATTTGTCGATGTCATTGTGCTTGATATCGATATTTTCAGATGTACCTCCATTGCCTGGAGCAAAATAGATCTTGCTTACGTGTTTGCTCTGTGCAATCTTCCAACCAAGAGCGTGCTCTCTGGCTCCGAAACCAACGATAAGAATGTTGTCAGACGCCACAATGAAGCCAAAAAACAGTCGGCTAATAAACTGTTTGATTATGATTCTCATACTTTTTTCGTTTCTCCTTTTAAGCAATATGCGTGTCTACTTTCCATGGGCTCAGAGCAGGCTGCATCTGATAGAGAGCGCGCTCGACGAGGCCTTGCGTCTGCCAACGAAGAGACGAGGCAACGAGTAGCACGGAAAGGTGGTATTGCCCCGCACCAGAAGAGGGGCCTGGCCGCGGCAAATTCGGACACGAGACTAAGGGTCGCAAAGGCAGGTGGAGAAGCACGGGCAAACGATAGAGAAGGTCTCAGCGAGGCAGGAAGGCGGGGCGGCGAAGTCGTTAAGGAGCGCTACGGTGCGGAATTTTATCGAGAAATAGGAGAAAAAGGCGGTGGAGCTGTTAAGGAGCGCTACGGTGCGGAATTTTATAGTGAGATTGGCAAGCGGGGCGGTGAGACTGTCAAGCAGGAGCGCGGAGCAGAGTACTATAGCACTATTGGAAGAAAGGGTGGCGAAGCAAGGACAACAGTAGAAAAGCCTGAAGTTCACCAGAATCAGCAGCCGCCGCCAACTGATACTACGCAGCCAAGTTCTACCAATACTCAAGTATCAACTACGGCCTAAGACACTTATGTTATCATCTGCTACTGCCTGCAATAGGTGAATGTAATCATTGTCATCAAACTCAATAGCTGTGAATTCTCTTTGTTGTATAGTTTTTCTGACGCTCTTTAGATGGTAGCAATCCTGTCCACCTGACAGAGTAGTAAAATAAAAGTCCTTGCAGGAGCAAAAGCCAAGTTCGGGATCTGTCCAGTATTCATTGTCTCTACCTATGACAACCCATAACTTTTTGCCACTTGGCAGAAACAACATCTGCTTGACACTACCTGACCTCACTGTATAGTCCACTCTCGACTGCACGACTAACTTATTTGTCTGATCGGCGGTATAAAAAGTGTGAAGATACGGCCTATTCATCCTCATCCTGCTATATTGCTAGAAGATGAAGGTAGAAAATACATTACAATATCCGATTTACACATCGGGCTTGAAGCAGATCTGTTAGCAAAGGGAATAACCGTCAGCCCAAGCCTTGTCTCTGACATGGTTGCTGAACTATTAGATCTTGTCCAGTCAGAGCATGCAGATAGCATCGTATTGCTAGGCGACATCAAGCACACGGTTGGCTCAATAAGCAGACAAGAGTGGGATACTGTGCCACTATTCTTGAATCAGCTGTCAGCCAAGACGGATGTCTACCTTGTGCCGGGCAATCACGATGGCAATATTGGACAACTGGTTCCAATGAATGTAAACATGATAACCAGCAAGGGCATGACGCTTGACGATACGCTTTTGGTGCACGGCCACAGTATGCCTTCTGATGTTAGAGGACATGTCAAGCGAATAGTGATGGGGCATGTACATCCTGTATTTTTGAAAAAAGGGAGTGTGATAAATGGCGAGCGGGTATGGCTATATATTCAGGCAAGAAAGGAAGATATTTTTGCGGAGAAGGGAATACTTGACATCATAGTAGTACCAACCTTTAATCCATATCTTTATGCTACTGGCGAAAAGCTATATCATAAGTCCCTTTCACCCATACTCGCAAGAGTAATGCAGCATGGCGTGAAGAAGTGCATCGTTGTTACGCTTGACGGCTCTATTGTAGGCGATGCAGCACTCCTTCCACGCATTTTATAAAATGAATCTCCCTCTTATGTCGCACAGTGGTATCCTCGATGAAAGAAACCGAACCCATGGCATAAATGGTTCTGTTAACCAGAGTCAACCATAGGTATATACCTATAAGGCCATAATCGAATTTTTTCTAGCACTTGTAGTTACTCGAGCTCGATGTAACTTTTAAGCGGCATTATGGTAGGGGTGTTATCACGCAGCCACTGGAGGGTCTTGATGAATGAACTCGCTGCTTCAAATGTCGTTAAGACAGGTATGCCCATTTCAACTGCTTTTCTTCTTATCTGGTACTCGTCATAGAGCATGCCCACATACTTTTCAATCGTAGACGTGGCTGGAATGTTTATGATAAAGTTGATCTTGCGTTCGTACAATAAGTCGGCGATATTGGGCTTGCGATCCGGCTCACTTATCTTGTAGACTAGTTGTATGTCATTAAAGTTATTGTTCTTTATGAATTCTGCTGTGTGCTCGGTAGCCATAATTCGGTAGTTCATGGACGTAATGAGCGATATTATAGGCAGCAATTTCTCTTTGTTCTTTTGTCCACCCACAGTTATTAGTGCCGATCCTGACAGTGGTAGAGAATAACCGGCCGCCATGTATGCTTTGGACAATGCATCATAGAAACTATTGCCAAAGCATGCAACTTCGCCAGTTGACTGCATCTCTACTCCAAGCACCACATCTGAACCTTCAAGCTGCATAAACGAGAACTGAGGCACTTTAATCCCAAAGCCCGTAGTTTTGAGCCACAGGTCCTTAACAGTAGGCGGAAGCGACTTGCCAATCATTGCTTTTGCAGCAAGGTTGATAATATTATAGCCTACGAACTTGGACACAAAAGGCATAGAGCGCGATGCCCTAACATTTGCCTCTATCACCAGTACTTCTTCGTCCTTGACCAGATATTGGATGTTAAAGGGGCCTTTGACATTGAGAGCCTTGCCTATCCTGACGCTGTAGTCTGTGATAGTATCGATTGTATTCCTATCGAGCCGCCAAGGAGGTATACTCATTATCGCGTCTCCAGAGTGGACACCCGCATTGTCTATGTGTTCAATAATGGCGCCGATGATAACTTCGTTGCTGTCTGATACTGCATCTACTTCGACCTCTGCAGCGTCTTGGAGGAACTTGCTAATGACAACCGGATGATCTGGGCTGATGTTTGTTGCGTCAGTCAGAAAGCCCTCTAGCTGCTGCTCGCCCCATACTACCTTCATTGCTGCACCGGAAAGTACATAGGATGGTCTGACAAGCACAGGGTAGCCGACAGTGTCTGCAAATTCCTTAGCTTCTTCGAGTGAGGTGAATTTTCTCCATGCTGGCTGCTTTATCTTAAGTAAATCGAGCAACTGTCCGAACTTGGCCCTGTCTTCCGCCCTGTCAACATTTTCGCTGCTAGTACCTACAATATTGATGCCGCATTTTGCCAACTTGGGTGTTAGGTTGTTCGCCGTCTGACCACCGACGCATGTGACCACTCCAGTTGGCCTTTCCTTCTCACAGATGTCCAGCACACGTTCTAGTGTCAACTCTTCAAAGTAGAGCCTGTCGCAGATATCATAGTCCGTTGAGACTGTTTCCGGGTTGCAATTGATGACTGAAATTTCCTTAATCCCATTTTCCTTGAGTCCCCACACTGCATTGACAGTTCCCCAGTCAAATTCGACACTGCTTCCGATTCTGTAGGGGCCAGCGCCAAGCACTGTAATCCTACTTTTACTGCTGTCCTTCACTTTGACGTCGTCAGTCTCGCCACCGTACGATAAATAGAGATAGTTGGTCTTGGCTGGCCATTCTGCTGCCAGCGTGTCTATTTGCTTTGCGACAGGCCTGATGTTAAATTTCTGTCGCAGGTTACGAACCTGCATCTCCTCAAGATGGAGGCAGCGCGCCAGCTGCTTGTCCGAAAATCCCATCTTTTTCGCCTTCCTTATGAGCTGCTCGTCAAAGCTGTTGGATTTACGCAGGATATTATCTTCCATATCGATTATATTCTTTATTTTGAGCAAAAACCATGGATCTATTCCTGACAATTGATTGATGCGTGAGATGGTCAATCCAGCCTTTATGGACTCAACCACTGCAAATATTATCTCGTCAGTTGGATGTATAAGCGCCTGCTCGATCCTTTCAATATCTTCTGCTGTAGACTGAGACGACAAATTTGCATTTGCGACAAGGCCATCTTTGCCGATGTCGCACATCCTAATCGCCTTTTGCACCACTTCTTCAAAGGTTCTGCCAATGGCCATGACTTCACCAACCGACTTCATTGTGCTGCCAAGCTTGCGCTTAACAAGCTCAAACTTTGAGAAGTCCCATCTCGGCATTTTGAGCACAACATAATCAAGTGATGGCTCAAAGCATGCAGTCGTGGCTTTTGTGATCTTATTAATGAGTTCAGGCAATGAATATCCTAGGGCAATCTTGGCTGCCATGTATGCAAGAGGGTAGCCGGTTGCCTTGCTTGCAAGAGCCGACGAGCGAGAGAGCCTTGCATTTATTTCGATAGCGGCAAACTGTTCTGATGTTGGATTAAGGCAAAACTGGATGTTGCACTCGCCAACAATATTGCAGTAGCTAGTCGCCCTAATAGCAGCTGAGCGCAGCATATGATATTCATAGTTGTTGAGCGTCTGGGATGGCGCGATGACTATGTTATCCCCAGTATGGACACGCATTGCAAGAACATTTTCCATATTGCATACAATCACACTGTTCCCATTGTAATCGCGCATAACCTCGTACTCAATCTGCTTCCAGTGCCCTACATAGCGCTCTATCAAAACTTGATGAACCATGCTGAGATTAAGACCTCTCTGTACAATTTCCTGCAATTCGTACTCATTGTGTGCTACGCCGCCACCCCTGCCGCCCAACGTGTACGCTACTCTAATGATGACCGGGTAGCCAATGTCTTTGGCTGCCCTAAAGGCTTCCTGCAATGAATTAACTGCAAAACTCTGTAACACTGGCACTTCACTCTTTATCATGGCTTCCTTGAACCGCTGTCTGTCTTCAGTGGTGTTGATTCCTCTGATAGGAGTGCCAAGAACCGTTATGCCATATTTTTGGAGGATGCCCTGCTCGTGCAGTGAGACACCACAGTTGAGAGCTGTCTGACCGCCAAAGCCCAACATTATTGAATCAGGCCGCTCTACCTCGATAACTCTCTCCACGTAGTTCGTATTTATTGGAAGAGGGTACACTTTGTCTGCAAAGCGCGTGTCAGTCTGGATAGTCGCAATGTTAGGATTTATTAGGATGCTCTTTATTTCCTCCTCGGCAAGTGCCTTGAGGCATTGAGAACCGGAGTAGTCAAATTTGCGGCCAGTTATTATTGCTGGCTTTCGCCTGCCTCTCCAATCTTGATTGCCCCGCTTCCGAGGACAAGAACTTTCTTTATTGTTTCATTTCTCGGCGATCTTTCTCCCTCCTATTTTTTTTTTATTTATTACAAATTTTTTCAAAGGCTTTGGAGTTTTTTTCACAGACTGCAGCTCTGCAGCTTCTGCTGGATCTGCTTTGTCCCTCATACCGTTGGCAATAATTTCTCTAAATCTGTCAAACACAAACATACAATCGTAGGGGCCCGGCGATGCTTCGGGATGAAACTGGACAGCAATTATTGGTTTGCTCTTGTGCTCAAACCCTTCAACTGTATTGTCGTCAGCATTTGAGAACCAAACCTTAAAGCCCGTCTTGCCAAGGCTCTTTGGGTCAATCCCGTAGCCATGGTTCTGGCTAGTCACATACACCTGGTTGTCGCGCAAATTCAAGCATGGCTTATTCTGACCTCTGTGGCCGAATCTTAACTTGTAAGTGTTGGCGCCGCCTGCAAGCGCAAGGATTTGGTTGCCAAGACAGATGCCGAGAGTCGGAGTAGACATATTGATCAACTTTGAAGCAGTCTTTATCGTACTAGTGCAGACCTTGGGGTCGCCCGGTCCATTGCTTATCACCACCCCCTTTGGGTTATATGACATCGTCTGCTCATACGTTGCATGCCAGGGTAGCCGGACAACCCTATAGCCCGTGCGCATGATATTGCGTATAATGCTATATTTCACACCGGTGTCAAGTACTACTACGCAGTCCTTGCCCTTGTCACCATATTCTTGAGCCCCCTTTGTCGAAACCTCTGGCATAAAGTTCAATCCCTCATACTTGGCACTTGCAAGCATCTTCTTCAAGAGGGATTCATTAATGGCATTTTCAGACACAACAATTGCACCCATCATGACTCCATGCTCCCTTAACTTTTTCGTCAGCTCTCTTGTGTCGATATTATAGATCCCTGGTACCTTTTCCTCGTAAAGCCATTGATCGAGTGTCTTTATGCAGCTCCAGTGGCTTGCAACGTCAGATAGATCATGAATAAGCAATCCTTTAATCTGAATCCTATCTGACTCAAAGAACTTGGGCAGACCATACTCGTCCTTTATGTCATAGCTTGGGACCCCATAGTTACCCACAAGCGGATAGGTAAGGCACAATATCTGACCCCTGTAAGAAGGGTCCGTCAGAGTTTCTGTATAGCCGACCATGCCAGTGTTGAACACTACTTCGCCAGCAATTCCTGATGGATAACCAAAGCCAATGCCATCAAAAACAGTACCGTCTTCTAGCATCAGCTTGGCAGCATATCCTGTGTATGTCTGTTTAAGTGTAGGAATTTTTTGAACCCTTACCAACTGTCAAGATTAGCAAATTTAAGTTTTGCTTTACACAGGATAGAGTAATATTGTCGAGAATCTCATGGTAATATATCGTTGCACAATGGCCGACCAACAACAACAACAGCGCTGTGCCATTTGTGGCTCGCGGTTTGCTGAGAGAAAATGCTACTTTTGCGAAAGCAAAGTATGTACATCCTGCATTGTCCCAGCAGATGTGTCCGGCTATACTACTAAATGCATCAGCTGCGACAGAAAAAAGATAGATAGGCTTGGGTTCACGACTCTCTTGAAGAGAAATTATTACCTCATAGGAATCATTGTGGCTTTCTGGCTCTTCACTGTATTCCCTTTACCGTTTATGCAGCTCGCCGGCATAGATGTCGATCCTAGTGCATTCCAGCCTGTCCTGATAGCGACGGCGGTCATGACCATTCCTTTTATATTCATGTTTCTCGCGTGGCAAAAAAGGGCACCTAGAGGCTCTTAATAGCGCTGTATTAAAAACATGAAAGATAAAAACCTCTATTGAGAATATTTCTTCTACACGTCAGGAAAGCCGACTCGCTTGAAGGTCGTCTTAGATTAAAGAAGAAGAAGATGGAGTCACCAGGAGGTGTATATATAATTGCCAGTTCTGAGCACTGAAATTTTATCTGTAATACCTAGCGGTCAGGCGCCCCGTACTGGAGTCATTGTTAGATAAAAGTTTTGACTCGATATTCACACTATTGTTGCTTCAACTACGGAGTTGTCTGCTGCAGGCATCCGGGTCTTGACAATCAGATTAAAGCAAGAGGTTAGCTAATACATCACCTTTGCGACAAGTGCTGCAAATTCGGTAGTGGAGAGCTTGCCGCCGATATCTTTTGTCTTTTTATCCTGCTTGAGCATACTGACAATGGAATCTTCTATACGTCTAGCTTCTGCCATCAAATTCTTATCGCCATATTTATCGGCGAGCCATTCGAGCATCATCTTTGCAGACAGAAGTATAGAGGAAGGGTTGGCAGCGTTCTTTCCTGCGATGTCAAATGCAGCGCCATGCACTGGCTCAAAAAGAGCGAACTGATCTCCAATGTTGGCAGCTGGTCCCATGCCAAGCCCCCCGACCACCTGAGCAGCTTCGTCAGACAGTATGTCGCCAAACAAGTTAGTGGTGACAATAACATCAAATTCCTCTGGATTGCGGATCAGGTTCATTGACGCTGCGTCAACATATAATTCACTGTACTGTATCTACGGGTAGTTCTTGGCAACTGACCTGCACACTGCAGAAAACAACCCATCTCCCTTGCGTAGGACATTGGCCTTGTGCACTGCGACTACTCTAAGCTTGTTGTTACGCATCATCGCTGTCTTGAAGGCATATTCTGCGATCCTCCTGCTGGCCTGCTTTGATGTAACTCTGAGTGCCACTACTGTGTTTTCGTCTGTATTGAACTCCCATCCAAGGTAGACGTCCTCCGTATTTTCTCTTACCGTAACAAGGTCGACATTGCTTGATATGCTAGGAATATTAGGATACGACTTGGCCGGCCTGACATTTGCATAAAGGTCAAATATCCTGCGAAGAACAATTATCACATCGGCCGCGGTCTCGCCAACTGGCCCCTTCAGGCACGCTTGCGATTTCTTGATGATGTCCAGCGCCGATTCCGGCAATGCTTTGCCAAACTTGGCAAGCGCATTGTCTCCGGATTCGACTTCATGTATATCAAATTTTGTTTGGGAATTGTCATTTATCGTTTCAAGGATCTTTTTTGCTGCCGCTGTCTGCTCTGGCCCAATGCCATCTCCCTTGATGAGGGAAATATCATATCTTGCCAATTGGATATCCTCTGTTAGAGCTGCAGTATTTAGCTTTTGGAGTAGAGGACCTTTCTTAGCAGTACTTTGTTGATTGCGTCCATCATTGCTTGTACGGATGCAACGACGATGTCTTCTCCCGACTTGCGCGCAGATACGACGTTCCCGTCCTTGTCCTCGACCTTGACTGTAACTTCTGCAAGCGCGTCAGAGCCTCCCGTTATTGAATCAAGCCTATATTCTCTTATCTTGACATTTGCCATCTCTCCTGATATCTTTTGTATCGCTTTTAGCGCTGCATCGACTGGACCAACACCAATGTCTGATGCAATGAAATCCTTGCCGTTGGCGTTGAGCCTTACCACGGCAGTAGGTATGATGTTCATTCCGGTGACGATGTGAAAGTCATAGAGCTTGAACTTTTCTTCAAATTTGTTGTTATCCATTACTCCGCCGGCTATTGACAATAGTTCCGATGTAGTAATGGGCTTACCATTGTCGGCTATGTTCTTTTGCTTCTCCACTATGATATGAAGCTGCTCCTCTGTCGGCTTGATACCAAACTCTTCAAGCATAGCCTTGATGCCATGTGCGCCAGCATGCTTGCCAGCTTGGAGCCACCTTTTCCTGCCCACAAGCTCGGGGCTTATGGGCTCATAGGTAAGTGGATTGCTGATGATGCCATGAGTATGAATTCCGGATTCGTGGCCAAAGGCGTTTTCACCAATTATCGCCTTGTTTGGCTGTACAATTATGCCCATCGTGTTTGAAACGAACTTGGAAGTTTCATAGAGCAACTGTGTCTTGATGTTGTGCTTTTTGCCATACAAGCATTGGAGCGCCATTACAAATTCTTCAAGCGATGCGTTGCCAGCACGCTCACCAAGACCGTTTATGGTGACATGCGCGCATGCAGCGCCAGCGCTTACACCTGCTATCGAATTAGCAACTGCAAAGCCAAAATCGTCGTGGCAGTGGACGCTTATTGGGAGCCTTGTAGCTTGCTTGACCTCTTTTACAAGGTCGGCAATGTATTGCGGAGATGCATAGCCCACAGTATCGGGTATGTCCAGCCTGTCCGCACCCGCCTCTGCTACCTCCTTGAACACCTTAAGCAGGAACTGCCTGTCAGATCTCGTTGCATCCTCTGCTGAAAACTCTACGTGCAAGCCATGTTTTTTAGCATATTCTACTGCGCTAATTGCCTTCTCAGAGACCTGCTGACGCGTCATTTTCAGCTTATACTGCATATGAATGTCAGAAGTTGCTATGAAAGTATGAATGTACTTCAAGTCACATTTAATAGCACTATCAATGTCCATCTGACTTGCGCGAGCAAGGCCAAAAATTTCAGCCTTCAATCCTTGCTTTACTATTGCCTTGATCGCCTGCATCTCTCCATGCGATACTATTGGAAACCCTGCCTCTATTGCATCGACCCCAAGTTCATCTAGCCGGATCGCGATCCGGATCTTCTGGTCTGGTGTTATCGTCACACCAGGCGTCTGCTCGCCGTCTCTGAGAGTAGTATCAAAGATCTTAACAATTTCGGCGTTATTCAATGATTTTTTAGACGCGTTCAACTCTCCACTCCACCTCTAGGAAGGGCTGAAACTCCAGTTCTTGACAACTGCGCAATTCCATAATGCTCGACTAGATTCTTAAATGCATCTATCTTATCGGGTGTGCCAGTTATCTCGACTGTTATTGTCTCCTTGCCAATGTCTAAGATGTTGCCTCGAAATATAGTAGCATAATTGACTATCTCACTTCTTGTTGTTGGGTCAACGGCCTTGATCTTGATGAGTGCAAGCTCACGATATACTGTCTTGTCCGTGTCAAGCACCTTTACTTCTATAACGTCTATAAGCTTACGCAATTGCTTTACCAACTGATCAAGTGTCTTTTCATCGCTGTTAGTGGTTATCGTCATTCTAGAGAGGTCCTGTTGCTCAGTTGATCCCACTGTAATGCTTTCGATGTTAAAACTGCGCGCCCTGAAGAGGTTGGTGACTCTGAAGAGCACGCCGGGTTTGTTTTCGACAAGGGCAGACACAATGTGCCATGATTCTTTCTGAACGGTAGTAGTTGCAAACAATTTTCATTACGCTCCTACAATCATGTCCTTGAGGCCAGTGCCGGGTGCTACAAATGGGTAGACGTCTTCCTCAGGATCAATTGGGATGTCTATTACTGTTGCTACGTCAGATTTGAGCGCCGCTTTGATAGCTTTCTCAAGCTCGTGCATCGATTCCGCTCTTATGCCCTGAGCGCCATATGCGTCGGCTATCTTGACATAGTCGGGGCAGTTGTACTGATGTACTCCACTGTAGCGTCTGTTGTAAAATGTGCGCTGCCACTGGGCCACCATTCCAAGCATGTAGTTGTTCATGAGGAATACTATTACGGGCAGCTTATCAAGTACCGACACCGCAAGTGAGTTTTCAGTCATGTTAAAGGATCCGTCACCAGCGATATCGACTACAGGAACATTTGGTCTGGCAGCCTTGGCGCCTATTGAGGCTGGAAATCCAAAGCCCATCGTGCCAAGGCCGGTCGAGCTGAAGAACGTGCCAGGTGTTATCACGTCAAAGTGCAAGGATGCCCACATTTGGCACTGGCCTACTTCTGTCGTGACTATGGCATTAGCCGGTAACAACTCGCGCAATTTCTTGAGCGACTTTCTAGCCGTTATCTCCCTTGGGTAGTCCTTGAGGGTTTCAGCATAGTATTGTATAAGCTCTTTTCTACGCTTTAGCCACGGGTTATCTGAGTCTTTTTTAATCATCTTCTTTGAGAACATCTTAACAAGTGTGCGGAGTGAGGACTTCACGTCGCCTACCAGCGCAACGTCTACTGATTTGTTCTTCCCGATCTCTGCCGGGTCAATATCCAAGTGGATTATGCTCATACCCTTACCAAACTCGTCAAATTTGCCGACAGATCTATCCGAAAATCTTGCACCTACAGCCACGATGCAGTCTGCCTCTACGATTATTTTGTTGGCTTCTGCGTGGCCGTGCATCCCTATAGGTCCCATGGCAAGCGGGTGGTTCTCAGGAAATGCGCCCTTGCCCTTGAACGTAGTCACAACTGGTATCTTGATGAGCTCTGCAAGAGCCTGGAGTTCCGAAAAAGCTCCTGAAAGGATCACTCCACCGCCTGCCATTATTATCGGTCGCTCGGCGTTGAGCAAGAGCTCGACTGCCCTGGCCATCTCTGAGAGGTCTGCCTCTACGTTTGGATTATAGCCTCTAACCTTGATAAGCTCTGGAAACTTCATCTCGGCTGTTGACTGCTGTACGTCCTTAGGAATATCAACAAGTACTGGGCCAGGCCTGCCGCTCTCTGCAATGTATACCGCCTTTTTGATCATTTCTGGAATCTCGGCTGCAGCCCTTGGTTGGAATGAGTATTTTGTGCAGGGATTTGCCACGCCAATAATATCTGTCTCTTGGAAGGCATCCTTGCCTATCATGGCAAGCGGCACCTGACCGGTTACGGCTACAATTGGAGAAGAATCAGCATATGCAGTGGCAATGCCTGTTATGAGATTTGTGGCACCTGGACCTGAGGTTGCAAAGCATACACCGGCCTTTCTCTTCATTCTAGCGTAGCCGTCCGCCATATGAGCAGCCGATTGTTCATGCCTTACTAGGATATGCCTGAAGTTTGCATCTACCAACGCATCGTATATCGGCAGGTTCGCTCCTCCTGGAAGTCCAAAGACTACGTCTACGCCCTCTTTCTCTAGGGCTTGAATCAACGCTTTTGCACCTGTCATTTCAACCAATTTTATCTCTCACCAAATTGATTTGCATAAGCCGTGCTTGCTAAAGCACAGAGTTTGCCCTAGGCAACCATCAGCAGAACCAGGACATGAATGTTGTGTCCGTAACAATATCCGGTGTCAGCTCGAGGCATTTTTGTTTATGTGGAGGGAAATTATTTATAAAGTTTATGGGAAATATACAACAAAATCTAATGAAACGATATTGTAGCTCAACCAAGGAAAAAGCAATTTTTATCTCATCTCCCATGAGTTTATTTTTGGTGATTATTGCAAAGTGAAGTCAGTGATTCGCCATTGACTACTTAGTCGCGTCTCTGTGTGATATTCTTTATTATTGGAGCAGAGCTTGGAGGAGGTAATCTGTACTTATAAGTTAGTGGTTCTTAAGGGCTGCAGTTTGTAAAACCGTCTGTTATCAAATATTAAGAACATTCGATGAAAATCATCCTTATATTATTAACCATTATGATGATTTGAATAGTCCGCCTGCTCTTGCTAGTGAAGGTACTGTAAACATTGCACTCAGATGACTATGTGATTGTTGGCTCCGACATATGAATATCATGAAGCAAATCACATTATTGCCAATGGTGGAAATATAATTAGCCCTACCATTGAACCGCCTGCGAAACTTGTCAGCGCCGCCATTGCATATTCTCAAGTCAAACAAGATCTAGCTCATCCTTGTACTTCTAGTTCTAGAGTCAAGATGTAAAAAATTCCTTTTGGTATTGGCGTACGTTTTCTTCGTATTATCTCTAACCTCACCAGCATAGATATAAAATAGATCAGACACGCTTTTCGCGACGTTCCAAACCTTCCACTGCTTTTCGTCATTTTGCGCCACTTGTATTATCAGCTTGCTGCGATAGCTCAAGAAGTCTCTTTGTTTATTCCTGTCCTGTCGCAGGCAATAGTTTTGGATCAAGCAAACCAACTTGAACAAGAAGAGATGATCTTGAAACTCATGCTTGATGTGCTGGTCAAAGACAGCACATAGGTTAGACTCCTGACTATGGCTATCATCATTAGCCAAAATATTTCTCCTTTAGCTCATAGTTTGGAACTGTATATAATTTTTAATTTCTGAGCTTACTTCAATTTATGATTGAAGCATTTTCTCCTGTGATCCTTGTCAAAAGGCGATTTTTAACAAACAGTTGGGCTCCAGCAACTGCTAAATCAAGCCGATGGTCAAAGTTTGGATCTTCATAAATGTCGGTAGGCTTTTGTTTTTCCCCTCTTAACATGATGCTAACATTCTATCTCAACCATATACTACCTTATATTGTACAATCTTATTGATCATTACTAGCATATATGGTGGAAACAAAAAATACTGATCAAGAGAAAGAAAACAACAACTATACCGAAATAAAGGCTGCAAGACCTGATGAGCAATACTTGGACCTTACAAGTGGAAAAGAACCAGAGGATTTGACACCAAGGCAACAGACGTGCGATGTTTGTGGGTTGACAGCCCGCAACAAAGAGGAATTACAAGATCATATCAGTAACGCACATAGGGATATAGCTGATGTAAAATAGACTCTATGTTAGTTGCTCTGTAAGCATATGCTCAAGAACTAGAGCCAGAAAGGGAAGAGTTCACTGTGCAAGAGCGCGCTTATACAATGGAAATACTTTACCTGGAATAAGCCCAGCATTTCAATATGTCTCCATATGTGAATATTGGTTGGTTCTGCACCTTAGGATCTGATTCTAAGCCTATCATTATCTGTACTTTATTGTGCTAGTATGTCTTTTCAGAACCGACATTGTTATCTAAAGCCATGTGCAAGCATTAACCCGCCTTCACATATGGCGTTTGCTTTGACGCCGGATTTCTATATTCTCTTGAATACATGATAATTACCCTAGTAATTTGGGTGATGTAGAAAAGTATAACAGGACCCGAGTTAGAAAGTGCAAGTCTACGCCTTTGCTATTGTTCTGGAAAAAGTAGCGGTTGTAGTAGCTCATTGTACCACCATTGCATTATGTATTCTAGATAATCACCAACCTATCTCGAGCAACGTAGCTAATTAAAAACCTTGATAAGAGTATTTTATTAAGAAAGTTTCTGAAATATTTAATTATATAAATAATTACAAACAGGCTTCAATATATTACAGAAATCGTAAAGCTATAAAAATTCTATTCTCTATCATTTAATGAACATAATAATTGCCATCTATCGAATCTGTTAAGGTTAGGGACTTTATTTACAAATACTTTCAGCTTGCCCAGAGCAAGGAGATAGAAAAGATAGAGGAATTTCTTGATCCGCGCTTTACAAAATTTGGCGACTCGCCACCCTATGATAGACGTGATTTTGGAAGGGCACTCATGCTTGAACAGTTACATTTTGCCAGCCTCTCCGACTATGATTTCAAGATTGAAAACTTGAATACTGAGGTAATGGGTGATGTTGCACTTGCTACTTTTTTGCTTGAAGTTACCGGCATGATAATCGACGATTACAGCTTCCGTGGTGCGTCGGTCAATAACAAGTCTCGAGTAACCATTGTCTTGCAAAAAGACAAAAAGGATGAGTGGAAGATGGTTCACCAGCATTTATCTAAACTTGCCGGCTAGTCAAAAGGCACTGAGTGGTTGACTGTTGTCCTAACAACCTTGTGTCTTTCCTCATGGCTTGAGTTGTCATTCTCTTTTTCCTCTAAAAGGATGCCATATGCTTCTTTGGCATCGGCGTTCTTATGCACTATTGCCTGCACTGCCTTTATCATTGCTACGGGCCAATCTGACTGCCAGATGTTTCTTCCCATGTCCACGCCGGCAGCACCGTGCGTTATTGCATCGTGCGCAAGCTTCAGTGCCTCCGGCTCGGGGAGTTTCTTGCCACCTGCAATTATAAGTGGAACAGGGCATCCTTCGACCACTTGCTCAAAGTTGTCGCAATAGTACGTCTTCACTACGTGTGCGCCAAGTTCTGCAGCAACTCTGCATGCTAGTCCAAGATAACGCGCATCACGCCCCATCTCCTTGCCAACTGCAGTCACTGCAAGGACAGGTATTGCATACTTTTCGCCCTCATCTACCAGCTTAGCTAAATTGGCAAGTGTCTGGTGCTCATACTTACTGCCCACAAATATTGATAAGGCAAGGCATGATGCATTAAGCCTGATCGCTTCTTCAATTGAAGTCGTAATCGTTTCTTTTGAAAGGTCCTCGCCAATAATGCTAGTTGCGCCAGAAACACGCAGCACTATTGGAACGCCGCACTTGGGGTCAACTGATGTCCTCAGGATGCCCCTTGTGAGCATAAGCGAGTCAGCGTAGGGCAAAAGCGGGTTTATAGCTCTTCTTGGAACCTCAAGACGCTCCATCGGCCCAAGAAAGTAGCCGTGGTCAACTGCAAGCATGAGGCAACGGCCGTCTTCAGGATGAATTATCTTAGCTAGCCTGTTTTGCATTCCCCAATCCATGGTCGATCAGCTCAGACATGTGATTTTTATTATATATAGTTTCATTAATCTGTGGTTATAATTACCTTCATAGCATCATTGGCCTCATAAGCGCATTTTACCGCCTCTGCAGCCTTGCTAATGTGAAACCTATGAGTAATAAGGGATCCTATGTCTAGGCGAGCTTCTGCTATCAGCTTCAGCGCTTGGTTTGTTTCAATTTCAGATGCCGCGTAGCTTGGGATCAGCGAGTGTTCGCTCGAGTAGAGCTTACTTATGTCGTAGGACATCTGCGACCCTTTGGGCGGGACTCCAAAGAGCATTATCTTACCGCCTCTCCGAGTCAGGTCAAATGACTGAAGCAGTGCTTTCATATTCCCTGTCGCAATGATGCAAATATCGGCACCCCTTCCACCTGTTTCTAACTTGATATTATTTGCAAAGTCGTGATCAGAAATAGGGTTGAACACGTGCACGCCATATTTCTTGGCAAAGTCCAAACGAAAGTCATTGATGTCAATGACAAATATCTTGCCTGCTCCAAATGCCAGAGCCAAGAGCACGTGCATCAATCCGGTTGGACCAGCGCCAAGTATCACGACATCGTCTCCCTTTTGGAAGCTGCACTTCTTCCATGCCTTAATGCAGCATGCAAGCGGCTCAACAAGTGATGCTTCATCAAACGATACATTGTCTGGCAGTTTTATCAGGCCACCTCTTAACACGTTCCACTCTGGCACTAAGAAATGCTCTGCCAGACCGCACGGGCTGATGTTGCTAGTCTGATATGCAGGGCACATAGTATAGTCACCATGAAGGCAGTAATGACAAGAATAGCATGCGACATGGTGATGGATAAAGACACGGTCGCCACATGCAAAGCCCTTGACAGATTTGCCACTTGATACAACCTCACCAGCAGGCTCATGACCAAGCCTGCCTGAGGCCATGCTATATTCGCCATAAATCTTTTCTAGATCCGACCCGCACAGCCCGCAGGCGCGCATTTTGACAAGAACATCACCTGCGCTAGCCAGGTCTGGTACCTTGACCTCATCGACAGAAACCGCATTGTGTCCTTTTATAAAGACTGCCTTCATATTTCTTATCCTCTATTCTTGCCAAATATAAAGAATAGAATCCATCAAGAACCTTTAAATAATAAAAAACAAATTTCATTTACATCTCCAAATGCTGCTCCCTTCAGAGATAGAAGCAAAATCACTCATTCCAGCCGTCAGGGCTATTCTTGCAAAGAAGCTTATTGGAGAATATTCCCTCAAGGAAGAAGATGTTGCCAAGGATCTTGGCATTACACAGGCCGCCGTCAGCAACTATGTGAGAGGAACAAGAGGAGATACAGAACTTATTTCAAAGCTTGAATCAGTTAGAGAAGTCATGCGTATGATAGACGACATTGCCAAGGATCTCTCTACAAACAAAGCTTACACTCCAAGCACACTTGCCAAGTTCGTGGGTCTATGCAACTATATGCGATATACACTCATTATATGCGACGTTCACCACAGCATTGAGTCAAACATTGATGAACAGATCTGCGAACAGTGCAGAGGTAATTTGGTTCGTGAACACTAGCCTTAGCAATTTTTCTACCTACTGATGTGATTGAAGAATTTAATAATGCTGCCGGAGTGCTATATTAGATATATGACTGGAGGTGGAGGAAAACAATGGATCAATGGCGAAACCATCACAGGGATCGCGCTAGTGTTTTTGGCACTCCTGTTCATCTGGGCGGCGACCATGAACGCTGTATGGGCTAGGATACTATTGGCTGACTACCTTATCTTGGCAATTGGCGTGGGCTTCATTGTACTGGGTATAATAACCACGCGCAGGACAAACCGTACGCATTCAGAAGAAGGGCCATACGCATAACTACTAACATACACATGTAATGTTTAAAACACTGATCAGTTTCATGCAATACCATGCCTGATGCCTCCGATGATGTCCTGGCAACATTTGCCAATACCGAGAAGACTTTCTTTGAGCTTGCAAGTGAACAGAGACTAGCAATAGTATTCCGGCTCAATAATAAAAGCGCCAAGATATCGCAACTCGCGAAGGATCTCGACATCACTATGCAGGAGGTCCATCGCAATGTCAGTCGCCTGCAGGACGCTGGCCTAATTGAGAAAGACCCTGAGGGCATATTTTCGCTTACCACTTTTGGCAATACTATAATCAAGCAGATCCCAACGTTCAACTATCTCTCAAAATATAAGGAGTATTTTTCCGAGCATGTGTTGGGCGAGCTCCCGATCAAATTTATCATGAGACTGGGGGCGCTTGACAAATGCGAGTTCATCAAGGGCATTGTAGCAATACTTGAGCGTTGGAAGGACATTTACCGGGAGGCTGACCAATACATCTATGAAATTGTGCCGCAAGTGCCAATAGACCTGATCGAGCCAGCGGTGACTAGGGTAAAGGAAAGGGCCGTAAAATATAGCTACGTCTTTCCAAAGAATGTTATCATCCCAAAAGGCAGAAAGGAACTTCTAAAAAAGCTTGGTCACAATGAACTCTTGAGCAAAGGGACAATAGAAAGAAGAATGGTGGAAAGCGTGCAGGTCGCAGTGATACTGAACGAAAAACACGCGTCAGTTCTTTTCCCAACGCAAAAGGGGGAGACTGATATGAACATGATGTTCTTCAGCTCTGACCTCACCTTTCACGAGTGGTGCCTTGACTACTTTCGCTACCGCTGGTATGGCTCTGATATCTTTGACGAAAGCAGGCTAAAAGAAATCTAATTTTGATCTGGCTACTTTAACCACTCTATAGAAATATCTTGGTATGTACCGCTTGGCAGTATGCGTCTTATTGAAATTGGGAGCGCTTTCTGCTCTATTTCCTCAACTGCAACTGCAATCGAGCTAGTGGCATGTTCAGGCACTTTGACAAGTGGAGGTGCGCCAAGTGACAGCTGAAGTGACCTTGCTCCTGTTATCCTTGCTCTCTCAAACCTTGTGAGCCAAGCAGGACCAATCAGTACCTTGTTGTCCTGAGCATTAATCTCTTTCAGCTCATATTCAAATTCCGCATAAATAACTACCTCGTCTACCCTGCGAGACGATTTCTTGGTGGTGGTGCTGCCTCGCTCTTCTTCCTGCTTTTCATTTATACTAACTTTTCTGTTTGAAGTACTTGTCTTCTTGGTCGTTTTGGCAGTAGCAGATTTTTTAGGTGCAGCATGTCTTTTGGAAGAATGTTTGACTACCAAGAACAATCCAAAGGATAATGGATATCTAATTAAATGTTTTGCCGTAATTCTTCAAAAGTTGCACTGTAGCTGTATTATCTAACTGACATGATAGGCATCTTATATTTAAATTTTCGCTACGGGTTCTTGTGCTGTCAGGATTCTTTCACTATGTCTGTCATCTGGATTAGTATTTTACCCCCTTCTCATTGCCTCGGCCATCTTTCCTAAGCTATCTATTTGGCTTTTTTGTCCTGACCATGCAATTGATAGCATTTATTATCTTTTTTGATAATATGCGAAACATTTTCATTACATTCTGCGCCCATTTTTGCAGAGCAATGATGCAGCCAGGAAGCGCTGGTTCAGTATCTAGATTAAAAATTGCAATCGAAATACAAGACAAAGGCTCTGCATCGGCTGAGCTTGTACGTCATCTTGCCCCTCTAACTATTGGAACCATAGTAAAAAACCTTCCCCTGCAAGACAGAGTACACAGGTATGTAGACAAATTCGTATATGTTGAAACTGGGCTTATGATCGGACCAGAAAAATATAGAACACAATTTCACCGGGGTGATATCGCTTACCTTACTTCAAATAGCTCCATCTGCGTCTTCGTGCAGGATGCTAAAGTTCAGTCGATGAATTCGCTGGGTATAGTCACGTCTAACCTTGAGGTTATTGAGTCAAGCCGCCCCGGAGACGTGATGATAGTTAAAGAAGCTAGCGTTTGATCAGATGGTAGACCCTATGGCCGCTGTAGCCGCCTTCAGCCTTAACTATACCCTTTGCTTCCAATGACTTGATGAAAGCGTTGGCGACTGAAATCTTGACACCTATGTTCCTTGCCACGCCTTGAGTTGTTATTGCCTTCATGCCTTGGATTGCCTTCATGCCTTGGGGTTCTTCAATTGTCACAGCAAGCTTTTGCTTCTGCTGAGGCTTGGAGCCTGGTTTCTTCTCTCCAGCCGGCTTGATTTCGGTTTGTCCTGGCCCTGTTTGGGCACTCTTATCTGAAGCACCAGCCGGCTTCTTCCTATTGCCTCCCATTATATTTTACATGCTTGCCACCCTTTATAATGGTAGCTAACCCTGCGGTAAACTTCATCATTTTGCCTGCTTGAGCTTACGCTACATTATCTCAATAAGTGGACGCTGCTTCATCAATTGCTGTACATCTGTTCTGATACCCTCTTACTTTGCAGAAGATCTAGTCTCTGTTGAACTATCTGGCTGCTGCTATTTGACAATCTTTAGTTCTTCTTTTTGCAGGCGTCATATGCAGTTGTTGCTGCTCTATCTTCGCTTGATCTTGTAGTGCAATCCCTAGCTTAAAAACACTGTGGAGTATGCTGAAGACAAGATAAACTATTTGAGCAAATGGAAGCTCTCATTAAACGAACGTCCAAAATGTGGTAGAATAAACTGCTGTCTCTAGAATATGAGAGGCGGCGGGTCCCTCCGCCTCTACTAAGGATGATGAAGAGATAGAAGAAGAAAAAGAAAAAGAGGGTAAACCGATTAGCAATATGTTCCTATTTCAAAGGTCTTTAATACAATAGTTCTTTGCTCAGCATTATGTTTCCTTTCGTGCTTTTGTTCATTCTCCTTTACTCTAGGATAATCCCTGAAAGAAAAAAGAGGAGGGAGACGACGGTCCTCTTCTCTCTAGATATTATTTTTTCTCTCTGTCTTTCACCCAATAAAGGGAGGATTGCAAGAACTGCATCTGCAAGGCATTATGTCGGTCTCACTACTATAAGATGACAAAGTACCTCTTCTTCTCCCGATGGTTCACACCCTAGAGGAGGGGCTTCAAACCTTTCGCACTCTGTAGGTCGCCTACCAAATTGTTCGCACTCGCTCCCAGTGTCAAAGCAATAAGTCGCGTCTGCAGCGAATACTTCTGCGCCGATAGCTATACTAAGTAGTATATCGAAACACCAGACTTCTTCTTCTGGTGGAGGCGTCGGTGTTGGTGTTTCTTTCTAAATGATGTCCACATTAACTGATATAGCAAGTGGTACAGCTACATTGGTGTTGTCAACGTCGGCATTATCATCTCCAAATTCACCGACGTTATATCTTCATCTACGTCCTGCTCTTGGTTTGGGTCTCTATGGTTGATGTGACTGTTGCGTCTTAGTTAAATTCGTCTTCAGCAGTGTCGCTGCCGTTTTCATCATCATCATTATCGCTACCACCTAAAACATTTGATACGATACTTGGCGGCGAGTCTTCTTCACCTAATGAGGTCTCCTCTTGTGCAATTGCTGGTGGTAGCGCCGCTCCTGCTGCTGCGGTATAATAGCACACACAAGAGAGAGCATCATTAGGATCATATGTGGACTTTTTGAGCCCATTTAGGAGCGTTATTATTACCAATTTATCCAATATATGGGATTCTAATCAAATTTCACCAATATTTGGCATAAACAGACAATTATTACTTATTAACATGACGTTATTCAAGAGACAGATACAAATGTCATTTATTAAGAGGCTCTGAGGGCAAAAAAGAGAAAGAAGGTGAACTATTGTCCCTTTCGATTACATCATTTTGCTACATTCAATTCTATTTTTGAGTATAACAACGACTTGGGTTATACTCC
>JAICEE010000004.1 GCA_025924355.1 Nitrososphaera sp.
CCGTGAGTACATCGACATCAAGGCTCTTTAACATGGCAAACGCGTTAGGATGAATTTGAAATCCCTTACTGGTTGCATAAGATAAGGCGTTGGAAACTTCATTTTGCAAAGCCAATGCAGTAGGCCATTTTGATGTCGAAGATCCTCCTTAATTAGATTTCTGTCATCATAGTTTTATCTTAGAAGCGCACATTATCTCTATTGTTGAAGAAATTCTGCGGCAGATGCAAGAAAGTGCTGCCTGCCGGCGCTAGGTATCTACTGTGTGAAAATTGTCACAGGCAAGTAGTGATGACAGAAGAGGACCGAGAATTCTACGAAAACTCACGCTTACACTACTAGATTTTTCTTCTTGTTGTCTTACTACTGCCTGTTCGCTTCCTTCTTCTTGTAGTAGTAGTTGTTGTGCTCTTGCGCTCAGATAAAGTTCCGCTCTTCCCAAGCTCCTCTGGAAGCTCAGGTGGCGCTTTCAACTCGTGGGTCTCCATATCTCCAGGTTCGACTACAGGGACATTAACTGAGTCCTTCAACCTCTCAGCAAAGTCTCGACGTGCAACCACTAAAGTGCGCTGCTGGTCAATCAGCTTTATAAAGCCAGTGTAGATCTGCACCTGATCCGCATACGTCCTTGTTCTTATCTCAGACAGCACATCCTCAAATGAATCTGCAAACCTCATTGCAAGGTCACCCATTCTCGATATTGCCTCTCCGTCCATTTCCGCACGCTTTTCTGCGGCGGTTTCTTGTGCTTGTTTAGCTTTCTTCTTCGCAACTTTGGTCCCTGCCACTATCATCTCTTTGAGCTCTGCAAGTGCACTCTTCATCTTCTTTGATATTTCTGACTCTGTGTCGATATATCCTTCTGGCCTTGACACAGAAGTCGTTTCAGGTCTCGGCACTGTTGCAAGCTGCCTTCCTTCTTCCATTATTGAGTCCGCAGTTCCGCTCTTCTTTTCAATCTCTAACTGCTCTGAAGCTGCCGCCTGTATTTCTTGTACTGAAGCTCTTAAAGCTCTGCCCTCCGGCATTGGCGCATCTCTGTGAGTTCTGTATCGGAACAGCAGATCTTCGTTTGCAATGACAGAAGCCCCTGCTGTAGATATCTCCGATTTTGGAATATCAAACCTTATTGAACTATCTGTGTCGCTGAACACGACAATAACCTCATCTGTTTCCTTTGCAACACGTCCTATAGGACGATTATTCACGACTACTGTTTTGTTAAAGAAGCCCGTTGGATACTTGCCCTCATAGCTACCAAGATCAGTCTCTGTAGATGATTGCTTCGACTCTTTTTCAAATTTCATCATGTTCTCTACACTCAGTCCTGCTTCTGTACTGCTCTGAGCTGCTCCCATTTTCTCTTTGGCTGTTTCAGCTCCTGTTTGAGCCAAATCTTTGATCCGGCTTGCTGCTTGCTTAGCTGCTCCTTCTACGTCAACATTCATTACGGCTTCACCTGCATCACTCATCTTTTCCTTGACTGCCTTGGAAGCCTGTCCCAACTCATAACCGACAGAGGTCTTGACCTCAGTAGCAGCATCTCTAACCTTTTCCTCCACTATCGTTGGCTTTCTCTCTTCTATTGGAAGAGTCGGCTCCTCAGGGACATCTCCTGCATTTTCTCGTATTTCTTGTACTGAAGCTCTTAAAGCTCTGCCCTCCGGCATTGGCGCATCTCTGTCAACTGCATACTGCTCAAGCGGCTCCCCTATCATTACAGAACCTCCTGAAAGCGTAATCTTCGATTTGGGGATGTCAAACCGTAAATTACCCGAATCGCTAAAAACCACAATCTTGTCATCTGTTTCCTTTGCAACACGTCCCATCGCCTGCTCGTTTACAATCACTGTCTTATTGAACAGGTCCTTTGGATACTTGCCCTCATAGCTACCCAGATCAGTCTCTGTAGGCGCATCTTTCTCCATTGCAAAGCAAGCGGCTATACAGGATAAAACGGATATGAGAAAATAGAGTAGAAGAAAGTTAAATGCCAAGATTATAATTGACGTGACACATTTTTTCTGCTGTGGAGATACAACACTCCTCTAGTCCAAAGGTGGCTATAGGCCTTTCATTCTGTGCTCTTGCTATGTTGTACTCTGTAATGCTGGTTGGGGTTTACATTAGTTCCTCGAACGAGGGGCTCTCCTGCACTGAATGGCCACTGTGTCCAAACGGCTTTGGCCTGCCTTCAGAGAGGCATTTCTTTGAGCATTATCATAGAATGATGGTGGTAATAACGGCTGGCTTTATCTTTGCTAATGCCGTATACTCATTCAAAAAATTCAAGTCAGCGCGAAAAACTGCAATCATTGCGGCAATAGTCGTGTCAGTGCAGATAATACTTGGCATGCTGGTGGTTACTACCCGCCTTGAGCCCTTTCTCGTCGCAAGTCATCTGTCAACTGGTATCCTGCTTTTTGCCATGACACTCATGACCTTCCTAGCATCGTATAAGCTAAGGCGTCAATAGACACATTCAAGATGTATGGTGACCTGATGAAAAAGAGTCACTGTATACAAGCGAGCCTTCCGCAAGTTCCGAGCAGCAATCACGAATAGTCGTTAAAAATGCTATTTATGTGCGACAAGAGGTCGTTGCGCAGCTGAATCACTTTAGCACGCTTGTCGCCATCCAAATCAGTCGTCAGTAAAGCGTCAAGTCCTTCTACTATATACTTAATGTTTGGCAGCGTCAGCAGGACTTTTCCTTCATCTTGATTCTTGCTTGCCATTACTCCTCTTGTATATTATTGACGGCGGTCATTATTATTATTCTCGCTGGAAGCTTTGTGCAAATACAAATAATAGTATATATCTAATGTTCATGACCAAAGCTCATCGTATATGGCTGAGAGCCAGCAGCAGACTATAATTAACTTGTACAATTCAGGCATATCCCCAGAGATAATTGCATTTCAGCTCGACATCCGCCCTGAAGATGTCGACAAGGTAATCCAAAGCATAAATGAAACAGATAGACCCGCCAAGCAGGCACCTGAATCTGGGCTCTTGGCATCTTTCTACCTCGATGCCGTAGTCGACCTTGACAAGGCGATCAAGATGGCCCAGCAGAGAGTATGGAAGGCGCTTAAGGTCGAATCCAAGTTCGATCTCTCTACTGAAGAAACGTATGAAATTCTTGCCAAATACTCTAAGTCAAAGGTTATGCTCGTAATCCTCCACATAGACCTTGTCGGCTCCACCAGACTGTCGTCTGATCTGCCGACTGATAGGCTCGCTGCCATAATCCAAGCGTTCACACAGGAAATGTCGATTACAATATCGGCGTATGGCGGTTATGTATTGAAATATGTGGGAGACGCCATCATGGCGTTTTTCCTTGCAACCGGTGACAAGTATCTGCCATGCATTAATGCAGTCAACTGTGCCCACTCTATGATCAAGATAATCCGGGAAGGTATAAACCCGATCTTGAATCAGTACGACTATGCTGAAATGAATGTCCGAGTTGGCATAGACCTAGGTGAAAATGTCGTGGTACAATATGGATGGGATAGCTTCAACGTAGACGGCAAAAAGTTCAAAAGACCTCATTTTGACATCTTGGGCCACACCATCAATATTGCAACGAAAATGACGTCACTTGGTAAGCCTGACCAGATAGTGATAGGTCAGATGGTCTATGATGTCCTAGATGATCGACAAAAATCAACATTTCACCGGCTTCAGATAAGCGCTGATGTATGGGGCTATATGAGTGACTACTCCGGTGGCATTTATCCCCTTTATGGTACAGATGGTGCTTATATGCATTAAGTATATATCAGAAAAAAACACACATTATTACCATCATTAGATGCACTCCATAGAATATGAGGACTCTTTTGTCAAAATTGCTGGCTTGATCGGAGGCGAGGAGTACCTCAAGGTTGCCCGCGCCCTCTTGAACACCAAGGACGTGACAGACGAGGAGATTGCAAGCGCAACAGGGCTAAAGATAAACATCGTACGCAAGGTTCTATATGACATGTTTGGTAAGGCACTGATAACTGGCATCCGCGTCAAAGACGAAAAGAAAGGCTGGTTCGTCTACCGCTGGCGCGCCAAGCAGGATCAGGTTGACAATTTCATTGACAATCAGAAGAAAAAGATCCTTGACCGGCTCCACAATCGCCTTGAATATGAAGAATCAACAGAGTTTTATCACTGCGGCAACCGTGACTGTCCGCGGGTGAAATTTGACGTAGCAGTTGAATTGTTTTTCAAGTGTCCTAACTGCAAAGGCTCACTCAACATGATAGACAATACCAAGATCAAGGAAGCGCTGCGTCACAAGATAGGCCAGGTAACTACTGATATCAATTCAAATAAAAAGTAGATTTTTGTGCTACGTGCCTTAACAGCATTCTATACAAATCTCGAACGACACAATAATAATAATCTGTGTATATAATTATAATTCTGTCTTCTAACTTTTTGCAGAAGAAATGACCTCTTTTGAAGTAGCACTTCCAATGCGGATGCAATGCATACCTCTTAGTTTTGGCTTGAAGCCAAATGAATGGTTATATTGTCCTCTATCCATAAGAACCTAAAATAGATCTTGCCTTTTTGAAAATATCGAGCCACATCTGCCATGTCAGCTTGCCAGTGTTAGTATTCTGCCTGCTTGGATGATATGAGGCAAGTAGCACCTTACCGTTTATATCATAGCTCGCCCCATGGCTGAACCTGAGCCTTCTCACTCCTGCTGCTCGACAGTAAGCATCAAATCCAATCTTGCCTAGCATGATAATGACTTTAGTATTATCCAAAATCTGCAGCTCTGTAACAAGATATTGAGAGCAGTTCGCCAGCTCGGTTGGCAGTGGCTTGTTATCTGGTGGTGCACATCTAATTGCCGCAGTAATGTAGGCATCCTTGAGTACAAGTCCATCATCCTTTGATCTGCTGGTCGGCATGTTTGCAAATCCTGACTCATACATGGCCCTTGCAAGCCAGTCTCCTGAGCCATCACCTGTAAACATCCTTCCTGTCCTGTTGCCGCCATGTGCTGCTGGTGCAAGCCCGACTATCAGTAGCCGCGCATTTGGATCACCCCAGCTTGGCAGAGGCCGCGCCCAATACTCTTCGCGCGCAAACCTCTTGACTTTTTCTTGGCCAATCTGCCTGATATGCTGTAATAATCTTGGACAGCGGGTGCACCCAATCACTTTGTAGTTTAGCCAGTGCAGTTTGTCACAGCTCATAGACAACATTAGCAAATAAGCACATGTTATTAGAAAATCTTTTTATCACCCATTAAGTGCTTGTTTAACGTTTGTCTATGAACATTAGTGCTAGCGACGACTTGACATGGATCGCCGGATCTGTGGTATTGAGCGACAACCCTCATCAACAGCTAAAATATTGTAGGAAAAAGTTCGGGATCAGGCAGGCAGACCTTGCAAGGCATATGGGCCTCACACCATCCGTCCTAAGTGACTATGAGAAGGGCCGCAGGCCGTCGCCAGGAGTCAAGTTCATAAAGCGCTACCTGCTTGCACTCTACGAATTGGCTAAGTCAAATGGAAAGTCCATCGAACAAGTGGTGCCAACGCCAGTTTCCAGTGTACATATAAACCAGCCATAGCAAGACTCTTACATATGCCTCTCATTATAGTGTCAATGTTTCCGGGTAGAACCCCTGAGCAGAAGGATGAGTTTGCCAAAGCCATCACCAATGCAGCGGTTCAGATATTGAACACTAAATCAGAGCACGTGATCGTAGTCTTTGATGAGAAACCCAAGGAAAATTGGTTCCAGTCCGGCAGGCCTCTCTAGTGTAGCAAACTATTTTTATTTTTATCATCTTCTCTGTAATGATTGAAGAAAATAGCAGTAGTACAAATGCGCTCATCTGAAGACAAGCAGGAAAACCTGAAAAAATCTATTGATTTTATAGATGAAGCGGCTGGCAAGAATGCACACCTCGTCTGTTTTCCAGAATTCCAGATGGCCTTTTCACCCCGTAGCCAATCTGCAAACCAGCTGGCTAGAATTGCCGAAACGGTCAAGGGCAACTTTGTTTTGACACTTACAGCGGCTGCAAAGAAAAACAGAATCGGCGTTGTAGTCACTATTTATGAGAAAAGCAGCAAGCCACCGCATGTTTATGATACTGCTGTAATCATAAGTGAGAGAGGTGTAATAACATCGGTATACCGCAAGCTGCACCTTTACGATGCCCTTGGGTTCAAGGAATCTACAAAGCTGATGCGCGGTAAATCAATCGTCAAGCCTGACAAGACACCTGTTGGCATTGCAGGACTTTTGATCTGCTATGATTTGCGCTTTCCCGAGCTGTCAAGAATATTGACAGTTAAAGGTGCAGATGTGCTCATTGCACCATCTGCTTGGGTTGCAGGGGAGATGAAAGAAGAGCACTGGCAGACGATGATCAAGGCAAGGGCTATTGAAAACGGCTCCTACATAGTTGCCCCTGACCAAGTAGGCAATATTTATTGCGGCAAGAGCATGGTAGTAGATCCATTTGGTATGGTGCTTCTGGATATGGGTAAGCGGGAAGATATGGAAATAGTTGATATCGATAAGAAGCGTATACACCAAGTCCGCAGCTCATTGCCGCTGTTAAAGAACCGTAGGACAGACATTTACACTCTCTCTCATAAATAAAAAAGAGGCAAGTGATTTCTACCAAATAGAAGTAGCAGCATGTAGATGTTCCTCCCATATATAAGTAAATGGAGAGGGTGTAGAACTATATTTTATGTTGTGCCCCGCTTTTTTGAAAGACAATGAATGTTTGTGCAAATTCTCCACTGCTTTGTGCCTCGAGCAAAAACAACTCCTATCAACGGCCAGCTGCACTCTAGACATGCTTTGCCTGTAATTCTAATTGAGCCCTTTTGTGGCAGCGGCGCAGTTGCCTTGCAACCCATGGCATAATTCGAACATCCAACAAAGCGCTTTTGTGTAGTGCGCGACCGGATTATGCAAAGCTGCCCCTTCTTACACAGTGGACACTGACCAAGCGCTGCAGCTTGTGCAATGTCTGCTGATACAGCACCATTTATCTGAGCCCCGATATCAGCTTCTTTTTCTATGATTGAGGCCAGCGACTCTAACAGTCTATCTATTCCCTGCTCAATTACCGACATGCTGTACGCTGATCCTTGCTCCACATTTGCAAGCTGCTCTTCCATTAACCTTGTCATGTTTGTAGAAACTATACTTGGTGCAAACTCTCTCATTGAATCAATGACCGCAAAACCTAGGTCCGTTACCTCTAGCCCGCCCTTGCATGCTGCCAAGTAATTCCGCTTGAATAGAGTTGATATTATGTCAGCTCTTGTCGCCTTGGTTCCTATTTTTTCCTGCTCCATCTTAGCAAGCATGCTTGCCTGATTATAGCGGTAAGGCGGCTGAGTGAATTCCTCTTCCATTACTATGTCCAAATTTCTCAGCAGGTCCCCCTTGCGGAGTTTCGGAAGCTTGCGCTGATTAAACCTGACATAAGGTTTGTAGAGCACCATCCAGCCTTCGTAGGTTAGCGTCGTGCCTCCTGCCTTGAAGATGTATCCGCTTACGTCGATTGTGACATTTATGTGTCGGCTGACTGCTGGATCGCCAAATGCCGCAAGGAATCTCCTCACTATGAGATCGTATACCCTGAATTCAAGGCCGCTTAGTTTCTGACGTGGTGCAACGCCGGTTGGGTAGATAGCAGGGTGCGCCGGATCTGTCATTCGACCTTCATTTGGCACAAGTTTCTCCTTTGAGAGGAGCATCGATACCAATTGACTATATTTTTTGCCGATCTTTGAAAGGCCAGAAATTATTTTATCATATCCTATGGAAGATGGAAGTTTTTGGCTTGAGGTGCGCGGGTATGAGATCAATGCCTGCAAATACAATTTTTCCGCTATTGTAAGTGTATGGCCTGGGCTAAGCTTGAACAGGCTATATGCTTCTCGCTGGAGGTCACCGATATTGAATGGCACTGGCGAGGGCAGCACCGATTCCTTGTCGCTAATGTTGTTTACAGTTCCGTTTCTGCCTACGCAGGCATCTATGATTGCCTTAGCTTCTGTAGGCTTCTCCACTTTTGGCTTTTCATACTGCGCAGAAAATATCTGTCCGTCTTTGTCAAACTGTGCAGTTATTATCCAATAGGGATCTGGTATGTGCAACCTGATCTCGATCTCTCTGTTTACTGCAAAGGCAAGCGTCGGTCCCTGTACTCTCCCAATCGAGAGATTGCGATATCTACCGATGCTCTTAAACGACTTAATGAGTGCTCTTGAGAGGTTCACTCCGTAAATGAAATCGAGCATGTGACGCGACCTGCCTGCCTCTGCGAGCCCGCAGTTTGGCTTGGCCAGATTGGCAAACGACTCTCTTATCTCTTCGTCAGTTAGTGTTGAAAAGTTAGCTCTTGATGCTTCTGCATATTTCTCACCACATGCATACTGTAAGATACTATAGCCTATCACTTCTCCTTCTTGGTCATAGTCACACGCGTGCACGAATGATGAAGCATCTTTAGCTAGCTTGGAAATAGCATTGATGGCTCTGATCACTTGCGGGTTCTTGGCAACAGGCGCCCACTCCAAGTCAAACACAGGGTATACGCTTCTGTTCTTGGTGACATCGATTAGGCCATACAGGTGTCCGAGCGCTGTGCATATTTTATAGTGGGCCGCACTATTTTTTACCTCAAAGATAGGAATTCCACTGGACCTCGACTCCGTTGGCTCGCCAAGCGCCTGAGCTATTCTCCTTGCAGCCGCAGGTTTTTCACAGACGACAAGGGTGTACAAGAACTAGGTGAATTTTTGTATGGACAAACATGTATATCAGTATTCCTCAGCCTTGATATGGCTAAATACGTTCTAAGTAGTGGTCATATGCATTGCAACCAAGATAGCAAGAATGACAATTAACAAGTAATATGAATGAGAATGAAAGCGGATCCTGGCAACATAACACATGGTGCCCAAATCCATATAATTTTTCTTTATACTGCCAGGACCATTACGGCACTTGCTGTAATAGCACAACAATGTCGCCAATGTTTAAAAAGGTTTCAGTTATTGTGGATGAATATCTTGTTCAAAAAAATAGATATAATTTTGAAAAAATAAAAAAGTGAGGTTCTTGTAGACTTTGTCTTTGTGTGGTCAGGTATTACCTGCAGAGTCCGCCTGGAAGGCTGGTTCCACAGTTATTATTGTCTCCGAAGCTGTTTTGGTTCACGTTTGTGGGCATTCCGTCGGCATTGTTCACATCAGCTGTCTCGTGGCCGAATACTGTGTTGTAATCTATGTGGTTGCGTTGGCTCATTGGATCTAGGTATATGCCACTAGCTCCGTTGCCATACATGTTGTTTGCAGCTACGACATTATCAGAGCTGCCCAGAAGGAGAATTCCTTGTTCCAAGTTAGCAACTATCTGATTAAACGCCGTAACTCCTCCGTTGCTTGCGTCTGATACTACTGCAATTCCGTTATTGGTGATAGTATTTCTACTGACTTCGGTTCCTTCTGAACTAGCTACCACTGCACCTATTTCGTTGTTTACCAATTGCACATCTGTGAGTGCTCCTCCTGAACTTCCTAGGAATGTGACTCCTCTGCTAAAGCCAGCTATTTCTCCAAGACCTGCTATGGCAACATTGTCTGCATTTGCAACCAGTATTCCGCTACTGCCATCATAATCCGTTGTTTGTCTTGCTGTGCTGACTGGTCTTATATCTTCTGCATCGCCACCCTCGCTGTTAGAGTTTGCTGCTGTTGGATTTTCTGCATCGCCTCCCTCGCTGTTAGAGTTTGCTGCATCGCCTCCCTCGCTGTTAGAGTTTGCTGTTGTTGGATTTTCTGCACCGCCACCCTGAGGGCCAGTTATTGAATAGCCATTAAGGTTGATGGTTATACCGCTTGCACCCACAATAAGTCCATCTCCGTTATCACAATTAAGATCTGATGTTAGTGTCACATCTTGTGTTACGACCTGTCCGCATGATGCTATTCCACTGTTTGGTTGTAGACCTAGTCTTTCACTTGCAGCACCCGCAGCACCATTACCATTGTCGTTAGCTGAATTACTGTCCTCTCCCTCGGTTTGCTCTTGATTATTGTCTTCCTGTGTCACGACCTCATTATTGTCTTCATTATTGTCTTCCTGTGTCTGCTGTTCTTGGGCTTCTTGTTCGTCTGTTCCTTGTGCTTGCGCCATCATAGGAAATGTTGTTGCACTTAACACTGCAAGTATGCTCACAGCTACTGCAGTGTAGAACGCTATGGATTTGGGCTCCATTGAGATGAAAACCTATAATAAAGTATTTATAGAATGGGTAATGCCGTACCCTGACTTTTTGCCAGTAATTTCGAATATGTTTCTAGGACAGATCTCTGAATGTTCCTCTATATGATATTACAGAAATAAGGATCTCTGTGTAGTTGAGGACGCTAGGATGTATGGTATAAAGGAAAATTGACAAAATATTCGAATCTTTAACAGTATGGCAGTTATCATTGTGCTAGGGATTGTCGTTCGGAAGTAGAGAAAATCAATGGCCAATAACGTTAGCATTTCAAAAAGTACTTCTAATCGTGATAGAATTGATATTATCACATCCATTCTTGATGCCTCAAACGGTGGGGCAACTAGGAGAAGAATATTGCTCGTATCCGGTCTTTCCAGTAATCAGTTCAAAAGGTACCTTTCCATGTTGATAGAGAATGATTATATCAGGATGGAAATTCAAGAGAGGAGTAAAGGAACCGCAATCTATAGAACTACAGGCAAAGGAATTGCTTTATTGCGTGTATACCAACGTATCAGAGATCTGTTATCCCCAGATACTGCAACTAACAATTGGTTCGTTGACTATAGATCCAGCATTCCTATGTGGCACAACATGCAGAAAAAGTGAGAAGATCAAAGCGATAAACAAGAAAGAATGAGAATCTTAGAGAGTTTGAGATAAAGGGAATAGGATGATAGCAGCTATCTCTCTCTTTCTTAAGAAAAATGCGAATATGGCTTTTGACACTATTTCTTACACGTGTTAGAAATCGAACAAAAATCTTTTGGACGACTTTAGATGTGTGTCACGCCCGATCATTCAATCAAGACTTGACATCATCGATAACCCTGGTGAGCATACAAAAAATTTTCTGCCCAAGATAAAATAGCCATATAATTTAGCTTATGAATTAAATACAAGGATAAAATCATTATAAGACCTTCTTGTTTATAATCTCTAATTTCATCTACTACTCACTTGTGCATATAAAAGGCATCCTTAATTTTATGGAAGAAATATCGTAGGAATGGAAATACCCATTTCATATATCCCGCTAAAAGCATAGTTTTTTGGGGAGCATGCAACGGCTGGTCAGGCATAGAACGTCTATGCTTGCGGTAATATTAGCAGTATTAGTTGCATTATCATCCACATTAATGATGCTAATTACTATGGGACAACGGGAAGAAACACCAGTACAACAGGAAGCAAACTTGCAGGATGATAAGCAATTAATTGCGAGCACAGATGCTAAAGGTAAAGCTCATTTTGGACTCGGCATTCTGAATCCTATAGAGCATAGGATTATCTCCCTTACAAATAGCAAAGAGAGCAAAGCTAATGCTACGTTTACCACAGCCACTGCAAATAGTATTACAATTAGCAAAGCTAATGCTACGTTTACCACAGCCACTGCAAATAGTATTACAAATAACAACGACGACAATGACAACAAGGCTAATGCTAATGGTAATGCTAATACTCGCAATACGGGCAGGATGGAAGAAATTAAGAAGAATAACGAGGTTACTGACAACGCCAAGCCAAATACTTTTGTAAATTCTAAAAATAACCCTACAACAATTGCATCCTGCGGTCAGGTAATAACTAAAGATGTTATACTGTTAAAAGATATTGAATGTCCAGGAGTTGGGATGATTGTAGGCACAGATGGAATAACCATAAACCTCAATAATCATAGATTATCTTTGGCTAATACTACAGACATATCAAGCATTCCAAAAGTAGAAGAGATCGGAATACTGGTTCCAGGTCAAAAGAATATTACAATCAGCGGACCTGGTGTTATCACGGGTTTTGATAAGGCTATTGAATTTGCCGGGAGTGGAAGAAGTTATGTATTTGATCTTAAATTAATAGATAACAATATAGGCGTATCATTAAAAGCCTCCGATAAAATTACAATCTATAGAAGCTTTATTGAAGGAAATACAATCGGCATAGCATCTCAATCAAGTAAGGATGCTTTGATCGTAAGTAATTATGTATCACAAAATACTAATGAAGGAATTGTGCTTATGGATTCTAATAACTTCATAATAGGTACTAACAGTTTAATTGGAAACGGCAATATTGGAATGTTCTTAGATGTAAGTAGCTTCAATAATACGATATCCTCTAACAATATCCTCAACCATGCTGTTGATGTTAGTAATGCGGATGGAATACCAATTCACATATCGATGAATGAATATCTTCAAAATAGTTGTGGTAAAGCCCTTCCTGACGGAATATGCTAGAGAAAATTCAATTACCAGACATTATATGGCTTTATAGTATCAGCACCGCTTGTTATGATTGAGTTGCTTTTTATAAAGTGGTTTTTCTGCTGAATATTTTCATTCGTAGAACCTATTATTGTGCCTCATCTAAAAGCCCTTACCCCGGCCAGAATAAAAGTCCAAAAAAGGACTACCTAGGTGAAAAGGCTTTTGTCATATCTCTTCATCTAGCTCTTCGAAGGCGCCGGCCTTAGATATCTCGTGAAGACGCATGGCGACCATCCTTCTGTACTCTTTCATATTGAGTATGCCTTTTTCATCTAGCATCTCTACAAGGGTTGTAAGCCGGGCGCTTAGCTCTTCAGTTTCATTCAGCTCCTTGCCTGTTATCTTTTTTGGCTCTACCAAGTCGTCACCCTCAGCGCCATGCTCCCGGTGACGACCTTTCTCCTTGCTTGGCATTTACGGGTCAGATATATGAGCCGCAAGTATTTAATTGTCAATTGAGCAACAAGAGCCTCCCAGTTAATGTTATCATCTTGTTGCGTGAACCTTTTGATTTGAGATTAACCGCAATGTAGAAATGATGTTATCTTCTTTTTAGCGCCAACTTGGTGCAAAAAAGACCTAGGTGTACTCCAGTTCAAACTCTCATGCACGGCATTTATAAGATAATTTTGGATCTAGCACCTATTTGCAATAACCCCCATTACTACCAGCTACTAGCATATGCCGATCTTGCTAGCTCTGTCGACAAAAGCCTCATTGTGTGGTATCTGTAAAAAACCCTATTACACATCTTCTCAAGGTCGCTTGGAGAAGACAAATCCCCCTAATCCAAAAAGATAGGCATTATGACTATTCTCTTAAACGTTATATCTTTGCATTGTTTTTGTAGCGTATAACGTGTCAGCTGATCCTGCAGTCAGGGAGCTAGAGTGGTACCTGCGTGACCACCTATTTAGGCAATCACACGTTGGCAAGACCTCATTTAGAAGAGAATTCCTGCCGCAGGAAATGGTGACCCTTTATCTACGATACAGAAACTCCGATCCTGACCAGCTATCAAACATCCTGACCTCTGTGATTGAAATCCTAACTGCAAGAAAGGTTGTAAGGCAGGATCGCAATGAGCTGAAGCTGCTAGGCCGGATGACACGACTGCAATGCGTAAAATGTTTCTATGTCAATTACCTAACAGAGGTTGAGCCTAGGGCGTGCCTCCGGTGCCAGCACAGTGAACTACAAGACTTTCCAAATAAGAAAGCGGCATAAACCTCTCGACCTCGCTAATAACTATCTTTTGCTGTAGCCTGAACTTGGGTATTTGAATAATAATTTGACTGTGTCGCAGCAAAGAAATAATTGAATTGAAACGCTGTTTAGGATGTTTTGGTTTACAATTCTTTCCGGAGGTATTTATCTTTAATTATAGAAGAATTTCTTTAGATTTTTTGGTTCACTCATGTAGGACTAAGGTCTGATGGTCTAGAAAGCTTGATATGAACTTCAGCAAGGCCTTCTAAGTGTAGTGCAGCTGCAAAGCAGGAAAAAGTGGACAGTCAACGGCACATCAAGAATAAAGCCAGCCCAAGAGACTTTGAAGAAGGTGATGCCCGTATCAAAAAAGATAGGTGTCACCAGACTTGCCGATATTACTGACATGGATGTCCTGCGTATCCCAAATTATTCTGCGGTATTACCCGGCACTGAGGACTATATCTGGGTCTACAGCGGCAAGGGCCCGACAAAGGAGCACGCAATGGCAAGCGCACTAATGGAAAGTATTGAGCGCTACTCTTCCCTGCCGTCAGGCTGGCGGGGCAAATTTGTCAGGTCGAGCTATTCTGAGTTGTCTCAGACCTACAAGGTGTTGCATCCTGACAAGATAGTAGAGCCAGTAAGGTTTCTGTACTGCACTGACATGATAATGGACTGGCTACCTGGCTATGACCTTGTGAATAGCGAGGAAATAATGGTGCCTGCATCCATTGCATTGTTTCGATACACGCCACCTCCGCCGGCTGTCAATCCGTTTGCATACTTTCATACAAACGGACTTGCATCCGGCAATGTAATGGAAGAGGCAGTCTGTCATGCCCTATGCGAGCTAATAGAGCGAGATGCAATGAGCCTGGCAGACCTACGGGCAAGCGCTATCCCGTTCCATATCTTGCGCACAATTGTACAGTCCCTAAATGCTGTGGCATTTTCAGTGTCCCCTATTTTAGCTGACAAATTTGTAGATGACCCAAGCATATTTCCTGATGTCGACATTTCAGAAATTGACTTTGGGCCTGTCAAAAACTTAGTCGAAAAGTTCAAACAAGCAGGCATTTCGCTTATGGTAAAGGATATTACCTCCGACATTGGCATTCCGACATTTAATGCAAGCAGTGTAGAGTGGATCAGCCACGACTACGGCTACCTTGCAGAGGGACATGGGACACATCCTGATGCAAGGATAGCCCTCCTCCGCGCAATTACAGAAGTATCACAGACAAGGGCTGCAAACATTCAGGGCGCAAGAGATGATCTGCGGAAGATCAAGTATAGCGATGAGAACACCGATGATAGACGCGCTTGGCAGTTTATGCCCTCAACAAAAAAGATCAAATTCCCAGAAGTACCGACATTCTTTAACGAAGATATTCTCGACGATATCAATTTGATCCTCTTACGCCTAGAGAGTGTAGGATTGAATCAGGTAATAATCGTCAACCTAACAAATCCGGACATTGGAATTCCAGTGGTCAGGGCAATAGTGCCAGGCCTTGAGACCTTCAAGATAACAAAGTCAGTTATGGGCATGCGAGCAAGGGCGTGTTTTAAGCAATGGGCAAGCCGATAATATTTCTAGGGCCATCGCTGCGCCATGAAAAGGCGCGGAAAATCTTTGACGCAGACTACAGACCACCTGCAAGAAAAGGAGACTTTTTGCGGCTGGCTGCAGATCTTGCTGCAGTAGAGATGACAGTCGGGTTTGTCGATGGTGTGTTCCTGCAGGACTATCCTCCCACTCCGATTGAAGTGTACCATCTGGCAAGAAAGAATGGTGTGCTATTAGCTGGTGCAGCAAGCCTAGGTGCATTGAGGGCAGTCGAGCTTGAAAAGTTTGGCATGGTGGGAATTGGCAAGATATTTCAACTCTACAAGATGGGCAAGCTTTATGCAGACGACGAAGTGGCAGTCACATTTGCCTCGGAAGAGGGTAACTATCAGTTACAATCTGAGGCTATGATAGACATACGGTATAACCTCTACCTTGCACACAAAAAAGAAGTCATTAGCGAAAAGACAAAAAATGTGCTTGTCAAACTGGCAAAAGAGATTTACTTTCCCCACCGAAAATATACTTACATTCTCGAGGAAGCAAAGAATAGGTATCCTGTGCTTGAAAGCGAGATCAACTCTTTTGGCAGCTATATTAGGTCAAATAGAAAGAGCCTCAAGGAGATAGATGCAATAAAACTTGTAAAATACCTTAAGGAGCGCTACGACTCCACTAGCACTATTTCGATGCGATAGCTACATTTATCTGATTGACGAGGTTTGATATGCTGACAGGCTTTCTGATAAACGCCTTGATATCTATTGTGGGAAACATCTTTCTGAACTCTTCATAATAGATCTGAAACGCGGTCAGAAAGCAGACCTTAACGCCTGTGTCCCTTTTCTTCAACTGTCTGTACAGGTCAAAGCCGTTTATCCTAGGCATTCGGATATCAATTATCATAAGGTCATAATACATAGGTTGGAAGCTCGCAAGGGCGGCCTGCGGATCGTTGAAGGTGTCCACTGTAAAGCCATAGCGCTCAAGGCCCTTCTTAAGGACATTGGTAATGTCAGGTTCATCATCCACTACGGCTATCCTTTTCATGAACACATAAAATTTTTGGAGGCACTATTTTAATTCAATGGTTCCCTTTTTTATCTCCAATAGATATATTCTTAAACTGTCTCCTCTTTCCTCTAAAGGATAGTGAAGATCTACACCAAGACAGGAGACAAGGGTGAGACTAGGCTTATCGGTGGCAAGCATGCAAACAAGGCTGATCCGCGCATAACTGCTTATGGGGAAGTTGACGAGCTAAACTCTAGTATCGGTCTTGCAATCTCCTTTCTGCGCTCAAGAGACGATCTACTTTCGGATGTAGCAGATATCTTGAAGCAAGTGCAGAATGACCTTTTTGTTCTCGGCTCAGATCTTGCCGACCCTTCCTGGCCTCAGGCCAATAGCGAGACGCCGCGCACTAGCGAAAAAATGGCGTCTGCGCTAGAGCCAATCATCGACAGGATCGAGTCGGAGCTTGAATCGATCACATTTTTTATCCTGCCTGGAGGAAGCATAGAGGCATCACTTTTACATCTTAGTAGGGGAGTTGCACGCCGAGCAGAGAGAGCTGTCGTATCGCTCTCAAAGAGCCAACCATTAAACCCTGCAATAATAGTCTACCTTAACAGGCTATCTGATCTTCTCTTTGTGACAGCTCGACTTGCCAACAAGAGACTGGGCATGCAAGACCTCCCTTGGAGAAGGTAATTTGTCACTATTCTGACAGCAATTGCAATAAAAGACTAACATTAAAATAGCTAAAGCTTGACTGCCAAGTTATAGCCTGTGGGCCAAATCTATAATGTATTGATAATATTGGCCATCACTTTGTTGATGGCGGTGACGACAACAATGCTTGCATATTTTGTCGACCTGTTGCCGCAGGTGGTTAATGGCAATGTGGCACTGATAGCATCTAATAATACCTCAATCACCGGTAGTGAGGCAGCTCAAGACAATTAGCTTTAAAGTTAGGTAACTCATTCTCATGCATTAAGCATGGCTAGTGAAAAGGATAGTGTCAGTTGCCCCTACTGCGCATCAAGGTTCGACAGCAAAGAAGAGCTTTCAAAGCATATAGACAGGATACACCATGGCTCAGGCCTTCTTCAAGGCGACACGAGAAAATGGTAGTAGATGACCTGTCTCTTTTTTTTCATTCTGTTTTGGAGCTTAAATCTATCAAGCGCGCCGGCTGGGTCTCAAAGGTCCAAGTTGAAGACGCAGAGTCCGTTGCAGATCATACATTTTCAATGGCAACCATGGCTATGCTTTTGTCAGACATGCTGGGCTTTGATACGCACAAAGTAATCAAGATGGTTCTCATGCATGATCTTGCAGAGTCAATAGTGGGCGACTACATGCCCGGCGATGTTACTGCTCGGCAAAAATTAGCCAAAGAGAAAAAGGCAATGAAATTCATCTTGTCTGGTCTTCCCAAAGGTGTAAGAGAAGAGTATGAAGAGATCTGGCTTGAATATCTGCATAATAGGACCGAAATTGCGAGATTTGTCCACAGGATGGATAAGCTGGAGATGGCGCTGCAGGCTAATCAGTATGCAAAGCAGGGATACGCAGACAAATTGCTGGCTCCTTTCTTTGAATCTGCAAATACAGCCCTTGGTGATGCAGGCGACATTGTAAGTGAAATCCTAAAATCTTTAAGGCCGGCATCAGACAAGAAATAATGATGCAGTATTTCATGGCCCTCAAGATAGGGGAAAAACGTGTAAAAGCTGCACAAGAGTTGCTGACACACTATGCAGGCCATGCCTTACCTGCCCTTGCCCTCAAAGACAATAAAAACAATATCTGGGAGCCTGTAGGAGAAGAGATACTTTACGCCGTGGTCAAGGAGGACGCTGGCTACATGATTGCCTTTTGCGATAGCAAGGGCATTGCAAAATCAATTGCGCAGTGGTTTTCAGAAGATTTAAAGAATGAGATTATCACGAAGATTAAGGCGGAGCAAAATATGCAGGAATACTTTGGGAAGCTATCACTTCCTATCTAGCCCAGTTCATCATCAATTTTTTGCTGTTGTCTCTGTCTATGGTCCGACTACCTCTCTCTAACAGTAAATGAAGAAGGGTGCCGATCAGTAATAGCAAAAGTAACTTACCCGAATGCAGCCAGACCGATAATGAATATTATGATCCAACCGCAAGAAATGCAACTGATTGCAAAATTATTACCTTATCTATCTTTGTGTTTTTAGAAAAGAATACACAAACCTATCTCATGGATAGTCAGATTAGGTTAGTTTTACTCTATTCTATGATACATATACATAAGCAGTCAATAGTGCTGACTGCTATGATGAACCCAATCACTGAAATGCGATTATTACTATTTTACTCAATAGATCATCGGTCAAATAGTGAATAATAGTAATAATAAACGCTGTGACAAGACTACACGTGCGGATATGGCTTTTATACCGAAATAAGCTTATGAGCATAACCTTGGCAGACAGGTTTGAGCAGGAAATAGAGACAAGGGGACATCTTATCGATTCGATGATACTGACAAGAATATTTGATGGTATCATGGATCTTCGAGGCGACTTTCAGGTGCTCGAGTTCACCGTAGGTAAGAGAAAAAGCGATCCAAGTTACGCCCGGCTGCTTGTAAAGGGGAAAAGTAAGGAACACCTTGAAAGCATACTTGAACAGGTATACAGAGAAGGCGCTCAACCTGTGTCAGTGCAGGAGGTGAAACTAGAGCCTGCCCCAAAGGATATGGTGATGCCGGATGACTTTTATAGCACCACAAACAACACAACACAAGTTTACTATGGCAATCAATGGATAGATGTCCATAATATGATGATGGACAAGTGCATTGCAGTGGACATCAAGCGCAAGACAGCCGAGTGTAAGATGGTGCGCGACATTGTCAAAGGTGACATGATAGTTGTAGGTGAGCAGGGCGTCAAGATAATCCCACAGGAGCGCCCCCGGGAAGGCATAGATATTTTCCAGTTCATGAGCAGCGCAAGTTCTAGCGAGCGCCCCACGCAGCACATTGCCCGAAAAGTTGCAACCGATATTTACAATACAAGGAAGGAAGGAGGTAAGATAATTGTAGTGTCAGGGCCGGTGCTTGTACACTCTGGTGCAGTTGAAGCACTCGCCTCGTTAATCAGGATGGGATACGTTGATGGCCTTCTTGCAGGCAACGCGCTGGCTGTGCATGATGTTGAAAATGCATTGCTTGGTACTTCGCTTGGCATGCGTGTGAACAATGGCACACTTGCAGTTAGAGGACACCGGAACCATATGCAGGCCATCAACGAGGTTTTCAAAGCTGGAGGACTCAAGGCACTGGTTGAAAAAAGAATCCTAAAAAGTGGAGTGATGTATGAATGCATAAAGAACCATGTGCCCTTTGTACTCGCAGGCTCTATACGTGACGACGGTCCTCTACCTGACGTAGTTACAGACGCTGTTGAGGCACAACGTAAGTACAAGGAAGTGATTAAGGGAGCCAGACTAGTGCTGATGTTATCCACGATGCTACATTCTATTGCAGTGGGAAACATGCTATCTGCCTCAGTCAAGGTAGTGGCAGTTGATATTAGCCAGCCTGTGGTGACTAAGCTCATCGATAGAGGAACTGCTCAGGCAATTGGTATTGTAACGGACGTGGGAGCATTCCTACCTATAGTTGTAGAGCACATAAAGGATATTGCTGCAGTCGAAGAAAAAAGTAACGACTAAAATGAGTAAGGCTGAATATGTGTTCCCTCCCCTTATCCTCTTTGCAGAATACAAGAAAGCGCTATAACGGTCATCAAGAACTCTCTAGTAGAGACTCAATCAACAATTCATTATTATTAGAGTACATGTGCAGTAGCGGAGTATGCCCCATCCAATCCTGTCAATAAGCCTCGTATTGATACTTTTATTTGCATTAGGACATAATTTTGCAGTCGCCCAAGAAGCTGAGATTACAGGGCTAAGGCCTTCTGTAAATGACACCAGTCTTACAGTTGAGCAAGTTGCCGGCGGACTGATATCTCCGACCACGATGGCTTTCTTAGATGAAGACACCATATTAGTGCTTGAAAAAGACAATGGCACAGTACGGGTGATCGAAGATGGAGAGCTTCAGCCGGAGCCACTCCTTGACGTCGCAGTTGCAAATGACGGCGAAAGAGGAATGCTGGGCGCTGCTGTCTCAAGGGAAAATGATACAACTACCTACGTCTTTTTGTACTTCACTGAATCTGGCGGAGGGGTTGACGGTGATGATACGCAGGGAGTGCCCCCTGCAGGCAATCGCCTGTACAGGTATGAGCTGCAGGGAAACCAACTTGTGAATCCAACACTCTTGCTTGATCTGCCCGCCCTCCCAGGACCACGCTACAATGGCGGACCCATACTTATTGGTCCAGACAACAATGTCTATGTCATCATAGGCGATGTCGGAGGTCATACTACCGTGGTGCAGAATTTTGAAAACGGTCCAGGGCCAGATGGGACAAGTGGGATACTGAGGGTCGGTAAAAATGGAGAGGTTCCTGAGCCTATCATCGGAACTGGCGCCCTTGACAAATACTACTTTGCATACGGGATGCGCAGCAGCCATGGCATGGACTTTGATCCTATGACAGGCGTACTGTGGAATACTGAGAACGGCGCACCTTTTGTGGATGAGATCAACTTGGTCAATGCCGGCTTTAACAGCGGATGGAAAATAGTGCAAGGAATGGTGCCATCAGACTACAACCTGACAGATCTTGTAATGTTTAACGAAGAGACTCACTATAGCAATCCCGAGTTTACATGGACAGAGCCAGTCAACCCAACAGCACTTGAATTCCTCAATTCAAGTGCACTCGGGCAACAGTATGAAAACGATATGTTTGTAGGCGACACCAACGATGGAACAATCTATCGCTTTCATCTAAATGAAAACAGGTCTGCATTTGTTCTTGAAGGTGCGCTGGGCGACACAGTAGCAAATACTCCTGAAGAAGCAGAGAATGCTATCTTTGGTACAGGCTTTGGAGGCATAACTGACATTAAGACAGGCCCTGATGGCTACCTGTACATCCTGTCATTTGTAGATGGCACACTATTCCGAGTCGTTCCTGCTCCCGATGTGCTACGACCAAATGCAATAGTAGAAGGAGGTACTTCTGACTTGACTATCACAGCAGCGGATCTCTCAGGCCATACAATAACAGGAGTGTATATTGTTATTGAAGCAACCAACGGAACCACTCTAATGGAAGGACACGCTCCGCTGACATTTACTGGAACTAGTGGATCTACATACAGTGTTACAGTACCTGTTCTAGGCAACATGAAATTTGACCGGTGGGATAATGGAGTTACAGACAGAACAAGATCGATAATTCTTGACGAAGGTGATACTACCATTACAGCATACCTAGATGTTGAATCAACATCTGCTAATGCTACAATAGATTCGCGCACCATCATCATACAGAGGTTTGCCGATATTGTAGACCAAGATAATTGCTTTGATGCAGAGGATGCAGGCAGGCTGTATATGGTTATTGGCAATGTAGTACGGAACATGTTTAGCGAAAGGGAAGGAGGCAGTAACCAGCTGCAACAGGAGATAGATAGGCTTGTTCAAGATTGTCAAGTCGTTAACACTGGCCCCGATGAACTCAACCCAGGCAACCCTGCTGATACCCCAGAGCCAAGTGAATCAAACAGCGAGGAAGGTGGCGGTGGTGGTGATGAAGAAGAAGAAGAAGGAGGTGGCGGTGGTGGTGATGAAGAAGAAGGAGGTGGCGGTGGTGGTGATGAAGAAGAAGAAGGAGGTGAGGAGGAGGAGTAGAGATGACAGCAATCGTGAGTAGTATCTAGCCCTCTTTCAACTTTTTCTGTATCATCTCTAGTGCCGCCTTTGGGTCTGCCTTGCCTTTTGTGATCTTCATCACCTTGCCAAGCAAAAAGTTTGCAACATTGGTATTGCGTCTTGCATCCTGAACGGCTGCCGGCTCCATCTGGAAGACTGACTGAACTGCCTGAGCCAGCACACTCACATCATCAATTCTGCTGGCATGCATCCTTTTTGCCAATGCAGAAGGCATCTCGCCTGTTCTTACTATTTGACCAAGGATTTGCTTTGCAGTGGCTCTGTTTATTATATCTTGATCGACTAATCTTGCGAGATCAGCGATATGCTCTGGCCCTACCTTGAGGCCTGCAAACAGCGAATACTCTTCTTTTTCTTCTTCTTTTTTATGTCGTTCGTCTATAAAGCTCATAAGATCAGTCACTATCCAGTTGGCTATCTCTTTTGGTGACAAGTATATCCTAAGAGTGGACTCGAAAAAGTCAGCAAGCTCCTTGTTCCCTATTAGCACTTGTGCAATGTGGGCTGACAAGCCATATTTTGACATAAAACGCTCCTTGCGGGTGTCTGGAAGCTCTGGCATCGATTGCTTGATAAATGAAACAAACTCGCTTCCAAGCATTACTAGGGGAATGTCCGGCTCTGGGAAGTAGCGGTAATCTTGCTCCTCTTCTTTTGCCCTAGATTCTTTTGTTACTTTTCTTGCATCGTCCCAGTGACGAGTCTCTGACCTGACTTGAATCTCGCGGGACGTCATCGTTCTCTGTCTTGTGATTTCATAGCGCAATGCCTTTTCTACATCCGCAAATGAGCTGATGTTCTTTATCTCTACCTTATTACCGCCATCAATCGATACATTTGCATCGCAGCGCACAGATCCTTCAAGCTTTGTGTCGCATATACCAAGGTGCTCTATTATCGAAGTTATCTTATCAAGGAATATCCGCACATCCTTTGGGTCAGCGAAGTCAGGCTCTGTCACTATCTCAACAAGTGGGACGCCGGCTCTGTTGTAATCGATCAAGACATAAACGCTGGTATCTATACTACCGCTCGCATAGACAAGTCTGCCAGGATCTTCTTCCAGCTGCACACGTCTTATTCTTGCGTCCTTGTCATTATCGTACTCGAGCTTGCCGTCTACACCAATGCTCGTTATACTATATGCGTTGTACTGTGTAAGCTGAAAGTTTTTGGGCAAATCAGGGTAAAAGTAGTTCTTGCGGTAGAATGCTATTTCATCTGGAAACTTGCAGCCAAGCGCAAGAGTGATCATTGCGGCAAACTCGACAGTCTTTTGGTTCAAAAGTGGTAATGTTCCCGGCAATCCCGCACATATAGGGCAGATGTTTGAGTTTGGAGCTTTTCCCCTGTAGTCCGAACTGCATCTGCAGAATAACTTGCTCTTGGCGCCTGTGAGCTGACAATGAATTTCAAGCCCTATCTTTGTAGTAGTGGTAGTCATTACAGCTCAGGGCTCCTTTGCACTTTTGCAGCTTGCTCAAACAAATATGCTACATCAAGCATAGTCTGTTCGGCAAATTGGTCTGCCATTATCTGCAAGCCCACAGGCAAACCGTCCACAAAACCGGCAGGAACCGATATTGCAGGTATGCCAGTGAGGTTTGCTATAACTGTGTCAATGTCGACAAGATACATCTTGAGCGGATCGTCTATTTTTTCGCCTATTTTGAAGGGAAGTATGGGCATGGTAGGTCCTATCAAGACATCATACTTCTTGAAAAGGGTCTCCATCTCCCGCTTTAGAAGCGAGCGCACCTGGTGTGCCTTCAGATAATACTTACCGTAATATCCTGAAGAGAGCACATACGATCCAACAATTATCCTCCTCTTTGCCTCATCCCCAAAGTTGCTGCGTGCTCTAGCAAAATAGCTGTTCCATTCGTAGCCTTCGGGGTTCATATCAAAGCCGTAGCGGATGTTATCGTAACGTGCGAGATTGCTACTTGCTTCTGCGGATGCGATCGTATAGTAGGAGGCAAGCGCATACTGGACTGACGGAAGAGACACTTCTTCGCACTCGCAGTCCTGCTTCTCCAGTGTGTCTGCGGCTTTGTAGATCATCTTGGATACCCCAGGCTCTGCACCTTCAGTGAATTCCCTGATAAGACCTACGCGTAATCCTTTTCTTTCTTGTAGTGAATATGTAGGTTTGCTGCTATTTGTCGTGGTGTGATCGTTTTCATCGAACCCGGCAATCACATTTAGAATCGAAACTACGTCGGATACTGTTCTACCAACGGGTCCTATCTGCTCTAGGCTATTTGCATAGGAAACAAGCCCAAATCTGCTCACAAGGCCGTATGTGGGCTTGAGTCCAACTACTGAGCAAAAACTGGCAGGACATCTGACTGAGCCTCCGGTGTCTGAACCAAGCGATACAGCACATTCAAGGGCAGCCACACTTGCTGCGCTTCCCCCTGACGAGCCACCCGAGACCCTGCTGATATCCCATGGGTTTCTAGTGGGGCCATGTCGGCTAAACTCTGTAGTAGAACCCATTGCAAACTCATCAAGGTTTGCCTTGCCAATTATAATTGCACCGGCAGCCATCAGTTGCTTGATCACTGTTGCATCGTATGCCGGGACATAACTTTCAAGCATCTTTGAGGCGCATGTAGTTTTCATCCCTCTTGTGCAAATATTGTCCTTGATGCTCAATGCGACTCCTGCAAGCGAGCCACTTTGCTCGCCGTCTCTGATCTTTTTATCCAACCTGCGCGCTCTATCCAGCGCTTCTTCCTTGTTGAGTATGAGAAAGGCGTTTACCTTGGGTTCTACCTTTTCGATCCTTTCAAAGAGTTGGAAGATATATTCCTCTGCAGAAAATTCCTTGTTTTTGATGCCTGGGACTACCTGCGCGGCGTCAAGGGTATGGAGCGACAATTCAGACCATCCTTGGTCCCTTCACAAAGCCGTCTTTCCTGTATCCTGTTCCGAGCACAGCATCTTCGAAATTCTCCGGAGTATCTTTCCGAAGTTCTGAAAATTTCTTTTTCACGGCTATTGGTTTGACCTGCTCAAGTGGTATTGTGTCCAGCTTGTTCAAGTAGTTGATTATCTCTTCTATCTGTGTGGTATAGCGCTGTAGCTCTGCATCTGAAATCTCGAGCTTTGCAAGCCACCCAAGATGCTTTACTTCTTCTCTTGTAACTACCATATTATTATCATGGCGCCAGCCTATCTATGTCTCTTGGATAAAGTGTGACGTCGCGGATATTTTCGACTTTTGTTAATGCCATTATGAGTCGCTCAAGGCCAAGACCAAAGCCGGCATGAGGTGGAACTCCGTAATCAAATACCCGTAGATGGTAGTCAAACGCTTCAGGCTTCAGACCCTGCTTTGCCATGCGCTCCACCAGCTTATCTTTGTGGTTTATTCTGGTGCTGCCTGATGAAACTTCAAGTCCTTCACACATTAAGTCAAATGACTCGCATATCCTGTTGTCTGCAGCGCTTGGCTTGATATAGAACGGTTTGGTCGAAGTTGGCCAGTCAATTATGAAGTAAAATTCATTGAGATGTTCATGCAGTATGCTCTTCATAATCTGTGGCGAAATGTCGTCTCCCCACTGTATGCGCTCGCCAGCCTTCTGCAGTCTATCAATGATGTCAGAATAATTGTACTTTGAAAACGGTAGCTCCATGGACGGTAGTTGAAGTTGTAAATACTCCAGATCATCTTGATTCTTTTCTTTTACTGTATCTACAATCTTTAATATCATCCTCTCAAGCAGCGACATGATATCATTATAGTCAACAAATGCACGCTCGACATCGATTGAAATTGCCTCTGATAAATGTCTGTTGGTGCGGGAAGGCTCTGCACGAAAAATGGGTCCTATCTCAAATACGCTTTCAAATGCCATTGTTAACTGTTCTTTGTATAGCTGAGGGCTCTGTGCAAGGAACGCTTCTCTGTCATAATAGAATATCGGAAAAAGTGCTGCACCTCCTTCTGTTGCAGTAGCTATCATCTTAGGCGTATTCACTTCAATAAATTTCTGCTCTGAGAGGAATGACCTGACTGAATTGAGCACAGTCTGACGTATCCGAAATATCGATCCAAGATAATTTCTCCGCAGATCTACTGCACGAAGATCAAGCCTAGTATCAAGGCCTACAGCTGACATCCTGCTCTGAACAAGGAAAGGAGCCGCCTTTCTTGCCATTGAAAATACCCTGATCTCAATTGGCACTATTTCAGCCCCATTTGGAACCTTTTCCTGCGGCCTCACCTTGCCGCGCACACCAATAGAACTGTGCTCCTTGACCTCTTTGGCAAGATGGAAAAGTGAATCACTGCATTCACGCTTCTTTACTGTAATCTGGATTTCACCGTACATATCCCTTAATATGATAAACTGTATGTTGCCGTGATCTCTTATACTGGCAACCCAGCCCATGATAATCACTTCGCCGTCGCCTCCTATAGAGAGGGCTATTTCCTTGGAATAGTGAGTTCTTCGCCAATTTCTAAGATCTTCTTCCTGCAGCAACTCGTCCAATTAAACAGGGGTATATCGAAGAGGTTAATTTAACCTTATCAGAATCAGTGTGCACATATGTGTGATAGTAATAGTGATGGCTAGCAACAATGGAATTGGTATGTTAGCCCAAGATTTCTCTTGCAATACTGTCGAGCACTCTGCTGAGGGCTTGCTTTTTGATAAAACCCGTCACAAAGTGAGGTTTGCCTCCGCCACGGCCATCTGCGTCAGCAAATTGCTTAAATATATTGTTTAAGTCAATCCCTTCCATTTTTTCATTGCGAGCGAAAACTATGTTTGCTCTTTCATCAGAGATGTTCGCAAGAAGGACTAGAGTATTTGGATTGATAATTATTTCACCTGCAAATTCTTGAAGTTGATCATCTGACAGGTTTTCAAATATCCCTTTTAGAAGCGTTACGCTACCAATTGTGACCGGCTGTATACCTGCTAGCTTTTCTCGGCTAAGCGTTTTTAACTTTCTAGCATTGATCTCATTTTCAAATCTGAGCTTTTGTACAGTGTTTTCAACAGTGTTAACGTTGGCTCTAAGTTCATTGCAGACTCGTAATAGCTTGGACGACAAAGCGACAGCTGTATCTTTGGCTTTGCGGCCAACCACAAAGTCAACTTCGTATTCACTTCCACTTTTTGACAGGCGTGTAACTAGGAAAAAGTCGCATTCTTGCAGGTTGCTGACATGCTCCATAGCGCAAGCCGCCACATCATGATTTTCGATCTCTACCACTTTAACCTCAGATGGTACTGCTGCTGTTATTCTTTCCTCATTTGCGCGCAAATCAGGTATCTCGCGCTTTGCTTCTTCAAGCGACGAAAATACACGTGTCGTTACTCTGCGACCCTTGGCAATAAGTGAATTCACTTCTGCTTCAGCCTTGATCACGGCATCAAGATCAAGCTTGGGGATCAGAATGAAGGCCGTGTTGTAGCCAGAGCCTTTGTGCTCCACTTTTCTGACCTTCAAGGTCTGGCCGAGCAGTTTTTGTAACGATCCAATGAATGCGTGCTCTGCAGTGTGAGCTAGCCTATTGTCATTTAGTGAAACAATAGAGATGTAGTCCTAGCTTCAGCTATAAATGCTATTGAGAAGAAATTTTAATCTCCTGTAGTTAACTGGGAGCTATTGACTAGAAAGGCTGCTGCTACTGGCAATAAACTCACAATTGCTACGCTTGGCTCCCATTGTTCACTACAAGTTCTCAAGGGTGCGAAGGATGAAGGTTTTAGGACACTGCTTGTGTGCGAGAAACGTCGGCTGGGACTATACTCAAGGTTTGAGTTTATTGATGAAATTGTCGAGGTTAGCAGTTTTGCTGAGATCCTCGGGGATGCGTGTCGCAACCGTCTCAAGCGGGCAGGCTCCGTGCTGATTCCCCATGGTACTCTGATATCTCAGATGAAAAGCGACGAAATTGAGAAGATAGACACACCTGTATTTGGCAACAAGTGGATATTAAGGTGGGAGGCGAACAGAGATCTCAAAGAAAAGCTGATGAAAGAGGCAGGCCTGAAGACTCCCCAGGCCGTCAGATCGAAAAATGAGATCAAGGGGTTATGCATTGTGAAGTTACACGGGGCCGCCGGTGGGCGTGGCTATTACCTTGCATGGAATCGCGAGAGCTTTGAAGAAGGTGCGAGACGGCTCATTGATCAAAAGATAATCAGAGGAGAAAGTGATCTGTATATTCAGGAATTCATCAGAGGTGTGCCAGTCTATTTGCAGTATTTCTATTCTCCTATAACTAAAGAACTTGAGCTGCTGGGAATAGACCGGCGATATGAATCAGATATTGACGGCATCGGTAGGATCCCTGCAAAGCAGCAGCTTGGCGCCGGCAGCATCGAGCCGTCGTACACTGTCGTGGGAAACATACCGCTTGTTCTGCGTGAATCATTGCTAGAAGAAGTATACAAGCTAGGCGAAAACTTTGTACATGCTGCAGAGCAGTTAGTGCCACCAGGGATGCCTGGACCATTCTGCCTTGAAGGAGTATATGACAACGAAGGCAAATTCACAACCTTTGAATTTTCTGCAAGGATCGTGGCTGGGACGAACCTCTACCTTGATGGTTCACCTTACTCTGGACTGTTATATGACGAGCCCATGAGCATGGGGAGAAGGATAGCACGTGAAGTAAAGGTAGCAAAGAAAAAAGGGAAGCTGGATAAGGTAGTAACTTAAGGAGTTTCTTATGAAAACAATAGGGTGAGTATCAAGAAAAGATACTTGTTTTATTGTGAGGAAAAATTTTGATTCCGAGGCTGAGGTCCATGAACTGTCAGAAAGAAGATCGTATAAGATTGAAAGGAAGATCGCTGCTATACTGTATCCAGTAAGTACTGCAACAATACATCAAATAATGTACTGCACTTTTGTATTCAAATGAATAGCGGAATACTTTTGTGCATTCCCCCCGGATGTGGGGAGTAGTGACAATAGCAGGAGAAGAAGAGGAAGCAGCAGGAGAGGAAGAAGGATAAAAGTATCCGCAAATATTACAACAACAACAACGACAAACGCAACTGACTCCAATGCAGCGGCGGTAGTAACAGCAACACCAATTCCCCCTGCAGAGACATGACAAGAAAATGCAACGACAAACGCAACTGAGGAAGACTAACAACAATAGCAACAAACAACTGTAATACCCACACCGTTGCTGAATGACAAGAGTAAGCAATTAGAAGTTTTTCGCTTGTGTAGCCTTCTTTTTTATTTTATTGAAAAGATATGTAGCTCCCTGCTAAATTAGGTAAAAGTTAAGTGCTATCGGATTTAGCCACAGATAGACAGAAGGCAGCAGTGGAGTCTCATTATGGGTTTGTAAAACAAACAATGTGCTTCATTAACGCACCTAAATAATATGCACTTGACCACACCTTGAGTATTGCCGTGCAAAGCTTTAAAGCGCATCGATGAGCTCCCAAGTTTTGTGCAAGACATCAAGCTGGTTTATTCTACCGCTGACCGGCCAAAGCTCAACTCACCACATCTTATCTGCGGATTTCCTGGTAGCGGTTATGTTGGCAAGCTTGCAGTTGATCATCTTATACAAGAACTGCATGCAAGTCACCTAGTTGACATTTATTCCAGCTCTTTCCCGCCACAGATCATGATAAAGCCTGACGGCACAGCTGACCTAATGAAGAACAGTATCTTTTGGTGGCATGGTGATGGAGCTGACCTGTTGTTGCTAACAGGCGACTCGCAGCCAGCCAACCCTGACTCGGAATATGCTCTAGCAGAAGAAGTGCTTGGTTTGGCGGAGCGATTTGGCACGCAGCAGGTGTTTACGCTTGCAGCATACATCACCGGCGTCTTTGTCGACAAGCCGAAGATCTTTGGTACGGCCACAGACCCTGAAACAGTCAAAGTCCTTTTATCAAATAACATATCGATAATGGATAGTGGAAGCATCACAGGGATGAATGGCCTTATCATCGGCATAGCAAAGTTGCGCAATATGAAGGGAGTATGTCTGCTTGGAGAGACATCTGGCTATGTGGTAGATGGTAAGGCATCCAAAGCAGTGCTTGAAACCCTTCTTCAGATAGTTAATGTCAGAGTTGACATGGCAAACTTGGACAAGCGCGCAAAAGACACTGAAATGTTGATCCAGACAATAGAGCAGCAGATGCTTGCAGCAAAAGGCGGCAGGCAGTTTGAAGGCCAGCAGCCGCCTCAAAAGCCCCGCGACACTGGTTATATTAGCTAGACTTTTTTTAGGCTACCGAACTTTCCAACATTGACGCTGTCTTCGCCCTTGAATGTGTTGATATAGCCATTCTCTATCGAAACTGTGTCGCCGGGCTGGATCTTGTTTATGTCGTCGCCCCACAATGAAAGCTTAATGCTCCCCGTTTCGTCTGAAATTCTTGCGTCAGCCACTGTATTTGTGCCTCCCGCCTTAAGGTTGACTGTGCGAGGCTCACCCACGCTTACTACTTTGCCTGTGACGCTTACGTTGCGCATTCCCGACTTCAGCTCGCCTATCTTCATATATTTTCTGCTAAAGCTGCATCTGATAATAAATGTTTTACATAGCAGCTACAATAAGCGAATGTCCACAATCGGTGCAAACTAACTTTATCCCAGCCATCGTCTTTTCCCGTACCTCATGAACTGTCTTTGAATGGCACTTTATGCACAACCTTGAAACAGTCTCTGGCTTAGGCATCAGCATATTGTACTGGCACCAAGCAAATTTAACCTTATTTCACCTGCCGCAACTATGAAATAAGGTTTTACAGGCAAGACGAATGAGCGGAGGGGTAGCGAAGCCTGGTCAAACGCGCAGGACTCAAGATCGGATTTCCGTGGCACCATTTCTTCTCGCAACACATATGGAGAGATAAAAAAAGCGAGATGAGTGATCCCGTCCCTTAGGGGTTCGTGGGTTCGAATCCCACCCCCTCCACCTGATCCTTTTTGCATAGAATGCCCTAGTCATAATATATATACACACACAAAAATTGTGTGCCATCACCTCAAACATAAGCTCAGTCTGAAAACGTAAAATCGATCCTAACTTAATCTGCCAATCTCTGCTTTAAGTTCACATACATTATCTTTCTTCTTCTCTTAACCTTTTACAAACTATCAGATGTCTATATCATATAACAATTTGATACGACATATTTCTTTCTTTCATTCAGTAATTCATTACATGTTTTGCTGAACTAAGCAAAACACAAAATTCAAATTATTTTTGCATACATAAATGTCCTGTGGCTCGCAAGTCGACAGTGCTGATACCGGTAATAGTTGCTGCTTTTGCTGTAGGCGCCCTTGGCATAGTATTTGTCCCGCCTGAGATCAGAGACAAGAATACCGCCTTTCCAAAAGGCACAGTCAGAATAGACCAAGATGTCATAACGGTCGAAATTGCAGAGACTGCCGCTGAACAGCAAAGATGGCTTACATTTAGGCAGGACAGGCTACCATTTGACACTGCCATGCTGATCAAGCATGAGGAGCCTGACCTCTACGAGATATGGATGCTCAACATAGAATACAACCTAGACTTGATATGGTTTGACGAAAATGGTAATGTAGTATACATAAAAGAGAATGTACCTCCATGTAGTAACGTAGTTGAGACAGTGAGTTGCACCTACAAGACCACAAAGCCAGCATTGTACCTTATGGCCGCAAGTGCAGGTTTCATAGACATCCACAACATTGCTATCGGTTCCAAGATGACAACAATCTCTGTTTAGCTTAATTAGACGGCTAAGCTAACACGCAGGATGTGTTGAACTTTGTCCTTGCGGACAGACACGCACGGCCTCTCTTAAAAAGAGAAATCTCACAGCTACTTGCCCGGCCAAACATATTGAGAATAGCATACCTAGATGAAAGAGGCGATCCGATCGCACATCCAGTATGGTACTATTACAACGGAGGCAAGTTTCTGGTTGCAACAGATAGAGTAGGCAAGAAAGCAAAGGTGCTTCAAAAAAACCCAGTTGTTTACTTTCTTGTCGACGAAAGCTCCCGTGAAAATGGCACACTTGGATTAAGGGGCAAGGGGATCGCAAGAGTGATCGATGACCCTCTGTATGCTACAAGGGTGACCAGAAGCAATGTGAAGAGGTATTTGGGCAAGCTGCAGAGCAAAACTGCAAAGGGCATACTTGCTATGGGTCCAGATTCTTGCGTTATTGAAATCACTCCATTGTATCTAGCCACTTGGAAGTTCTAAGAATTGGCCATCTTTTTGAGATCTTCATATGCCTGTCTGACTTCGTCAATAGCCGCCTCGTCTTCAAGCGTGGTGATGTCGCCGATCTTGTCTCCGCTTGCAATGGATTTTAACAGTCTCCTCATTATCTTGCCGCTACGTGTCTTGGGCAGCTTGCTAACAAAATACACCTCACCTGGCGCTGCTATAGGCCCAAGCGTGCTTCGAACGTGGGCGACCACTTCTTTACGCAGGTTTTCAGAGTCTGAAAAGCCTTCCTTTAGCACTAAGAATGCGATTATCGACTCCCCTTTTGTCTCGTCAGGCTTACTGGTCACCGCGGCTTCTGCAATGGCTTTATGTGAGACAAATGCACTTTCCAGCTCCATCGTGCCAAGCCGATGGCCGGCCACCTTAAGTACATCATCTGCCCTGCCAAGGAGCCACAGATAGCCATCCTCGTCCACTAGTGCATAGTCACCGGCATAGTATAGGCCAGGGAATTTGGTCCAGTAAGTCTGCCGGTATTTTTCATCGTCGCCCCAGAGGCTCAAGAACATTCCTGGCCACGGCTTACGAATAACAATATAGCCTCTTGTTCCTGGCCCCACTGGCTTGCCAGTTTCATCAACTACTACTGCATCAACTCCAGGGACCGGAAACGTAGCTGAGCCGGGCTTCATTGGGATGGTTTCGACTCCAGTACACATGCTAAGCATTGTCCCTCCAGTCTCTGTTTGCCACCAAGTGTCAACTATAGGGCAATTCTCATTGCCAATCCTCTTGAAGTACCACATCCATACTTTAGGGTTAATGGGCTCACCCACTGTCCCAAGCAGCCGGAGTGACGACAGATCAAATGAGTTTGACACTACGCCGTCATCGTCGTACTTCATGTACATGCGGAGTGCGGTTGGTGTTGTATACAGTATAGTAGCACCATGCTTTTCAACAATTGCCCAATACCTGTTGGGCTTTGGAAAGTCAGGCGCTCCTTCATACATTATCTCTGTTATACCATGCATCAGAGGTGCATAGACGATATAGCTATGACCTGTGACCCATCCGATATCTGCAGTACAGAAAAAGATGTCTTGTTTTGTAAAGTCAAAGACCCAGTTGGCAGTAGCATAGAGATGCGTAAGGTAGCCCCCCGTCCCATGCATTACACCCTTGGGCTTGCCAGTCGTTCCAGAAGTATAGAGAATGTAAAGGGGATGAGTGCTTTCAACTGGCTCCGGCGGGCAGTATAGCTGAGCATCCTCTATCAACTCATGCCACCAGAGATCCTTTGGTCCGCTATTGACCTTATTTCCGACGCGCTTGAGCACTACCACATGTTCTACTGAGGGCAAGGATAGAAGTGACTCATCAACCACTTTTTTTAGCTCTACTATCTTGCCTTTTCTTATGCCACCGTCTGCAGTTATGATGACTTTAGATTTGGCATCACTTGCTCTGCCAATAAGCGCCTGTGCAGAAAAGCCAGAAAATACTACTGAATGAATAGCACCAATCCTTGCACAAGCAAGCATTGCAATAGGCAGCTCTGGCACCATAGGCATATATATAGTGACGCGGTCACCTTTGTTGACGCCTAAGCCCTTTAGAACATTTGCAAACTTGTTCACCTGACGATATAATTGAAAATAGGAAAGTGTCCTCGTCTCTCCACTCTCGCTTTCCCAAATTATTGCGGCCTTGTTTTTAGTGTCAGTGTTGATGTGCCTGTCAAGACAGTTTACAGATGCATTGAGATTACCCCCGACAAACCATCTTGCAAAGGGAGGGTTCCACTCAAGGATGTGATTCCATTCTTTAAACCATATCAAATTTCTGGCCTGATCTGCCCAGAACTTGTCCGGCTCTTCCAGCGCTTCTTTTGAAATTTTCTCAAGGCGCTTACCTGTTCTGACACTTACTTTCATCGTGCCGCTCTCCTCGCTATTCTCATATAGTTTTGAAGAATTCGACAAACATTGTGATAAAACTAATACTTATCTTTAAAGTACTTGTTCAAATTTCGATTAGCATTAAAGTAGAAGGCATTCAGAATTTTCTTATTAAAGAGTCAATCGATATATTAAAAATCAAGAAAAATCACTTCTATAATAGTTTGAAGTATAGAAGCAGAACAGAAATAGTAGCAATGATCCTAGAGGCAGCGAATGGCGGAGCAACTAAGACAAAAATCATGTATAAAGCTTTTCTGAGCTATGCACAACTAAGAGAATACCTCGCTGTCTTGATCGAAAACGGCCTGCTCGAATACATGGAGGGAACACAGACGTACAAGACAACTGCAAAAGGGCTTAACTTCCTGAAGATGCATAGTGAGATTGGGGAGCTTTTACAGACAAGCGTCAGAGAACGCTAAGAAGCTGCCCATCTAAATTTTTTAGAAAAGAAGAACTGACCGGACACAGAGTGTGTGTGCCCGGCGCTACAATTATTTTGTTATTACTTGGTTGAGCCAGTTTGTCTCCGAGTGCTCCACGCCGTCGTTAGAAGACACAGGGGCATCATTACCCTTTTCTTCTTTTTCCTCTGAGCTTGCTGCGCTCACTTGTACAACAGAAACCACTTCTGCAGGCTGGCCTGGTTCCTGTTCAGCTGGCTTTTCTTCCTCTTCTTCCTTGGTTGGTGGAGTAGCATCTGCCGAAGAGCTACTAGTAGTTGTAATGATATTTTCTAGTGTCTGAGTTGTCAACTTTTCTTTTACATTGCTTATCTCCGCCCTTTCGTTGTTTATATGCTCTATTAGCTCGTCTGTCTGAACCTTGACCTGCTGGTACGTCTCTTCCTTCATTTCGTTACTTCTGAACTGGAGTTTTGCATCAAACAGGACTGCCTTGATGTTCTTAGCTTCTGAGTCAAGTTCTGCCAATCTTGCGTTCAGTTTGTCATTTACCTGCTTTCCAGTTTCATCAAGTTCATGCAGCTTCTTCTCATATTTGATATATACTAGCTCTGCATCTTCCTTCATAGAATCATTCTCAGAGAGAATATCCTGAAGTGCTTTTATTCTCTTAAGCGTGAGGGACTTTTGCCTCAGCAACCTCTGTGCGTCAAGCCTCCATCTAGGTATAAAGAAGACGTATTCTCCTTGGATAACTAGCTGCTCGTAAGGCAGTTGCTTTAGACCGGCAGAACCGCAATCAACTCCGACAGCTTCTATTTCGCCATCGTTTTCTGTTATTATGCCGACTGCTCTCCCGATGTAAGTACCATATATGTCCTTAACTTGCTTGCCTACAAATCCGAGCTTTTCTTCGCTCATGTGAATAGTTGAGCAAAGATTGTATAATGATAACGGTGTTAAAACAGTTCGATAAAATAGTGGAATTAATCATGCCAGCTAGTTTAGATGATTTTCTTTATAATGTTTTAGTTGCTTTTAGTAGGATATTTTTAGTAAGGACTCAACATTTTTGAAGTCGCTCTTTCACATTCTTTTATTGGTCATGTGTACATATCTCCATGTTTGACAGCAATGTCTTTCTAGACCGTTTTACTGAAGAGGAAAAGTCAATTCTTAAAACCCACTTCTCTAATGTAGACGGGCAAGTATTTGCTATAACCACCCCAAGACAGGTAGATAGGGGTGCTCTAATGTCACGCTATTCCCGCACAGACAAAACTATGCGAAGAGTATTTTTAGATGAGTTTGCAAAGAATCCAAATAGGGGAGAAGAATTTTATAGACGAGTCCTTCTTGAATATGGGGATGACTC
>JAICEE010000005.1 GCA_025924355.1 Nitrososphaera sp.
CTACAATTGTCAACATTTTGTCGGGAAATATGAAGCCCAATCTTGGGAAGTATGATCAAGAAATTTCATGGGAGGAGATTCTGAAATATTATCAAGGCACTGAAATGAAATCCCACTTTGAAAAAATTGCAAATGGTAAAATGCGCGCTTCGATCAAACCGCAGCTCGTATACCTCATACCAAAGGCATTCAAAGGGACGCCAAAGGAACTGTTGAAAAGATATGACGAGCGCAAAGTGACTGACAAGCTAGTACCACAACTTGGCCTGCAAAACATTTTGGATCGCGACATTGCACAGCTGAGCGGTGGCGAGCTCCAAAGACTTGCAGTGGCTATAGCTGCTGCAAAGGACGCTGAATATTATTTCTTTGACGAGCCATCCTCCTACAACGATGTCTACCAACGGCTTACAGTTGCCAAAGTGATAAGAGAGCTAGCAGAGCAGGGCAAGAACGTGATGGTTGTAGAGCACGATATGACGCTTCTTGACTACCTGTCAGACTATGTCCATATTATTTACGGTGAGCCGGGAGCATACGGTATAGTTTCTGGCATGCAGAGCACAAAAGTCGGCATCAACAATTTCCTTGAAGGCTTTTTGCCTACTGAAAATGTACGCTTTCGAGAAAAGGCGTTCAGATTTGATATTACTTCTTCAAACGAAGATGTCCTTCTGGATATTTCAATTGCCAGCTATGGCAACTTGACCAAATCATTCCCATCATTTAAACTCAAGGTGGCGGCTGGCAAGATAAGAAGAGGTGAGATAATCGGAATCATTGGTGCCAACGCACTTGGCAAGACTACTTTCATGCGCATGCTGGCAGGCGTAGACAAGCCTGATTCGGGCAAAATAGATGTCGGTGCCACGATATCCTACAAGCCGCAGTACCTGAATCAAGAGTATGATGGTGACGTACGGTCTCTGATGTATATGGCATATCAGAACCCAATTGAAGGATCATCTGTAGAACAGCAGATCCTTCTTCCAATGGGTATAAAGAAACTCTATGAAAAGAATGTCAAGAATCTGAGCGGTGGCGAGCTCCAGAAGGTCGCAGTAGCAACGTCTCTCTTGCGCCAAGCAGATATTTACGCGCTGGACGAGCCGTCTGCATTTCTTGATGCGGAAGACCGGATAGCAGTAGCTAAGTTCTTCCAACGCTTTGTAAGGGCTCAAGGTAAGTCAGCAATTATTATTGACCATGATATACAGCTGATCGATCTGGTGGCTGATAGTTTAGTAATATTTGAAGGGCAGCCGGGCCTTGAAGGCTCTGCCACTGAGCCAATTAAAAAAGAGGAGGGTATGAACCGCTTTCTCAAGGCACTTTCAATTACATATAGGCGTGACGAAACAACGGGTAGGCCGCGCGTCAACAAAGAGGGCGGCAGACTCGACCGCGAACAAAAGGAATCCGGCAACTATTATTACATGAAGATTCGGTAAATGCCACACATGCTAAAAAACATGCTATCAAACATTCTATCGTCAGACGAAGTCTCGGAAGTTTATTCAGCGTTTGACCAGATAGGTGATATCGTTATCATCAAGATACCTGACAACCTGATGCCAAAAAAGAAGCTTATAGCTGACATGATCCTTGCTCATGTTAAGACTGCCAAGGTGGTTTTTGCTCAGGTATCGCCAGTGAAAGGCGATTATCGCGTCCGCAACTTAGAGTTTGTTGCAGGCGAGAACAGAACAATTACTGAGTACAAGGAGCATGGCTGTAGGTTTAGAGTAGATGTCGCCAAAACATATTTTTCACCCCGGCTCTCAACGGAGAGGCTCAGGATTGCAAACATGGTGGGCGAAGGCGAAACCATAGTCAATATGTTCGCAGGAGTAGGCACATATTCGATTCTGATGGCAAGAATGAACAAGACGTGTAAAGTATATAGCATCGATTCTAATGCTGTTGCTGCAGAATTGTGCGAAGCAAATGCTAAGTTGAACAAAGTACAGGACAGAGTTGTTTCAATTCATGGCGATGCTAATAAGGTAATCCAAGATGAACTTGCAGGTCAGGCCGACAGGGTGCTTATGCCTCTTCCTGAGCGAGCTAAAGAGTTCGTTGATTCTGCAGTGCTTGCACTCAAGAATAAAGGTGTTGTGCATTATTTCATTCATATCAGAGCCGACAACAAAAAGACAAGCCAGGAGCTGGGATTACAGGATGCGCATAACGCTTTTGTAAAATACCACCACATTGTGCAGCAGGTTAGAGTGGTAAGAGGAGTAGGCCCGCGGATATACCAGATAGTGGCTGATGTTTCAGTGAAAACTAGCCCTGCTTTTCTTCTTCCCTTGGCGCAGTAAGCATTGTATATCCTATCCACCCAAGCACCGCCAGAAGGATTGTTACTGCAGCTAAGGCGGTAAACTGTAGTATCAACATACTCCATTCTGTTGCTAGCAGAAAATATGCGTAAGCGATAAATACCACAATAGATGCAAAAAGAAGAACAGCACCGGCTCCTTTGCCTCCCTTCCTTTTAACATTCATAGCGGAGAGGCATTTGTAGCATCTTAATAATCTTTTTAGCTCAGCTCTAGTGCCATAAGGTAGGCATCCTCACCGTCCCTGTAATAAGATCGCAATCTGGATTTTATCTCAAAACGCAATTTCTGATACATCTTGATTGCGCTTGTATTGCTGATTCTTACCTCTAGGTATATCTCATCAGCTTTCCTATGCATTACGCCGTTAATTCCTTCAAGCATCAGTGCCTTGCCAATGCTCTTGCCTCTGTGCTCTTCTAACACCGCAACAGAAACAACATGACCCTTCTTAACAAAGCCTAGTTTGCGAAAGTTTGAAAATCCAAACTCGATCTTGCACATGATGTAGCCGAGTATTTTGTTGTTCAGCTCTGCAAGGATGAACGCCTCTGGAAGCTCTCGCAGAATCGATTCAAAAAAGTAGTCTGAGTAGTGCTCTGGCAAAGCGGCCATGTTAATATCTATTACTGCTTGGAGGTCACTTGCTTCGCAGCGGCGTATAACATAGTCGCCTACTTTTCGCAGAGCTGATTGCAAAGTAACAATTACAACAACAGAAACACACTATTTAACCTTACATGTCCTCTGAAGGATAACAATATTTTAATTGGATTAAATCTAAAAGAAATCTTCAGTGGCTACTACTTTCCTGAACCGCGATTACTCTCGTGTAATTCCAATAGTTTCATCATTCTTTACATTAAAAGATACACAGCTGAATGTCAGGGAAGACTACATTGAGTTTCTGGTAGCCGATGCTGACATCAAAGATAAGTTCCCAATCTTGCTCAAAGAGCTAAGCAAGATTGGCATGGTCGCCACTGCCCGAAGGCAGAAATATTTCTCAAGACTGATGCCTGCCTTGTCGTCCGCAATAAGGCTCCAGATAGCAGATGGCATAGTTATCGCAGTAATTAAGGTTCCAAAACAAAAGATTAGAGTCAAAAGAAAACTGCCTTTGCATCTAATATTCTTTGCAATTGCCGTCACCTTTGTATTCTATGACGGTTTCATGCGGTCAAGCAGTATATTTGCAAAGACCTATGTAAGTGATCCTGTTCTCCTTGCAGGAGCTTACACTATTTCGCTCATGGGTATACTGGGTATACATGAGCTTGGGCATATGATAGCTCTCAAACATTATAATATCAAGGCCTCATGGCCATACTTTATACCAGGTGTTCCCGGCCTTATACCGACATTTGGCGCCTTGATAACCCAGCAGAGCCATATGCCCAACAAAAATGTCATGTTTGATGTAGGCATTGCTGGACCAATTGCAGGGTTGATAATAACGATAATTGTGTCGATCTATGGCTCTTCTATATCTACCCTCATACCAATAGAGGAGTACCAGAACCTATCTGAGGAAAACCGGCTATTTTCATTCAATACTTGCTTGCTCATGATTGCTACACTCCATATGACCGACAAGGTGGTGGAGAACATGGTTCTAGTAATGTCGCCTCTTCTTTTTGCTGCCTGGATAGGATTTGCACTTACGTCCATCAACCTCGTCCCTGCTTGGCAGCTTGATGGCGGGCATCTTGCTCGTGCTATGTTTGGAGAGCGCTGGCACAGAATTATCACCTATGCGGGCATAGGAGCGCTGTTCCTGATGGGATTTTGGCCGATGGCAATACTAGTGCTAATACTTAGCCAGAGGATGCCTAGTAATGCTCCCTTAGATGATGTCACATCACTCTCCCAAAGGCGCAAGATGCTCTTTTTCATAACTCTTGGCATTGCCATAGTCACTGCACCCATCCCAAGCTCTATCCTGCCTTGGGCTTGAGCAGGGTTATGTCTGCATTTGATAAGACGAGTGTCCTGAAGTTCTTGCCATGTTTTTCTTGCAATTTTTGCAAGATGTCTTTAGTGCCAGAGTAAGTGGCAAAACCAAGTTTTGTCTTGGCATAATAATGTGGAAGAGTGGAGACAAGCCCCATCTCATATTTCAGCCGCAGCTGTTCCATGAACAGCAAATGTTCAAGACCATCAATATAGGGGCTTAGATGCAGCTGCTCTGGCTTGAGCCGGCCCTCTATGAACATCTGAAGCGCTCCGCCCCCAACTCCTTCGCGAGTTTCTGCAAGCAGTATCGCCGTGCCGCCCTCCTTGACAATGTGGATAGAGTTCCAAAGTGAGTTGAGCGCATTGGCAAGCGTCAAGTGTGTGCTGGCTTCATCGCTTGCACTTATTATCGCACATTTGACCGGCTCAGCCCCGACGGTCGAGATTGACTGAAGCTGCGCAATTGCTTTGTAAAACGCTTCCTTGATGCTTCCGATATGGATTCCCACCACATTGTCACCGTTAGCCACAAGTTCAATAGATCTCGCCGGTATACTCTCAACTGCATAAGTGGCGATCTTGAGAGGATCTCCTTCAACTCCCGGTGTTGGCCTGTTGTCCTTTCTTGCTTTGAACGCCTCTGCCATCTGGTCTGCAAGCAAGTTACGCAGTAAAGCAGTCGGCGCACCTGAGAATCCAAACAGCGGATCGTATGCAACACTTGAAACAATGATGGTGCTCTGGAACTTGGCCATTCGCTCATTCAGTGACTGGTAGTTAATGCGATTGATTGAGATTGTTTCAATGTCGGTCAGGTTGGCGCGCAGGGTGCTTGCGATCTTGTGCGGAACATCGATTGTAAAGCTGAACCCCCTTGCATGGGCTTCTTCTGCAAGTATCATTATAACCTTGGCCGCAGCCTTTGAGCCAGACAGTCCTAGAAAGAGCATTTTATCAGTTAGGGGTACACCAGATGTTATTGCTGTCTTGACATCTTGTTCCAGCGGCACCTGAAATGTAGAAGAGATCTGGTTTGCTAAGTTTTCAAACTTGATGTCAAGCACTACGTCGGTAGTGCCATATCTTAGCCAAATCTCTGGCATAGAGTCTCTGTGTTATGAAGGGTTAAAATAAATCCTTTTTTAATGTAAGATGTGCCAATACCGCCCAAGGACTTTGTGTTTCAGTTTGCATCCTTTCTACTCAAGAGCAATTCTCTGAGGTTTGGTGTGTTCACTCTTGCAAGCGGCAAACAGAGTGCTTACTACATAGACCTGCGGGTACTGCCTAGCTTCCCGGGATATTTTCGGCTGGGGATAAGTGCATTGAAAGACATGGTGGCGGAAAAGGTAGGCCAGTTTGATACCTTTGCCTCGGTGCCCACCTCTGGGCTTGTGTTTGGCTCTGCCCTGGCCTATGAAATGAACAAACCCTTCATTTATGTCAGAAAGGAGCCTAAAGCCTATGGCATCAACAAAATGATTGAAGGCTTCCTAGAGCCGGGTTCAAAAATTATTATTGTAGACGATGTTGCAACGACCGGTACTTCTCTTAGCAGCGCAGTCGAAATAATACGGGCGAACAGCGGTATCGTGGAAGATGTAGTGGCACTTGTAGACCGACATGAGGGTGCGGAAGACAAATTAAAAAAGATGGGGATAAAACTGAGCGCAGTGACAGGCATCAACGACATTGTAAACGCTCTGTACAAGGCTGGCTTAATAGACGAAAATGCGCTGGAATCGGTACTGAAACAAATGGTTACACAGGGAGAGTATGAAATAGACTAACCCTCATAGATCATTAGGTTCTTCTCTTCCAAGAGTGTATGTAGGTTATGTACGGCTCGGTATACTTCACTTTCTTTCTTGGCACCTGTACACACCAGCTTGCCGGACGCAAACAGCAGTATGACAGTCTTGGGATCCAGCATTCTGTGAATAAGACCCGGGAACTGCTCGGGCTCGTACATACTCCTCGGCAGCACTCTTGCGGCAAGCTCTAAGTGGATCTTACCTCCAAGGCTTGCCGATGCCACTATATTTTGGATCTCAATCTGGGGTTCATGCTCGAGGGGTATTCCTCCCTTTTTAAGCTTCAAAACAACGCTCTTGACAGCCTGGATTGCCATCTTTTCAGACTTGGCGCCTGTGCATACCATCTTACCAGAGCTAAATATCAAAGTCGCAGTCTTAGGTGATCTGAGCCTAAAAACCAAGCCGGGGAACTGATCAGGATGGTACTCCACATCTGGAAATATCTGAGTAATTAGGTTGAGGTTGACAGTCTGATTCACTGTAGCAGAAGCTACCACATTCTCAATGCTTACAATTGGCTTGGTCTGCGGCATATAGCGCCTTTATAAAGGCGCTATATATATACCTGCTTGCTACAATTTTCAAGTAAAAAATGACACATCAAGGATATAAATGAAATTTTAGGTTTTAGGTTTTAGCTTCAAAGACGTGTAAGTTTCCTATCTGCTGGTGACTATTCGCCGATTACCTTTACTAGCACCCGTTTTTGTCGTTGGCCATCAAACTCGCCATAGAATATTTGCTCCCACGGCCCAAAATCAAGCTTGCCTCTTGTTATCGCTGCTACCACCTCGCGCCCCATAATCTGTCGCTTCAAATGAGCATCAGCGTTATCTTCGCCTGTACGATTATGCATGTAGCTTTCCGGGGAATAGGGCACAAGCTTCTCAAGCCATCTATCAAAATCCTGATGCAAGCCGCTTTCGTCATCGTTGATAAAGACGCTAGCAGAGATGTGCATTGCATTGACAAGGCAGAGGCCTTCTTTGACGTCACTTTCTGCCACTATATTTGCAACCTGTGGTGTGATATTAATAAATGCGCGCCTAGTTGAGGTGTTAAATATAAGGTATTCCGTCTTGGACTTCATGTCGGCGGCTTGTCGGAACTGTCGGCTGCAGCAGGTGCAGCATCCTTGTCGCTGTTGTTCTTTTTGCCAAGCCTGTTAAAGAACAAGATCGCAAGGATGATCGCAATTATGATATAATTGACAGGTGGACTGATCACTTTTGTTATTACACCAATGCCGGGGATGACATAGATCACTTTGCCAATGTAATCATCCTGCCTAATGGGGTAGTCGGTACCTGGTATTGATGCAGGATTGGCATCTCCCCTTGTCCTAACCATCCTTTCACTGTCGCCGTCAACATCAATATCAACGATACGGTGAACTATGACCCTGTCACCGCCTTCCGGCCTATTGAATACGATGATGTCGCCTATCGTGAGATCCTCCCAAGACCCGCCATCTCTGACAATAAGAACATCATTGACTTCGAGCACAGGTTCCATGCTACCGCTTGAGACAACATAAAACGGGTTGGCCCCAAACACGAACCAAATGCCAAGCCAGACTACAATAACACCGATGCCAATGATTATAACATCCTTAATGGCAACGGGCAGCCTAGACTTATCCTTATCTAGCAATGGAGAAAGTAATCATGCCACTCGTTAGATAAACTTTTACACTCTAACGCATGTCAAATTCTTCCATTATTGACATACGAAGTCGTGGCATCTCCGACATCATTATCGACAAAATATCTATTATTTCATCCTTGTCTGGCTGTCTCCCATTCTTATTCTGAAATTGTGTGATAAAATTGCCTATAACCATGCCGGAGAGAAGGCCGTATGCAAAATCCTCAATGTTGCCCTGATTTGGCACCATCTTGCGGGCAAGCCCTACTGGCATCTTGGGATTGCGGGTAGCTGCCTTGATAAGCGATTCCAGTTCCTTCCTATCGCTGTCTGTCAGACCCATTACGTAGGTATCACTATGCATGTTTGTTTAATAATGCTAACATTTTTTATTAGCTAATTGTTGTAGGTTCTTAAATGGAAAATAACACCTGCTCGGTGGTTCTGTTGGAACTTGGTATGGCCGCATTTGACCGAGGTGGTAGTCTAGTAATGTCTAAAAAGTTCGATAATGCAATCCTGTCTTATAGGCTGCTCAAGAGCGGAGTGAACCTTGATGAAATAAAATGGTTTATTGAAAAATTACGTTCATTTGAGCCCGTATCAACAAATGATGCAAGCATTGTCTCCGTATTACGACAGGCCGGCTTGAATAGTCAGCTGATGCCCGAGGATCAGCAGCAATATATCCAAAACAGCAAGCCAACTCTTATAGTAAAGGCCGGCTTTGCCAACAATGAGCAGGATGCAATGCAAGCCCTGCGTGAATTTGCCATAAACCTCTCATCGTCAAGAGTAAAGGAGGCATCCGGGAAGCTCGATCTTCACATCATCCAGTCAATCAATGCACTAGATGAGCTTGACAAGATAATCAACACAGTGGGTGCAAGGATGAGGGAGTGGTACGGGCTCCATTTTCCAGAGCTTGATAACCTTGTATCAAACCTTGTTGTGTACGCTGAGATCGTAAGCAAAGCTGGTTTGCGAGAGAATATCCTTGTAGAAATTTTACAAAGCATTGGCTTGCCGGACAAAAAGGTTGAAGTTATACTCGATGCGGCAAAGCGCAGCAAAGGTGGCGACATGACACCGGAAAACCTTGCAATTGTCAAACGGCTCGCAGATGAGGTCACTGCACAGTCGGATCTACGCAGGGTGCTTGCAGACCACATTGAAGCTGCAATGGAAACTGTGGCTCCGAACGTCAAAGAATTACTAACTGCGGCAGTGGGTGCAAGGATAATCTCGAAGGCAGGTAGTTTGGCCCGACTTGCAACATTGCCTGCAAGCACAATCCAGATACTGGGTGCCGAAAAGGCGCTGTTCCGTGCTCTTAAGACAGGCGCCAGGCCGCCAAAGCATGGGTTGCTATTCCAGCATCCTCTCATTCATTCTGCGCCCAAGTGGCAGCGAGGCAAGATAGCAAGAGCAGTCGCGTCAAAGGTCGCAATAGCAGCAAGGATCGACTATTATCGCCACAATGGCAAGGACAGCACCGTTTATAGTAAGCTGAAAATCCGCATCGATGAAATACGAGAGAAATACCGGGAGCCAATGCCTGAGAAGGAGCGGGACAGGAAATACAAGGAGCACATTCAGCGTCAGCAGCAGTATAGAACCGGCCGTGATGTGACAAGAGATAAACATGATAAGAGAAAGAAGAAGGACAGAAGAAAGAGATTTGGAAAGCGACGACGCTATTAGATGGGTTTCAATAAATGGCGAGAAAAATGCCGCCACCCTCAATCTAGTAAAGGGAGACAATATCTATGGAGAAAAGCTAGTGAAATATGAGGGCGAGGAATACAGGATTTGGGATCCTTTTAGAAGCAAACTTGCTGCTGCCCTCAAAAAGGGAATGAAAAATATGCCAATAAAGAATGGCAGCAAAGTACTGTACCTTGGTGCGTCTACTGGGACAACCGTGAGCCATGTATCTGATATCGTCGGGCTATCGGGCCTAGTGTTTGCAGTTGAGCCGGCGACAAGGGTTGCAAGAGAACTCATTGAAAATGTTGCTTCAAAGCGCAAGAATGTACTTCCAATACTTGAAGATGCAAGAAAACCGCACTCATATTTTGCAGTATTCGGCAAAATAGATGTAGTCTACTGCGACATTGCGCAGCCTGACCAGACAGACATTGCGATAGCAAATTGCTCAATGTATTTGAAGACAGGAGGTATAATGCTGTTGGTAGTCAAGACAAGAAGCATAGATGTGACAATGGATCCGCGAGCGGTAGTGGCACAGGAGGCAAATAAGCTCAAGGAGAATGGTTTCCATATAGATCAGATAATTAATCTCGAGCCTTTTGACAGGGATCACGGTATGATATATTGCATCTACAACTCTTAGAGTCTGCAGTGGATTATCTCATCAAGCATAATTCGAAGAGGCTTCCACGACTTTCTTGTAAACTCCGGCGCAGAACCATTCTTGGCTACCCAGTCTCGGATAAACCGCATTGTGCGCTCATCCGAAGGGTAGCCACTGCCTATACTTCCATACTTGCTACATATATGTTGGATCTCTTGGTCCCTTGTTATCTTGGCAATTATCGATGCAGCCGACACGGCCATATTAATTACATCTGCATGGTGCATTGAGTACAACCTTGGCTTGCATGTAAGGTGACATTCCATGTACTCTCTGTATCTCTGCGGATTGACATCGCAGCAGTCAACATAGACTTCATCCACCCCAATATTGTTAATCACACTGGCCATAACTTTTGCTTCAAGTCTGTTGAGTCCCTTAAGTGACACGCTGCCATCGACTTCGATAGGGTCTATCTTGTAGATGCAAACCGAGTCGATGACCTTCATTATTTCGCCAAAAAGCCTAGCACGCGCTTTGGAGTTCAGAGCCTTGGAATCCTTGACGCCCATCTTGCGCAAAAGAGCAATCTTTGACTCGCGTATACCGATCCCTGCAACAACAAGGGGTCCAACAATAGAGCCGCGGCCTGCTTCGTCAACACCACCAACCAGAATACTGTTGCCCTGCCATAGCAAAATTGTCGACTGGTATACTTATTCGTGGCTATTTATATTATTACTTGTGCTTATAAAATAAGAATACCGTCTTTCTGCTGTTATAAATAGCGTATTATTGCAGAGCTGTGATATGGCAGAATTTGTCAGGACAGTTGAGGGTAGAACGATACTTATGGTTCCAAAATCCTCACTTACCTCCAAAGTTCCTTCAAAGATGCCTGCCTTCTTCAATCCTGCTGCCAAGCTTAACCGTGACCTCTCAATACTGGCCTACAGTGCTTTTGTAGCATCATCTGAAAAAAAGACATTTGCCGATTCGTTCGCCGGTATTGGGGCACGCGCTCTTAGGGTTGCAGTCGAGGTCCCGGAAGTAGAACAGGTTTACTGCAATGATATTAACTCTGTTGCAATAGAAGCTGCTAAAGAGGCCGCTGGGCTTAATTCTGTAATCGGCCGGTGCCATTTCTCTATTGAGGAGGTATGCAAGTTTCTTCTAAAAGGCGACAAGGAGGGTGACCGCTATTCCATAGTTGACCTAGACCCTTTTGGCACTCCCGCTAGGCATGTAGACTGTGTACTGCGGTCTGTGCTCGACGGCGGGCTTGTCTCGATAACTGCGACAGATACCGCAGTCTTGTGGGGCGTTTACCCTAAGGTGTGTCTGCGCCGCTACTATGGAAGACCACTCAACAATAGCTATGGCAATGAAACTGCGATCCGGCTGCTGCTTTCACTCACCGCATTGACTGCCTCAAGGCTTGAACTTGCGATCAAACCAGTATTTGTACATGCCACAAAGCACTACCTTCGTGTCTATGCAAAGGTATCAGTCAGCAGTAGTCAAGCAAATGACGTTTATAACAGCATCGGCTATGTAATGCACTGCTTTCAGTGTGGCCATCGTTTCAATACCAAAGAATATGGAAAAGGCAAATGCGAGCTGTGCAATACCGGGTTGGCTGTCGCAGGCCAACTGTGGACAGGGTCACTATACGACAAAGAATTTGTCAGGAAAATGTTAGAGCAAGACCCAGATAGACAGTGCAAAAAGGTGCTCGAAGCGGCAGTAGAAGAAGCGAGCGAAATACCGTATTATTTCCGGGCTGACGAAATTTCATCAAAGCTAAAATCAAACACACATTCAGTACAAAGGATAGTTGAAAAACTGCATGCCGCCGGCTTTGTCGCGTCAAAGACTGCACTGAATACTAGCGCATTCAAGACAGATGCAAGGATCAACTCGATTCTTGATGTCGTGAGCTAGATAGGCATAGCATTTATCGAGTTGTTGACATAGCCTTCCCATTCTTGCTTTAGGTCATCTAGTTTAACATTGGAATCAGGCATTCTGTCATTCTCTCCAATGATTGTTTGTATGAGATCAAGGTATACTAGAAAGCTGTCAAGTGCCTGAATGTAGAACTCATAGCTTTGTTGCCATTCTTGAGCCGGCGAGGCACTATCAAGCTGCTGCCGCATACTCTGTATATCTGACCGATTAAGGCTTATCTGACTCAGCATGTCACTAGAGGTCACCTCACCACTTTTCCATAGCTCAAACTTTGACTCAATGCTGGTTGCAAGGCTCTGGTGCTGGGAATACACATCAGAAATAATTCTATTGTCATCGTGACGGGGGAGTCCAATCATACTGCCAGGACTGCTCTGGGGTATCAGCCATATCAGAAAACTCGATCCAACTATTGCTGCTGCAATGACTGCTGTTATGGCTATGCCCTTCCTGCTCGCCAAACCAGCATAACTCTAGTCTTCTCTAATAAAAAGGATATCAACATATATCATACACTAGACATCGTAATTATGAGTCTAGGTGAACAGGCGCCACCTCATATAGGTAAGATAAACTATCGCAAGAACCTGACTCCAGATCTTGCAATAATTAGGGTGCAGCCTGCTGATGGAAGACCCGTGCCTGACTTCAAAGCTGGCCAATTCGTGGCACTTGGGCTTAAACTGGATGGTCATCACAATATAACATACAGGCCATACTCACTATCGTCGCCTCCAGAAGAAAAGAGGTACTTCGAGTTTTACATCAAGTCTGCATTAGAATACGTAATGAGTAGGTTTACAAGTACCCTTTTCAAAATGTTTGAAGGCGATCTCATTTATTGGCGTAACCCTTCAGGCGCGTTTACCATTGAGGACAAAAAGGCCGATGGGACTCCCGACACAAGACGACTAGTATTGGTTGCATCAGGAACAGGTCTTGCACCTTTTATCAGCTATATCCTACATTTGAAAAATATTAAGTCAAAGAGAGAAATAGTACTGCTTCATGGAGCAAAATACGTCCAGGAACTTGGCTATTGTGACATGCTTAAGAACCTGTCTGCAAGCGATCCGAATTTCAAATACTTGACGACTGTAAGCAGACCGGACCATGAGCTATCCCGTGACTGGAGGGGAAACATAGGTAGAGTAGAGACATTACTCGAAGGCAAAGACGGTTACAAATCTCAACTTGAAAAAGCAGTTGGTGAAAAAGTTACCCCTGAAAATTCTTTCTTTCACATATGCGGCTACGCTGGAACCGTCAATGCAGTCATTTCGATCCTGAGTCCGCTTGGGTTTTTCCCCAACCGCAAGAAGCGCGAGGATGGATCATTTGACATCAAGATTGAAACCTACATCTGATGATGACAGCAAAACCCTCATTATGCTGTGCTGCAAATTAGCGACAGTTGTCATATTATGCAGCGAGAACAATGCGCTACCAGGGCTCAATGATGGTCGACATCTGCGATATCGACTTGATTGGGACAAAACTGGAGCAGAATGGCCTTATAGTCCACCTTACAAAGGAATATTACCAACAGGAAGTGATCGAGCAGCCATATGCCCGGCAGCTTCTCCAGAAATGCGATATTGCAAACCTTGTAGGCAACAGGATAATAAAACAAGCAATTGAGATGAAGCTGGCAAAAGAGGTTAGTATAAGAAAGATTGCAGGTGTGCCTTTTCTCATGATCTACAAATTTCATCACTGATGAAAAATCTCCATTTCAAATGCAAAATCACATAATATAGAATATTCTAATATCAAAAGGGCAGGTGCTTTTGATTACAGCTATATCTGTTTATCGATTTTTGTTTTCTATGTCAATTAGTGTATCTTTTGCTTTCCCTTCTCTACATCTTCATTTCAAACAGCAGTCTCACATCATGTCTGCCTTTGCCTTCCATGGTTTTATGTCATGGGCAAAATTTCGGGAAGCATTGCTGTGAATGGAGAAGGAAGATGAGTCTGTTATTTACTTTGTGCTTTCATGTCTAGTTTGAATATTATTGCCCGCCTAGCATTACACATATAATAAAAGAGCACTAGCTTTTGCATATTGTCAGAAGAGCCTGACGAGCAGCTGCCGAGAGAGGAGAAGCACAAGGCTGCAGCCCGAGCTGATAGATGGCTCTCAAAATATGAACGCAAAAGTAGATTCCTAAACAAGATGTCTGAAGATTACGACGTTTTTGATAATGTATTTGACATGCCCACTCTTATGACAATAAACGAACTGAGGAGCGATGGCGTTATACAGTATATCAAGAGCTCACTTGCTGCTGGTAAAGAGTCTAAAGTATATCTTGCAGTTGCGCCAGATGGCTCGCTTCGAACAGCCAAAATATATCTCACAGTAAATGCCGAGTTCAAAAAGCGAATGCAATACATCGCTGGTGATCCTCGATTTTCTGACTTAAAGCCAGGATCTCGCAGCCTTATAATGACATGGGCTCGAAAGGAGTTCAAGAACATGCAGACAGCGCACGCTGTCGGAGTAAGGGTACCGCTGCCGATAGCAGTCAAGAAGAACGTGCTTGTAATGGAGTTTATAGGTGACAGCGAAGGTAATCCTATGCCAGCACTAATAAATACAGAAGAAATTACATTGAACGACTATCAGCAGGTAATCGAGCAGATGACTATGCTGTATCAAAAAGCCAAATTGGTGCATGCTGACTTGTCAGAGTACAACATTTTCAAGACAGACCTAGGTATCATGTTGTTTGATTTTGGATCTGCTATCGCTATTCAACACCCAAATTCCAAACAATTTTTATTGCGCGATGTCATGAACATGAACAGGTTCTTTGAAAAACGAGGAATTGAGGTCCTCAACACTGCTCAAATAGTAGAAGAGATTAGGGGTGACACAAAATAATGAGTTTCCAGCACACGGTCAAGATCCCAAAGGAGAGGATAGGTGCCCTGATTGGCAAAGGTGGAAAAGTAAAGCAGCAAATTGAAGAAAGATGCGGCGTCAAAATCGAGATTGATAGCGAGACTGGCGATACTATGATCATAGGCAATATCTCCGCTGATCGTTTGGAAGCTTTTCGGGCGATCGAAGTGATAACCGCAATTTCAAGAGGATTCTCTCCACAGCGAGCTTATCTGCTCTTTGAGGACGAGGAGCTAATATTCCAGCAGATCGACTTATATGACTACACCGGCAAGTCTCCAAACGCCCTTGAACGCATCAAGGGCAGGATAATTGGCGAAGGAGGCAAGGCGCGTCGAACGATTGAAGAGTTGAGCGGATCATATGTATCTGTCTATGGTCATACTGTATGCCTTATCGGCAACTTTAGGGAGATCAAGCTTACAACTGAAGCAATTGCCATGCTCGCCAAGGGTAGTATGCATAAGACCGTCTACAATATGCTGCAGGGCGCAAAGAGGAAAGACAAGATGGACATGATGCGCCTGTGGGAAGAAAATCACGAGGAAACTACGTTCTCTGACTCTTGATGTAAAAGCATGGTAGGGCCATAAAGTCAACGATTGGTTTGTATTCTTTTTGATATCGAGCTATACATACATACCTGTCACCTATGCCGCTATATCCTAAATTAACTAGTGGTGCAAGATTATGAATTCTTATGCCCAGCCTTTCTTATTTTTTCTCTTTACTAACCTCCACTCCAGCGTTTGAAAAGACTGTGGTCGATATTGAATTGATCAAGCACCTTGCCTACCAGATGGTTTAGGAGATCATCCATTGTCTTTGGCCTGTGGTAGAATCCTGGCATAGCGGGTAGAATTATTGCGCTGGTACTTGCAAGCTTGGTCATATTTTTTAAGTGTATCTTTGACAGCGGTGTCTCTCTTGGCACCAGAACAAGTTTACGCTGTTCTTTTATGCAAACTCCTGCTGCTCTTGAGACTAAGCTGTCGTCAAGGGCATTTGCAATACTAGCCAGTGTTCTAGTGCTACAGGGAATGACGATCATGCCGTCGACTTTGAATGAGCCACTTGAAACAGGTGCGGCCATGTTGTCGTCTTCATAATACCTCGTCGCAAGCGATTTAACATAGTCGGCTGTGCTGTCGGTCTCTATCTTTATGTTCTTGGCGCCCCATTCGGTGATAATAAGGTGTGTATCAATTTTCAGTCTCTTGAGAACTTCAAGTGTCCTTATACCATAAATGACACCAGAAGCGCCAGTGATCGCAACGACTAGCCGCAAGCAAATATGTGATTACCTTGTTGCTATTTAATGGTGCCTGCAAGCATTTAATAGTGAAACTATATTGGCTACCAAATAGGCGTTGCTGACGGTCTTTGGCACAGTGGCACTAGACACAACACGTACTCCTTTTCGGACAGAGACCAGAATACTAGGCGGTGCTGCCACCTTTGCCTCTGTTTCATCAAGCATGTTTGCCCCCACCTCGATAGTGGCGGCAGTAGGATCAGATATGCCAGCTGAACATATAAGGGCACTCAGCTCAAAGGGCATAGATACAAAGGGGATCATCATCATACATGGGAGCAAGACTTTCCATTATGATTCTTCATTTGATTACGATCTGTCAAACAGGACTACTAATAAGACTGAGCTTGGAGCCATAGCCGGCTTTGATCCTGTCATCCCTGAAGAATATATCAAGTCTGATTACGTGTATCTTGCAAACAATGACCCAAAGCAGAACATCAAGATTTTGCGGCATTTTCAGAAGCCTAGGCTCGTAGTCTGTGACACTATAGAATTCTGGATAAATGGGAGCCGTGATGACGTAGTCAAGATGATAGAGATGACAGACGGAGTAGTGATAAATGACAATGAGGCAAGACTCTTGTGCAAGGAGGCTAATCTTGCAAAATGCGCCAAAAAGATAATGTCGTGGGGATCGAAATTTGCGATAATCAAAAAGGGTGAGAACGGTGCCATCCTCTTTACTAAAGAGGGATTGGTGTTCCCAGCGGCAGCATTTTTTCTCGACGAAATAGTCGACCCAACTGGAGCTGGTGACTCCTTTGCAGGTGGCTTTCTCGGCCACATTGCTCGCAGGGGTGTGATGGATTTCTCCACAATGAAGGAGGCGGTGATCTACGGCAACGTAATGGGCTCATTTGCTGTTGAAGACTTTGGGATCAAGCGCCTCATATCGATAACAAAGGATGATATAGAGGACCGCTACGGAAAATATTGCAATCTGGTGCAATTCTAATCTCTTGTTTTATGCACAATTTTTGCCTGAGCAAACTGACACGCTAGCTGAAGACATACGCTCAAATCGCTTGAATTAGAAAGAAAAGTAACATGACAGTCAATCCATCAAACATAGAGCAACTCATCATTTCAGAACTCAAGGTAAGCGAAGATGAAGCCAAGGTTTACATCGCTATTGTGAAGAAAGGCAAAATGGATCAAGCCAAAATCTCAAGTGCACTTGGCTGGAGCGAGGAGCAGCGCGCGCTTGCTGCAGCGAAATCGCTGGTCAACAGAGGTATGGTCATTGAAATAACAAAGACGGAATTTGAGTCACTCCATCCCCGATTTGCAATAACCAATCGCTACAGAAGGCGCTGCGAGGAAGAGCACATACCCTTCAAAAGGAACCTCAAGATCGACAACATCGGCATAGTGCTTGAAAAACCATATGAGGATGCAAGAACTAAATAGATGGTAACACACAACAAGAATATTATCAATAATGACGACTTCGGATCCAACCGGCGGAGACAAGGTAGTCTATTTTGGTGTAATAAATATCAACGAGAATGGCAGGACGATGGGTTCAGTGGACATTTGGCGAAGCCTTCTGACAAAGGAAATGTTCTGTGAAGAAAAGCGTTTAGGGGTTTTAGAAATCGTCGATTACCTTGGCATGCCTAAGATTGACAAAGACAAAAAGTGGGCTGTGGCGATCAGCAGAAACTTAAAAGGTCACCTGCGCTGGCGGCTTATCAAGATAATAAAGGAAGGCAGGATGACATTTACAGATGCGGATGATAATGCAGTCGAAGTGGATGTCAAGAACTTTAAAATCGTTGACCCTGAGTGGTGGAGCTTTTTGGTCGAAGAGAATGTCAACCGTAATATGGAAGTAACGGCTGCGCCAAATAAATGATACGAGATGATGATGACAACATTCCAGTTACCGTATTTGTAAAAAGCGCTAGCGGGAGCGAAATAGCTAGTAAGCTATCTGGGTATTTTGTCGTCAAGGGTCAGGAATTTCGCTTTACTGCAATAGCATTTGGTCGCATTGGAGGTCACAACGCAAGCATCAAGGTACCCAAGACCACTTTAGACAAAATAGCGAAAATGGGGATTGACCCAGAGCAGCTACAAATAACGATTCAGCGCAAGTTGATTGAAGGTGATATTATTTTGCCGGAAGGATCGAAGCCACCGCCGTCAGACTAAAGCGCCTTCAAGTGTCTTGCCACATGTACACTTATTTCTTTCAGCAGGAATTGTAGCCACCAACTCTGCAATCAATTTCTTTGTCTTTTCCACATTCTTGGCAAGTGTCTCGATTATCTCGGCAGAGGTCACAGGGTAATTTGCCCAAACATCATAGTCGGTGATGGTGGCTATAGATAAGTAGCAGATTTCGGCTTCTCTTGCAAGGTTAACCTCTGGTACAAGCGTCATGCCAATAATATCTGCCTTAATCACGTCACGGAAGAATCTTGATTCCGCTCTAGTGGAAAAGCGGGGTCCTTCAATACAGATGTATGTCCCCTCGCTGTGCAATGAATACTTTAGTTTCTTTATTTTATCGATCGCGATATCGCGTAGTTCCGGACAAAATGGATCAGCTAAAGAAACGTGACATACTTGCCCACCATCGTAGAATGTATAGCGGCGGTTTTTTGTAAAGTCAACAAATTGATCAGGAATTGAAATATCGCCAGGCTTGAAAGCCTCTTTAAGGCTTCCAACAGCAGATGGGCCGATAATGCGTTTGACTCCAAGCTGCTGTAAAGCCCATATATTTGCTCTATTGTTTATCATGTGAGGGGGTATCCTGTGGCCTCGTCCATGACGTGGTATAAATGCTGCTTTCACTCCTGAATATTCACCTATTGTCACAAGATCGGAGGTCTCGCCATAAGGCGTATGCACCTTGATCTCGCGCTTTGCACTAAAAAGTTCTGGATCATAGATTCCAGTCCCCCCAATTATGCCGATATCTGCGCTATTCTCCATGAAAAGTCACCAGTGACTCGACATTATAGCCCATTTTGCGCAACCTGTCAGCACCCTTCAAGTCTGAAAGTTCAATTATAAACGCAAAGCCAGCGACCTTGCCCCCAAGCTCTTTTATCATCTGCGCAGCTGCTACTGCAGTCCCACCTGTTGCTATCAGGTCATCAGCGATCAATATGCTGTTGTCTTTGTCTAACGCATCTTGCTGAAGCTCCATTATTGCGGTGCCGTATTCAATATCATATGGTTTCTTGAGGGTCCTGCCTGGCAACTTGCCTGCTTTGCGAACCATTACAATACCCTTGCCGAATTTGAGGGCAAGTGCTGTAGCGATAATAAAGCCCCTTGATTCAATGCCAGCCACCATGTCTACCTTTGCCTTGCTATAAATACGGTAAAACTCATCAGCGATATAGTTCAAGGCATCATTTCTTTTGAAAACAGGATTTATGTCGCGGAACAATATCCCTTGCTTGGGAAAATCAGGATAGGTGGTTATTATCTCGCGCAGGTTGACCTGCTTGGATTTTGCTCCCACATCAGTAAGGCCATACTCTGGTTGTAAAAAGATTGCGAAGCCACTAACCGTTATGCTTTATACAGCTCTAATGTGAATTAAATAATAATGCTTACAGAACAGCAGATGCAGTTTGTAGAGAAGATTGCAAGCCTGAAGGACTTTGATGAGACCTTTGAATTAGTGAAGGCAGTAATCCTGCAAAAGTTCAAGCTGCATAGAGCAGGACTAAGCCTAATATTGCAAATGATGCCAAGCAACCTTGGCGCCTACCATATGCTAGGCTCAAATGCAATAGTGGTCAATACTTATCTCTTGACTACATTGAAAAAGATAGTCAAATCAACTGAAGAGTATAACTCTTACATATTCATGGTGCTGGCCCATGAATACCTCCACAGCCTTGGAATTGTAGACGAGAACACCGTGCGCCAGATGACTTTTGAGCTATGCAAGTGGATGTTGGGTAACGATCATGCTGCAACCAAGATGGCAAAGAATGGTCCCTCCGCTATATACCCTGAGTTAAGGTCATTGATGCAGTCACAGTTTGGTAGGGATTTTCAAGTTGTCAGAAACTTTGACAGGACCAACCAGACCTATATCCAATAATCTTATGTATTCTGTGACGCTGGTTCAATGTTGATTGAGCTATACTTTAAGGAGAAATAGTAGAGATAATTAAAGATGCCATCTTTGCTATAAGAATGTCAGCAGTAGAAGCAAAATTTAGAGGTATGTTGAAGGCACTTATTGAAAGATGTAGATGCGAATACTACGCTTATAGTAATTTCCTTAAATAACATCTTAAAGCGATCAAGATCTAGGTCAAGAAGCCGGCTGAGGATTAAGGATTAAGCTTTCAAATATTGTTCAGTAGGGCAATTATAGACCGGTCCAAGAAGATGTTGTAAAGAAGATATGGTAAGAATGATGAAGCTAACAAGTATTTCTCGTTCCTACCAAAAGTTTGAACAATCTGCCACGAGGTTAACTGATCGATGGGTAAATGTTTCAGGCACAGCCATCTAGCCTTTCAGATTTGTGTAAAAATTATAACAAATACCGCTATTTCTTGACTATATTGCACTTGAGAAAGTATAATAAACATTCATGTGCTATATATCTTATATGACGATTAAGAATGGGGCAGAATATATTGAAAGCCTCAGAGGTAGAAATCTAAAGATATACCTTTTTGGAGAGCTTGTAAAAGAGCCAGTTGATCATCCAATGATCCGGCCATCAATAAATGCAGTGGCAGAGACCTATGACCTTGCGGCAGAAAATCCAGAACTTGCTGCACCCCATTCTTCGCTGACGGGATTACAAGTCAACAGGTTCTTGCACATTGTAGAAAGCCCGCAGGACCTAGTTGACCAGAACAGGATGCAAAGGAAGCTTGGACAACTCACTGGCACTTGCTTCCAGCGTTGCGTAGGCATGGATGCACTTAACTCATTATATTCAAGTACGTATGAAATTGACCAAAAGCACAGCACTGATTATCATAAGCGCTTGGTAGAATTTGTCAAGATGTTGCAACGGGAAAATTTGATGATCGGTGGTGCCATGACAGACGTCAAGGGTGACCGTGGCCTATCGCCTTCACAGCAGGAAGACCCTGACATGTTTGTGCATGTGACAAAGCGTGACAGCAAAGGTGTATACATCACCGGTGCAAAAGCTCACCAGACTGGCTGCATCAACTCTCATTGGATAATCGTCATGCCGACAATGAGATTGAAGTCAGAAGATAAAGACTATGCAATCATTGGCGCCGTCCCTGTCGATGCTCCCGGCATCACCTACATCTATGGCAGACAGTCCTGTGATACAAGGAGTATGGAGGGAGGCAACATTGATGCCGGCAATGCCATGTATTCAGGCCAAGAAGCCATGGTAATCTTCAAGGATGTTTTCATTCCAAACCACTTAATATTCATGAATGGTGAATATGAGTTTGCCTCCATGTTGGTCGAACGCTTTACTTGCTATCATCGTCGAAGCTATGTGTGCAAGACTGGTCTTGGCGACATCCTGATTGGAGCCTCTGCAGCAATTGCGGACTATAATGGTGTGGCAAACGCATCACACATCAAAGACAAACTGGTTGAAATGACGCACCTCAATGAGACGATATTTGCTGCAGGCATTGCATCCTCGTACCGAGCACACAAAACGTCAGCGGGCAACTGGCAAAATGACGACATGCTGGCAAATGTCTGTAAGCACAACGTCACTCGGTTTCCATATGAAATAGGAAGGCTTGCCCAAGACATTGCAGGCGGACTTGTAGTGACAATGCCGTCTGAGAAGGAGTTTCGCAATCCTGAGACTGGACCGCTGCTTGAAAAATACCTGAAGGGCCGGAAAGGCGTATCAACAGAGAACAGGATGAGGGTACTGAGGCTAATTGAAAATATGACTCTTGGACGAAATGCAGTGGGCTATCTGACAGAGTCAATGCATGGTGCAGGATCACCTCAGGCGCAAAGAATCCAGATTGCGCGCCAAATGCAGCTTGAATCCAAGAAAAAGTTTGCAAAGAGGCTTGCACAAATCAAGGAAGGTGAGGCTGAAGAAACGGTGCCCGAATCTACAGAATACTTTGATAGAATATTCGGTAATAAGAATAAATCAAAATAACTTTAATGTATTGTCGAGCCATCTATAGGTTAGCCTAATCCTAACGATTTTTCAGCCATTGCTTTTTACTTTCAAGGAATTTGATCTCAAAAAGGATTATTTATCAGTTCAACATAATTATTTGGTATTACTCCGGGGTTGTGTTGATTGAAATTAAATGAAGCTCAAATTGAGGATATCACTGGCAAAGTTTTTCGCACTATAATTAGCAATGGCAAAGATGGTATACTACAGTCAGAGCTTTGGAAGGAGCTTGACTTGACAAGCCGCGATGGCTCTCGCGTTGCGATTCGGCTTGAAAAACGATCACTGATTCGCCGTGAAAAACTGCTAGAAAACGGCAGGTGGACGTACAAACTTTTTGCAGTAAAGCTGCCTGTTGACACTACAAGTATTGAACAGGCCCCCTGTTTGACATGTCCTTTTGAGCATATGTGCTCAATAGAAGGTTCTTACAGCCCTACAAGCTGTAATTTAATTGAGGAATGGCTCATCAAATCTTTTGACAATGCAAGCCTGAAGCCTCCAAAACTTTATAAAAAATGAGACTTGCTGACGCTCGACGTGACCAATACCGGCGACTGGCAAAGGATCAGGGATACCGGGCAAGGTCAGCTTACAAGCTGCTGCAGATGAACCGCTCTTATAACATTCTCAAAAAGGGTGATAAGGTGGTTGACCTTGGGTGTGCACCAGGAGGGTGGCTGCAGGTAGCCGCAAAGGAAGTAAGGTCATCAGGGAAGGTCATCGGGGTGGACCTCAAGCCGGTTACACCAGTTACTGGTGCAGTAATTCTGCAGGGCAGCATAGAGGATCCAAACATGCTAAGCAAAATATCTGAAATTTTAGGCTGCAAGGCTGATGTTGTCCTCTCAGATTTAGCTCCAAATGTGAGCGGCGTATGGGATATAGATCATGCAAGGCAGATCTCTCTTTCCACTATTGCGTTACGGTTTGCACAGCATGTGCTGAGAATAGGCGGAAGCAGTGTGTTCAAGGTGTTTGAGGGCGACATGCTAGAGGAGTTCAGATCGGAATTACAGAAGAGCTTTGGCAAAGTGCTTTTAAACAAACCTTCTGCAAGTCGACAAGAGAGTAGTGAATTATATATTGTCTGCTTAAACTTTAAGCAATGAACCTCCAAAACATCATTTTAATTGATGATCTGAAGCATAAAATGGCAATTTGGCATGTGGCCTAAGATCACCTGGTAGAGATCTCTTACAATTCATTTAATCTTTATATGATACTTTCTCTTTTTCCAAAGTTACGAATAAAATACACATTAGCGACAGCCAACTTGATAATAATTTACACGGTATAAGCAATGGTGAAAAAACACAAATACTCTATGGTGAAGACTTGACTACTTATGCTATAGCACAAGGAATGTTGAGTGCAAGAAAAAAAATCGACATATGTGTAGATGCCACAGCACCGACAGTGGGTATCAAGCTTGAAGTACTCAAGGAGGCAAAAATCAAAGCGAAGAAAAAAGGCGTTAGGATAAGGTATATTACAGAAATTACCAAAGACAATATCTCTTACTGTAGAGAGCTGGCTCAAATAGTTGAGCTACGCCATCTTGATAATATTCAAGGTAACTTCGGACTCAGTGAGAGAGGGTATTGTATGGCTATAGCGCCTATTGAAAAAGAAAAGCCTGTAACCCAAGTAATTTATAGCAACGCAAAACAAGTAATCCAACAACATCAATCTCTGTTTGAGACGTTATGGAATAAAGCAATACCTGCTAAACTTAAAATAAAGGAAATAGAAGAGGGCAGACCTGTCTTTGGAAGGACTGAGGTTCTATATGGAGAAGAAGAAAATGCTATCCCAAAAGGTATTGAATTTATGAAGAATGTAAAGAAGACTATGGACATATACTTCGACTACCTAGGGCCGTCAATAATTATTGAACTTGATACTTACAGACATGGTTTTCTAGAGATTAGACGACGAGGTGGAAAAATACGGGCTTTAACAGAGATTACAGATCAGAATATTCACTATTGTAAAGATCTTTTGAAAATAGTTAACGAGCTACGGCATTTAGAAAGGCTCAAGGGTTGTCTGGCAGTAAGTGAAACAGAAATGATTACTGCTAGAGTATTGCAAGAAGCTAAACCATTAACTGAATTCATTCATAGCAATGCCCAAGACTTTGTACAGCAAGGGCAGTATATCTTTGATGCCTTATGGAATAAAGCTGTTCCTGCTGAGCAAAAAATTAAAGAAATCAAAGAAGGCGTAGAACCAGAATTTGTAGAGGTTATTACAGATGGCAGCAAAGCTGCTCGGATTATAATGGAATTCGCAAGGTCTGTAAAGAATGAAGCATTGATACTTATGCCTCACAGCAAGAGTATGATAAGGACAGATAAGCTTGGACTTTGGAACCCCCTTGTTGATGCGGCAGAAAAGGGTGCTCAAGTAAGGATTATCTGTCCGCTATCAGATGAAAATTCGAAAATTGTTAAACGACTATCTGATAGTAGCAGCAATATCAAAATTCTCAACGGTCAAGTAACAGAGTCTGGAATATTCATAGCAGATGGCATAAAGTATTTCAGTGTCGAGAATAGGAACGTAGATGCAGAAGAGGTTTCTGAAGCAATTGGTATGATGATATATTCGAATAGTAAAAAAGGTACTAACCTCTTCAGATCATTTTTTGATGCATTATGGATCCAAATGGATCTATATGAAAAACTGAAGACACATGAAAATGCTCAGAAGGAATTTATTAACATAGCAGCTCATGAACTTAGAACGCCAATTCAACCAATACTAGGATTCGCTGAAGTCCTACAGGGGCTTATCCACAAGGAACCAGAAAGAGCCTATATTGAATCGATATTGAGAAATGCAAGACGACTTCAGACACTCACCGAGCAAATTTTGGACGTAACAAGAATTGAAAGCCACCGGAATTTGATATTGAAGAAGGAGCTATTCGATCTTAACGAATCTATAATGACTGCAATTGATGACGCTAAGCGCTATAATGACAAATTAGGCTTGGTAGCGTCAACAAGATTCATTTATACTCCAACAGATAGGATAATGGTTTTTGCTGATAAAAGTAGGATATACCAAGTTCTTTCTAATTTGCTAGCCAATGCGGTTAAGTTCAATGACAAAAACGGAGACGTGTTCCTATCTGCTGAAAGGCTTGATAATGAAGTTGTTGTCAAAGTTAAAGATACTGGGTGCGGTCTAAATTCAGACATTCTACCAAAACTGTTCACAAAGTTCATGACTAAGTCAGATAGAGGCACCGGTCTTGGATTGTATATATCAAAATATATCATCGAGTCACATGGAGGTACGATAAAGGGAGAAAACAACAAAGATGGAAAGGGTGCCACGTTCACTTTTGTTTTACCCCTAGAGCAAAGAGTAGAGCGTAAAGATCAGTAATAATACACCTACTCCACAATGCATTCAAGTGGATATAACTCCCAAACAAGAGAACAGCAGAATTTATGTTATATGATGTAGCCAATGTGTGCGATTATTTCATCTCTGACTTTATAACCGATTTTATGGTTTGATAATAGACTTGATATTTTTCTGCCAATTGCTAGTAGTAGAATGTGTATGTTCGTCTATCAGGTGCCCTGGCAATTATAGTAACTAAAATAGTTACATTGTAATCAGTTCATGATCGATAATGTAACATGGCAACCTTCAATACAGTATAACAACTGCATCCTCCTCCCTCTCTTTTACTGTCCTCTTCAAAGTTATGTGTGTGATACATGCAGTGTATAGCTTTCATCTCATAATCCCAATACTGGGATCAATACACAAACATCTGACAAAACAGATGAACGTTTTCTTAGCAAACTTTGGAGTTAAGCACAATGACTTAATGATAACCTTTCTAAACTAATATATTCAAACCAGCAGAGCTTCGAAAGCCCTCGTTCAAAGAGCTTTTACCTTGAAACAAGAAGAAGAATTGAGGGACTCTTCGGATTATATAAATGAAATTTCTATAAGACAAGGAGCAGCTAATCTCGCTTTTTAATAAAACCAATGATTCCGCTTATTAGAAAGCGGGTTAAATTAATTAATCTATAAACAATTTGATAGGTACTGACAGCAAGATGCCGTATTATATGAACCATGCCAGCGTAAAAGGAGCAAGCAAAGAAGCTATTTATAGCAAGATCTTGGTGCTCTGCATAGACAGGGATAACGACATTGGCTCAAAGGGCGGCATTGATACACCAATAGTCGGCCGCGATGCATGCATCAATGCTGGGACTAGGCTTGCACTTGAGGATCCAGAGGATGCAGACTCCAATGCCATTTTTGGCGCAGTCAAAACATACGAGGAACTTGTGAGCAAGGGCTACGATGCTGAGGTTGCGGTAGTAGCTGGCAAGTTCAATAGGGGTGTCGAGGCTGACGAGAAGATAAGCCTTGAAGTGAAAAGCATACTTGATAGATATCGCGCAGACGGCGCAGTTATTGTCTCTGATGGCGAGGACGACGAGACAATCCTACCTGTCATTCAATCAAGAGTGCCTGTGATATCAGTGCGGCGTGTAATTATCCGGCATAGTAGAAGTGTTGAGTATTCGTACGCAGTGCTGGGCCGGTATCTTAGAATGCTCGTTTATGATTCCCAGTATTCAAAGTTCTTTTTAGGCGTCCCCGGCATCCTGCTAGCAGCAGGGGCACTTGCCGTTATATTCGATGCGGCAAAATGGATAACTGCAATTGTGCTTGCAATCCTTGGTGGTGCATTCATCGTCAGGGCATTTGATATCGACAAGGCATTAAGCTCATTTGGCAGGCTGACTCCAACGTCATTTATTAAGATATTCTCAATCATCGGCGGCGTGCTTATCATACTTGCAGCCATTGCAAACGGCATATCTAGCATACCATCCAACATAATTACTCCTGAAATGAGTGCACTTGACATCGTTTCAAACAGGATTATAGTGGGAAGATTTGCCGACAGTACGATAACTCTGCTATGGATAGGAATTGCTACAATCATCGGCGGCGTCCTGTTGAGCGATTGGTTCAAGGGAAGCAGCAGGATTATGTCTGATATACTGCGCCTTACTGTACTTGCGCTACTATATATCCCACTATTGCAGTTTACATCCGTGCTTACAGCAGGGACAAACCCATTTACGCTCATTTCATCTCTGCTAATAGGTCTTGCAGTATCGCTTGTAGCTGCAACAGTCCTTTACTATTATTTTAGGAACAGAAAAGGTGGCGAAGTTCTGAAACACTAATGTAAAGGTGACTGCAATAAAAATTACGATGCCACAACAGCACGGAGACTATGATCCAAAACAGCAAAAATGGTTTTGCAGCTACTGGATGTCGCAAGAAGAATGGTTAGACATACACAACTATGCAGTGCCTGCTCTACTGCAGGACCAAGAGAAAGAGTCAGCGGCAAAAGAGAATGACTATGACGAAGAATGATAGTGCAAAAAATTTACAAACAACCAGATCAATCACAGACTATTGATAGACGAGCGGTCGGCTGGTGCAGTGGTATTTTATATGGAAGACAATTCCGAGCCGGAATACCTGTTATTGCATTACTCAGCCGGTCACTGGGACTTTCCAAAGGGTAACATTGAGGCTGGCGAAAATGAAAAGCAGACGGCTACTCGTGAAATTCAGGAAGAGACCTGCATTACTGATGTTGAATTTCTAGATGGCTTCCGCATGAAGATTGAATACAAATACAGGCATGGCAAGAAGCTCGTGCGAAAGGAGGTTGTGTTGTATCTTGCACGGGCGCGCACACGCAAAGTGATCCTTTCACATGAGCACATTGGCTTTGCATGGAGAAAATTCGATGACGCAATGCAGCAACTGACTTATCTAAACGCCAAAAACCTATTGTCCGCTGCAAAAAAATATCTTCATCAACACTCATTTGCCTATCGATAAAATTCTGTTTTGGATTTCTCCTGCGACCTTGGCAGGCTGCTTGGCCTCAACTATTGACCTGCCAATTATTAAATAATCTGCGCCGTTTCTGATTGCCTGTCCTGCATCGCCGCCCTGCGCTCCAACTCCAGGTGAATATACCGGCAGTCGTCCTGCGACTTCTTTTAAAATCTCATCTCGAGTTGCGCCCACCACTATGCCGTCGACACCTGCAGTCTCCGCCCTTTCAAAAAACATTTTGTATAGTCCGCGTCCTTGTATTTTGAGCCCAAAGCCTTCTTTTGCCTCTGGGTGGCTCATGTAGACAAGCGCAATGATGCCGGCATTTGCCTTGTGTGCCTTTTGCACTAGCGAGGCAAGCGTGTCTCTACCAATAAAGGGATTTGCTATGGCAGCATCAAATCCCATCTTTGTTAGGTGGTCGACGGCAACAGCGTTGGTGGTTTCAATGTCGTTCAGCTTGATGTCTGCTATCGATTGTAGCCCAAAAGAGTGGGCTAGTTTGTTTATGCGCAAAATTTCAGACGCAGAGAGCGGTAGGATGATATGGAAGTTCATTTTGACGGCGCAGACGTGGTGCTCGACTTCACAGATGGTCTTTGCTGCAAGTTCTGGCAGCCTTTGATTGCCTCGTGGTCTAGGATCAAGGGCAAGAACTATTGGGCTTTTTTTTTCAATAGCCGCTGCAGCAATTCTTTGGAAAAATGGCCTAGTCATAGGTCTTTACCAGCGGGTGATCCTCTGCCAGTCTTATCACCTTGAGATAAACGTATCCGTGTTCATCCAGTCTTGTCAAGAATGTTGGCTGATCGGCCCTTTGACTGCTGTAGCGCAAAAATGGCTCCTTTGGCTCTTCTTCCACAGTTACATAGTAAAAGTAGGAAATGGTCTCATTGTCATTTGCGCTCATTGCAGTCCCTAGCACGATCTTGCCTCCGCGTTCTTTGAACAGAAAGAGCGGCAAGGGGGGCTCATCGTATATTGTCTTATAGGCTGCCACCTTGGCAAGGCTTGGTAGATCCTTAAGCTTTATGACCGTGTAGCCTGATCGTTTGTCAATCCTCGCAGATCTTGCAAGCGAGCGGGGGAACTTTTCCACCTTGAGAATAGGCGAATAAACATATGTAGGATTGTCAACCGAGCTGGCAAGCAACACTTCTTCAATGCCGCTGCTTACTCTGTAGGCCAGGTACTGACTATCCTTTGAGTCTTCTTGTGTATAATAGATCACAGGCCTTCCATTGATGATATCAGTCTGAACGGCAAGCACCTCGCGTTTGTTAAACTGAAGTGAAAATGCAGGCAAAGGAGTCCGCTCAAGCGCGCATACTAGCCTTCCAAAATCCCTGAGGCTTGTAAGCGCAATGTAGCATGGAGCCTTAAGCTGCAAATCGCGATATTGTTAATACTTATGATATTAAAGTCATCCGTTGAGGTAGAATGATTATCATTGGAGAAGCTGAACAGGCTTGTAGAGCAGGCCAAATCAATTGTTCTTGAAAGTAGCAACCCAGACAGGATGTCGCTATGGCGTGCCTACGTGGCCCTTGAATACGCAATATTGGATCTGAAATTACGTCACGGCCTTGAGGGGAATCCTCCCCCCAAGCCTGTCAAGTCAGCAGACCTTGCTGCTGCAAAATCAATGATTGGTAGGCTTAATCTATCATCCAGCGACAAGAAAAAACTGCTCTATGACCTGCGCTCATGCAGGGATATCGTAAAGGCGCTGGTGGCAAGTAAGCTACGATGACCTGCGGTCTATAACATCGTAGACCTCTCTTCCCGTGCCAATTAGGGTCACCTTCAGGCCGGTCTCGCCTTCAATGTTTTCAATGAATTTTTTTGCATTCTCTGGCAACTTTGTGTATTCGCGCAAGCCTGCAGACCGTGGGAAAATGACGTCCAGCTTTGTGACTGCAACTTGCGTTGCACTGTTGAGCCTGATCGCTTTCTTGGCAAGCTCCATATCAAAAGGCGCAGCCCTCCTCTGCCTGCCTGTGACGCTCCCATGCTCGATCCAGCCGCGCTTTCTTGCCTCTTCTTCGCTCAGCTCATTATCAAGCGGTCCGCTGCCAACACGTGTAACATATGCCTTAAAGACCACTAGTATTTCGTCGACTCTTTTTGGTCCAATGCCAATATGTGAACAGATGCCAGAAGCAGTCACGTCACTTGATGTGACATAGGGATAGCCACCATGAAACAGCGACAAATAAGTGCCCTGTGTCCCTTCCACTATCACCCTCTCATTGTTGTGTAGAGCATAGTTAACTGAATTGCTGACATCTTCCATGTAAAGCGATAATTCTGGAATGTCTCTTGCAAGCTTGAGCCTCCGGAGCGCTCTGTCAGCATTAGCCGGGCCAGTTCCGGTGCCTGTAGTGCCCACCTTGCTCTTGAGGTGGTCTTCGCCTATGTCACGGTCAATATGTATTTGCTCAATGATGCCGCACTGACTGTCCACAAATGTCCTGTCGTCTGCCTGAAACTTCTCTATTTCATCTACCAAAACCTGCGGGTTGACAAGTACTCCCGCGCCTACCAAAAGCCTAGTTGTCGGGTTGAGTACAGCACTTGGTAACATGCGCACCTTGTACTCCTTGCCTTCGAAAGTAAAAGTGTGACCTGCATTTGGACCAACGCCTCCACGCACAGCAACCGCAGGGTTGTCCTTTTTCGCCAAGTAGGCTATAATCTTGCCCTTTCCTTCATCTCCATAGAATCCGCCGACTGTAACAAGGCATGGCATAAGGTTCTCTCCTACTAGTGTAGTTATTTAATTCATCCTTAAAATAAGATAAATCCCTCCATTATGCAATCTAATCATGAATAATGCAGCTGGCAACATCATCCAAATACTTGCAGACCTGCCGGATTTTTTGCGAAAACAAATGCTGCAAAACCGTCTCAAAGAGTTCTATGAAATGAGCGATGACGAAAAGAGCGAAATGATAAACATGGCATTAGCAGCAGCGCCCACGATAGATCCAAATAAATTGTCTATCCTTTTCAAGACCTGGCTTGAATTATTATCAGAATTTGATGCAGAAAAGCGTGGAGTGATGTTCCAGACCTACTGCATGCAGATTTTGGCAAATCCTTGCTCTATTACAAAGCTTGACTTTAAGTCGTTGACCACTGCTTTTGTGTCACTTAATCAAGTACAGCGAGAGCGCCTAACAGATTCATTGCATGAAGTGCTCCTCGGTATGCCAAACAGGAGCAAAATAATAAAGATGATTCCGGAGCACTCGCTAAAAACTGTCGGGCTGAAATGATTAGTGATGGTGATGTTCGTGTTGCGTCTCGGGGTTGTCCGGCTTTTTTTCTATTTCGCCAATACCCTTTTCAAGTCCAAAGAACGCCCTCTCATACTTGCGGAGCGCCTTTCTGTGTTCTGGCAGTGACATATCCAGTCTCATCTCGTTCATGACCATGACAGCATAAGTGGTCCACTCCTTCCAGCATGCAGAGCATGCAGGGTACTTCTCAGCAGCTGGATCCTCGATAATCTCCCCAAAAGTCTTACCACACCTCAAGCAAGTCTTACTCATCTGCAAATGATGATGCTGTGGATATTATAAGTTGTTAGATTGTGAAAACTCCTAAATCCTCTCTATTCTTGGAAAAAGGCGTACTAATCCTGCTAGATATAACATAGCAGCAAAGGTACCCTGACCTGCTTTCTGTCTTGTTGTAAAAGACGATGATGTATATCAGAATTGCACGTTCATTGCAAACCCCTATCAAAGCAAAACAAAGACAGAAAATGCAGTCCAGCACTAGGCTTGCACCTATTGGCGAATTTTATTGTCAACATTCATCTCAGGTGCTGTCCACAGATTACCTGACAGTTGTTTGGCTTATAACCTATTACAACTCCGACCAAATTTGACAACATTATTATACTTTCTGGGTTCAAAATGACACATGAAGGTTCACTGTCCTGACTGCAAGGAAGCTGCAGAGCTGGCAGATGATTTTTCATTTGTCAAGTGCTCTAACTGTTCATTTGATATGACTTATGGCGAATACGTAAAGTACATAGCGTATAAGGACTCGCGCTACCGAGATATACTTTCAGACTACAAATAAATGTAGAAAAACTCTTCAAGGCTGCGGCTGAAGAGGTTTATTTGAGGTATCGATGATGAATCTGCTGAATGTGAGATCCGGCCTTTTTCAGCAGGTTAGACTACGCTACCATTTCAGTCTCTAACATGCTGTACCTGATCTTTGTATCCATCTACATATCAATACGTCCTGGTCGGCTTGTCGTTGAATTCTTATGTAATCTAGAAAATTCTCAGCCAGTAACCAAAGCAGGTCTGGCTACCTTTGCTCATGTTCGTTCTGTTCTGAAAACTGTCGAATTCGATCACGGTATAATGACGTGCTATATATTGCAGGTCCGCACAGCTATCCAATATGAGTTAGGCACATGGGTTATATGCGTCCATTCCAACGCCCTTCATAGAGACTCAGTCATAATGTTTTTACTCTTATGTAATCAAATTAGTGTAGAGAGATTAGTCAAAATAAAGATAAGTGAAAACAGGAAATCCTCTAGTTCGACATACAAGATCTCAAGTTTGTGGAGATCTTAGAGCCAGATACAACTTGGCGCCTTCATCTTCGTCGCCAAACTCATCTTCCTCCTCTTCATCAAACTCTTCATCAAAGTTGTCGTCAAAGTTATTATTGACTTCTTCAGAC
>JAICEE010000006.1 GCA_025924355.1 Nitrososphaera sp.
ATTTTGTGTAAAACTGTTATAAATAAGGTCTTTTTATAAAAGTTTATTAGAAGATAATCTAATATAGATTGTATAAGAGTGAATGGTTTACAAATACACAAACATATTTTCGAAATCATGATATAAGCCCAATCGGTAGTTGAGATAAAATGTTGGACGATGATTCCTCTTTGTCATCTTCTGCTGCAATCCCTTTTCCAACGCTAACAATCCTGTATTTGCCAGCAGAGGCCAAAACGGTGGTTGAAGACGTGGGTCAGAAATATCCTAACAGCACAGTAGAGGAGTGCATTGGTTTTTTCCATGGAATGCAGAGACACTACAATAAAGTCACGATCTGGAGTCAGGGCATAGACAGTCTGTGGCTCAATGCAGTAGTAGCGAGGGCAAAAGAGCTTGCCGGCGTGGAGTTTGTGACGCTTGTTTCAGGGGGCATAATGTACCTGCTATAGACGTTCTAGAGATCAAGGAAGCAAATAGGTAATTGCATATTATGATTGCGTTCACAGCTATATGATGCAGCAGCTGTTCTTATACAATAGAATATTTTAGATAGTAAAGATAGCTTAGTATTTTATACACCACAGCAGTGCAGAGCATCTATTTTCCAAATCTTTTGATTGCCTCTTTAGTTGGATCATATAAACAGGGATGTAGCTCTCTGACCTTAACCTCAAATAATACCTGTGTAGTTATATGCTCAGATATGAAAGAAGTAGAAGAAAAGATAAAGAGCTGCCCTATCTGTGGATGCACAGAGCACAGGCTCATTGGGTGCGGCAAGCATTGGAGGAAACACAAAGAAGGTCCAGATGGCAGATGTGTGCCCCGCCCATCATTTTAGTTCATAAAGCGCGAGTGAGAGTTTGAACGCCAGCTTATCATCAGTTGCAATCGCAATTGGGACGACATATTTTTGAGTCTCTTCTTTGTATCTTGTCACCTTATCCTTGAAACTCTGTCCCTTCATGCTTCGGATATCATCCAGCCGCTCTGCCAGTTTTATGTACCGGATGTCCTTGGACGCTTTCGCCATGCTGGCAAAGTACTCTTCTGAGGCCCTTTCTTTGGCCCATGAATCAATAGCGCTCAATGTAGAATATACGCGCTCTCCAAACTCTTTCAGATCGTCATCAGGTATCCGCGCATCATGCAATAGCGCGGCGCATACAAGATCAGTATCATGTATCTTGAGCTCTTCGGCCAGAATGAGCGCAACTCTCAGGGAATTACCAATATAGTGTTCATATTTATTCACAGAATGTTGTCCCTTATGGGCCTTGGTTGCAAGTCCAAATGCTCTTGTTATCGGGACAACGTCGTCAGGGTTATCATCAAATGACCTGAGCAGCCTAGTGAACCCAGCTTTAAGATCTGAATTCATAGATGTTAGGCCCAGACTTAACCCCTAAATGTAACTTTGCCTGTCCCCTATTGTTCAAATCCAATTATCGGAATTCCTCCGAAAAGATCACTAGCCTCAGTTGCGTTTCCAAATCCTACAGCCAGTATACCGTTTTGGATCATTGTCGTGACAGGAGCATCTTGTAGTGCAGCTGTGCTATTTGAGGCAACATCTATTGTACCTCCCAGCACTAGATTGTCATTTATTTGATTAATGGAATGCAGCTCAAGTCCGCTCATTTGATATTCTAGAGGGGCAGTACCGTTTGAGGGTTTGTAGATAAAATTGGCGACGAATCCGGAAGTACCATTTAAAGACCAGTCGCCAAAGAGGACGGCTTCCACTTCACCACTTGTGAGGTTGAGACGAGAGCTTGCAATCTTGCCTGATGATTGCCTATCTATTTGAAGATTATCGGTGCCTGTCCTGCTTACTATTCTGCTTGAAGAAGAGACATCCTCACCGCTACTGCTTTCGCTAGTCATAACTGAGCTACTGGTAGAGCTTGACTGGGACTGGTCTGACGACTGCTGGATTACTGTGCTATCACTATCGCCTGAACGCTGTTCGCTCACCGTAGATGACTGCTGCTGTGTGGTTATCGAGGCTGCCGCCATGCCATTGTTGATTCCATAGCCAATAATAACAAAGGCAACAATAGCAAGTAATGCAATGACAACATAAACAGTCAGAATCATAGTGGGCATAAAACGAATAAGGCTTATAAAGATTTTATATATGGCAAACTAGTTTTATCTATTACAATTCATCTACAGAAAATTAAATGCAATGGCAGATTATCATAGGTTCTTGTCTGCAGTTGTTATGCTGCGTGTGTTGCATATAGGCAAACTGCATTGGCTGTGATTATCAGCTCGATCTGTTAAGTGGATCAATTTTTCTGCTTCCCGGGCTCGACTAGATTTGCATTTGAGATAACACATCGGACTTTTAGAGTGTATAATTGTATCAAAAACACTGTGGGGGAGTCGAACCGCCTATAACGTATCCCACCTGTTAGGAAAATGAGACATTTAAAAAGTAAAGAGATTCCATATTGAAGGTCAACCCAAAAACTCGTCCTTGGATATAGAGGCACCTTAAGGATATGTTGTTATATGGAGTTTGTGTCGCTATTGTCATGAGTTGATGTGAACTCGCTTTTGTCAACTCCAGTTGATCCTGTTGATCCTATCGTATCCTGTTCCCCTAGGCTTGGTGTAGACGATGTCACTTCTTCAGATGCAATCTCGGTGAATGCCGCAGGACTAGATACTGTTTTAACACGTGTAGCCCTTGGCCGAGGCGCTGCTTTTCTCCTGACCGCCTTCTTCTTGCCGCCCTTACGAACCTTGGTCGTAGCTTTTTTCTTCATGGTGCCCTTCTTCCTTACGTTTGAGAGATTTGCTTGCTTTCTCTTCTTTTGTTTGCTTTTGGCTTTTGCCATAACCGTTAGGATTATCTAACCACTTACACTTAAGCTTGTTCTTTTTAGGCTGATAAAAGTGAATTTATAAAAAATATGCTAAGATATCGCTAGCGATATAAAACAAGATATAAGAAGTTGCAAATACAATTCAGCACAAATCGTCAATACGGTTTTCTTTCTCGTGCAATATAGTATGGTGAATAACCTTGACTATCTCCTAGTTTTGTGGGGGCTAAAATTAAATGACATATGTCGTTCTGCACCTTAGGCTTTGACCAGCTACGAATCTGTATCTACAATATCCAGACCAATAATTTTTGTTTACTTGAAATATTCCTTTTGGAATCTCCAATCACCATAATTATATATACGTCTACTAATTGAGCATTACGAAATCCTTTAAAAAATCTCTCTGCTGTCCGGCAGTATTTTAGAAGAAGATATAATAATTGAGTTAACTCACAATTGTACATTCTTGACAGACGGCAAAGACTACTATGGAGTTCTTGGCGTTTCGGAGAAGGCTAGCTACAAGCAGATCAAGTACGCCTATAGGCGGCTTGCCCGAAAATATCATCCGGATAGGAACAACTCAGTCTATGCTGAAGAAATGATAAAAAAGATAAACACTGCGTTTGAAGTTCTCTCAGATGAGACAAAGAGGGCGCAATATGACAAGATGGAGTTTGATAACGCACATGAGATAGAGCCGAAACAAGCGTCAGCGCACACAAATCCCAAGAGATGGAAAAGGGCAACCGAAAGTGTTATGGCAGATGTTTTCAATGGGCCATACTTAATTGATACACCAAGGGGTAGATTCCACATAATTGTAGAGCCTTCGCTATGTATGGCGTTTGGCAGCTGTGAAGTTCTTGCACCAAAAGTCTTTGTGGTGGAGAAAAACAAAATGGTCAATCCAAAGGCAAAGGTCGAGTGCGAAACATGCGCCGACTATGAAAGTATATATGCTGCTGCGGCCACCTGCCCGACTAAGGCCATAAGGATCATCGACCGCTACACTGGCGATCAACTCTATCCATAGTAAATTTAAATTGCTCTGTGATTGTGCTGTAACCCATGAAGCTTTTCTGTATTGGATGCGGCCCAGGAGACCCAGACCTTCTCACAGTACGGGCAGCAGATCTTATAAAAAGCGCAGATATGATATTTGCACCTACTGCGAGGGAGGGCAAATCCAGCATCGCGCTTTCTGTAGTTGAAAAATATATTGGCAAATCTACCAAGACAGTCAGCCTTGTTTTTCCAATGGTCAAGAACAGGGAATCGCTCAGGGATTACTGGAAGAGAAATGCCGATGAAATTGCAAGCGCTGTCAGAACCGGGAAAAAAATCATATATCTTACAGTCGGAGACCCGGCGCTCTATAGTACCTGGATATATATCCAGCGCGAATTGAAAAGGACGCATAAGGATATCGAAATTGAAATCGTGCCCGGTGTGACATCCATCTTTGCAATTGCCGCAAAAGCAGGGATAAGCTTGGCAGAAGGCGATGAAACCGTAGCTATCGTGCCAGCATGTTATGATTTAGAAAAAGTCAAGCGCACAGCCAGTGCCTGTGACACCGTCATTTTTCTAAAGGACGGACGCTACTTTGACAGGGTAATTGATATGCTGGGTGAAGCAGGATTTCCTGACAGCGCGACTGTTGCAATAGCTCAGAATGTTTCAGACGAAGGCGAGTTACTTGAGATGAAAAAAATTTCAGACCTCCGTGGCAAAAAAGGCCCAACTGAGAAGTACTTTTCTATCATGGTGGCAAAGAAAAATGCCAGAGACTAAGACTGTATATTTTGTGGGCTCAGGCCCGGGTGATCCTGAGCTTATCACACTTAAAGCAAAAAAGCTGGTAGAAGTAGCAGATACTATTATTTATTCTGGCTCACTTCTTAACCCGAGGATCCTCCAATACGCCAAGAAAGATGTGCAGCTATATGATGCTGCAATAATTGACAGAGAAAAGATCTATCAAATCCTGTACAACTCTGCTAAGGAAGGCAAGGTTGTTATAAGGTTCCACGATGGTGACCCAGGACTTTTCAGTGCAATTCGAGAGCAGATAGACAAGCTGGAGTCAGACGGCATAAAGTGCAAGGTTGTGCCGGGCGTAACTGCGTTATTAGGAGCTGCTGCAGACATGAACTTAGAGCTGACGCTGCCGGGAGTAACACAGACTTTGATAATAACAAGGGCAGAGCTTCGCACGCCAGTTCCAGAGCGCGAATCAATAGCTGAGCTTGCCAAACATGGTGCAACAATGGCATTCTATCTGAGCGTGCATCTAATAGGCGAGGTAGTAAATGAACTACTAAAGGGCGGAGGAGGAGGAGTGTATACAGAGAAGACGCCAGCTGCTGTAGTCTATCGAGCGACGTGGGAAGACGAAAAAATAATCAAAGGGACACTTGGAGACATTGCTAAGAGGACAAAGGAAGCCAAGATAATCAAAACGGCACTGATAATTGTCGGTGAGGCCATTGCCCCAGCAAAATATGAATATTCAAAAGTGTATGATGCAAGGTTTACACATGGATACAGAAAAGGGACAGTAAAAGAAAAGAAAGAGTAAAGGGTTTTACGGTCTTCTAGCCCACAAGGTTATCACACTTGTGCTAATGGCTGCTCCTGCCACTCCGCTTATCAGGGCAAAGACAACACTTGCGTCCACATGCAAGATGGTTGCTAATGCATGTGCAACTGTTGGCGATGCTAAGAACGCTAAAAACCCTATAGCAAACCCAATCGCTCCAAAGATTGCAAGTATTCCAGTTCTTGATACCATTTTACATCACTGCTGGCTTTCGGTGTCAGAGATCCTGAAGCTACCAGTCGGAATCGATGGGAACTTGTCATTCATCTTTTGCTCAGCGACTGCCGAAGCTTCCATCATTATCTGATCGATGTCGCTTCCGGAGCCAGTATTGACCTCGATTCCAGGGCCGCTGCTCTGCAAAGACTCCATCATGATGCCGTTGAGCAAAGTCTGCATGGTGTTGATCTCGCTGTCGGCACCTGGCACGAACTTTCCAAGACCGGGCTTTAAGCTCTTTATCGAGGTTATTGCTGGCCCTAGCGCGACCATTACGTCTCCCATATCGTGTATAGTAGATAATCTCATCGAGACCTGCTCAAATGCCATCTTGGCTTGCCCCAGCGTGCGCGAGACCTTGCGCACCTCGGCAAGCTCATTTGAGAGTACCTTTGTAGTATCAGTGTCGTGTCTCTGCACAGCATCAACTACTCGCCTAAACAAAGAGGCATCTCTCTCATTTAGTTTCGTAACTATGGTGTCTAACTTTGATATTTGCAACTGAAGTTTGTTAGCTGCTGTCTCTATTCTAGGTTTGAGGGGACCCTGAGGTGCCAGTGCTTCTTTTAACTTGTCTCCTGCGCTTGCCCTATTTTGATTACTCCAATTCTTATCGAAAGCATTCATGCAAATTCGAGCGTGGATTTGCTATTAATTGTGCGTGTGTAATTCGATAAACCATAAGCTAAACTAATTGTCCTCTAGTTTTTTAGAGAGGGTCAGCTTGTGATGAACAATCCTATGCAATGTCAAAGTAATACCCTAAAAAGTTCCTTCTGTGTTATTGAGGCCCATGCGCCCATACCCTGCCCGCTGTCACTGCCGGTGCCAGTTATCTGACTCACCACGATCTCCTTAGGAGCTAGGGGTGGCCATAGCATCGCCACATAATCACCAATGTTACCGGCCTTGTCAAGGGATGCAGGCTGCATATTCTCTCGCAGGAATTTGGCGGCAGCAAGTTTGTCCTTCGCAGACTCTATGAGCTGATGTTGCCCGTGCACGATGAGGTGAATCTTCCTAGCGCTATCAATTTCAAACATACTTTAGTGTTGCAAGATGCATACAACTATAAGCATGTTAAATAGTTTTTCTCACGTGATAGTCATCGACTCCTATATGGCCATGATCTTGCCCGATGACATTGCAGAGCGCATCTTTGGATTTATTGCCGGCAAGCTAAACTTTCCCTTTGTACGTCCGGATGAGCTGATGTGCATAATGTATCTATACGGCAGAAACAGCAGGATATGCGAAGGCGAGATTGAGGAGGTCAACAGCCTTGCTCAGCACACTGCCTCTCAGCTGGCGCAAGAGATCGATATTTACATGAACAGCTCTGCAAGCAAGCTTGAAACAGAATACATCAGGAGTAAGTACATCAATAGAGAGCTGCAATTGGCTGTTGAGAGAAAACCACAAGATGTCAAGAAGCGAACAGCAGTGGATCCAGCGATAATATCTGACTGCTTTGCGCATCATGTTGCATACTACAAGCAGGACTACTTTTTAGAGTTGTACGGTCCACTTAGGGATTCTCAGCTTACGTCAGATATCCGCTCGGCGCTGATTCACAGGATGGTTATGGTGTGCTACAATAGAAAAGGAGCGCAAGAGACAAGATTGGTGCACCCCCTTATTCCAGTGTATGTATGGTTCAAGGATCAGGCAGGTGCAAAGCCGTGATAATATGGGATTTGCGAAAGCTCCTCCTGTGGCATCTGAACAATTGATATCAAATGCCCATCAGGATCTTGGATTATTGCATGCTTACCAAATGGCTCCTGTTTGGGCTTTTTGTAGAATTTGACCCTTTTCTTTTTCAGGCTGTTAATAACATCGTCAAAGTCGCTTATGCTAAACCCAACGAGCATGCCATTGTTCTTTTTGATCCTCTTCCTTTTCGCAGGGTGTAGCGCAAGCACCGTGCCGCGTGTTGAAAACTCTGTCCAGTCCTTTGACTCTTGTTTTAGTTCCATACCAAGTGTGTCGCGATAGAATCTGATTGAGCTTTTCATGTTGGAAACAAGCAAGATGACCGCTCCTATCCGGCTAAACATTGCAATAGTATAATGCATTCATAAATATAAAGTTGAAAAAAGGTTGATGTAGTATTATATATATCTCAATCATGGATTCAACAGACTATCTTGCAGAACGACAGAATACCTGCCCCCATCATTAAATTTTCAGAATTTCTTGGGATAGGGTACTTTGGTGACAAAAAGCAGCGCGTCATAGCTCCCATATTTGATTTGCACTACAATGCAGAGCAGGGGTGGGAAAAAGTGATGGCAAGTCAGCAGCAACAGGAGGTCCCTATATTTCATACAGTATTTGTTGAGCACCCTACAAGATACGAGTTCATCGCTCACCCTATAGAAATGAGCTCTGAAAGGATCAATTACGTGCTTTACCGCTCATCTTCTAGCCTGTCCAGCCTGAACAAATTCAAGAGTGACTACGGCAATGGAATGACGTATATCAAGTTTGGATGGCATGATCTAACAAAACCACATAAGTTTGATGTGCTTCCATACTATGCTGCTGTGGATTCGATAGAATTCAAGAATGCAGACGACATTAAACCTGGGATGCTAGTCGACCAGGTAAGGAAAAGCTAGCAGGCGTTCAGGCAATGAGTTCACGGTATACCTGCAGTCATTTTTCTAAATTGCGGGAATATTTCTGCGCCATCTGTGAGGCTCGTTATCAAACTCCTTACTGTCAGTATCGTGATCGCCAGACTACTGAAACAATTGCAGAAAAATTATCGCGGATTTGCCAATCTCTATTACTAGTTCGAGCAGCTTTCGCACTTCTAATATCATAGTTATTCCTAATTTGCTGCTCCGTCAGCTTTAAGCTCAACATCCGGTCGTTGATTCGACTATCCATGAAGAATTACTTCGCACTTTACATTTATCTTGCATCATGTTCAAAAAATAGCATTGACGAACCCTGTAGCCGTGTTTGACTCAGGCATTGGATCCCTCTCGATAATACGAGAGCTAAGACGCGAAATACCATATGAAGACCTGCTCTACTTTGCAGACAGGGTCCACTTTCCATACGGTACCAAGTCACATGTAGAGCTGCGCGAGATCATTGTAAATACTATAAACTACCTCAAGCGCTACAAACCAAAGTTAGTGGTAGTTGCCTCAAACACTCCCTCTGTGCAAGTACTCGATGAGGTAAGAAGGACGATAACTGACATCTCGATAATAGGAGTTAGACCACCTCTTAAAGAGGCTGCTAGACTTACAAAGAAAAAGCATATTGGAATCATGGCCACTGAGGGCATGATAAGGAGCAGGGAGTTTGAGAACCAAATCCGAAGGGAAGTGCCCCAACATATCTTAGTAACAAGATTCAACGCCTCACCTATAATTGAGCTGATAGAACAGGGGGTGCATCTTGAGAATGAGCGGCTAACATTTAATGTGATCTCACGCATTCTGGGCGACAGCATTGATGAAAAGATTGACGTCATTACTCTCTCAAGCACTCACCTGCCTTTTGTAAAACGTTATCTCAATTCGCTCTTGCCGACCGTTAGGTTCATTGACCCGGCGCAGATAGTAGCCAAGGACGTAAGGAAGTTCCTTGCATTTTATCGAATGACAAAAAAGAGTGGTAGGAGTAATCTTCGGATCCTAGTCTCTGATGGCAAGCGGGAATTCGAGAAATCAGTGCGTGCACTGGGAGTTAGAGAACCGATTGAAGAGGTGTTTCTTACATTTTGATTCAGATTAGTAACACAGTCTAAATATATACAAACGAGGAATAATCAGTACAACAAAAGACAGGCAGCTAAGAGCAAAAATGGGATTTCAAACAGACGTTGATAGAGGAGGCAGAGCACTGATAGACACCTTTCTTCAGCTCAGTGGCATATACTCGTTTTATGAAAGACACTTAGAGTCAGAAATTATCAAGTATCCGCTGCCTAACCACATTGCAATTGTGCTTGATGGTAACAGGAGGTGGGCCAACATGCATCTGCTTGATGCTAGTTGGGGGCACAACCATGGGGCTGACAAGGCAGAAGAACTATTGAACTGGATACATGACGTGGGCATCAAAATCACCACGCTGTACGTGCTATCAACTGAAAATCTAGAACGTAAGGATGAAGAACTTGAAAACATCTACAGGCTTCTTGAAAAGAAGCTGCAAAAGCTCTACAATGACGAGCGAGTGCACAAACGTAGGATGAAGATAAAAGCAATAGGCGACACTAAGCTCCTCCCCTATAACTTGCAGCAAATATTGACAAAGCTTGAAGAATCGACTGCCAATTATGACTCGATGTTTCTCAACATCGCAATAGCATATGGCGGTCAAAAGGAGTTGATCGAGGCAATTAGAAAGATAGCTCGAATGACCGAGAAGGGCCTGATCGAAGCTGAAGAAATTGATGAAAAGACAATTGAATCATGTCTATATACGTCACACCTACCGCAGCCATCACCTGATCTTATCCTGAGGACGTCTGGGGAAAAAAGGCTGAGCGGCTTTTTGATATGGCAGAGCGCCTATAGCGAGCTGATGTTCATGGATGTGTTCTGGCCAGAGTTTCGCAAAATTGACCTTATGCGAGCCATTAGGACATATCAGCAGAGAGTACGCAGATATGGCAGATAATATAATACTAACATAACCTCACGTTGAGGCTATTGTTTTCAAATTAGATGCTACAGTAAATTATTCTTCTACTACTTCTTCAACTTGCCAGTTGTCATTAACATAGAGACCAATGATTTTTGCAGGGAGTTTCCATAAAGATATCTCCTGCAGAGCCTTTCTGATCTGGAAATAGTGATGGTTCTTGTTTCCAGGGTTGCCTGCACAGTCATAATGTCCAACTACTGCTATGATCCGGGAGTTATGTTTCTCAACAGATATAGATGCTGAATGTTTTGCAAGTGATGCTTCCACATGACGCGATTCATTTGAGAAAATTCCATTGGCACCGGGGAAAGTTATCATATCCACTATGTCAACTGCATAATTTTGCTTGATATAATCAATGACAGGCTGCTGGGTTCTCCCATCGATGCAATTTATAGCAGTTCCAAATTTGTATTGCTCTTTCATTGATGGTTAATCAATAGGGAACTTTCTTTTAGGATATGACATATTATTTAATAATAATGTTAAATAAGAGATTTATGAATAGCCTTGTAGAGACTCAAAATTATATGTTATTAAATCAATACCAGAGGAGATAGTAAAAAATGTCAATGCCAGAATAACGCTTAACCGAGAAGATATAGTATCAGGAAATAATATTGCAACATAATAACAAGTAGAGCAACAATCTTAGGGACAACTACATGTCAATGACACTAGGAGATTTACACTGTAGCACGGGTCTTCTCTGCTAGCAGAGAAAAGCACAGGATTTGTAGGTAATAATATCTACAAATTAAGAATACTGAATTGTTGAACAATCAGGTCGTTGCTTAAGATTAATACTCGATCAACTTAAAGCTTAAAGCTAACTCTAGATAAAAGAGAGGCAATTTAGACATACACCACCGCTACCATAATGACGACTACAACGAGCAACAGAAGAAGAACTAGTAGCCTATTTCCCTATTGCTTGCTCGCTTGTTTGATTGTTCGCGCTTCCTCTCTTCCTCAGCCTAAGCAACTCATCGAGTTGCTGTCTATCGCGCTCAAACAATTCAGAAAGGCTCTCGGGTAAAAATCCGCTACTGCTGTCATCATCGCTCTCTTGTTTTTGCTTCTCTTGATAGTTCCGGTGTATTCATAGTAACTTCGAAATTACATCATTAAACGAATCTCCTGTATGCCTTGGCTTCTTGAGTGCAACATAATTTTGTTCAGAGACGACTATGCGTTTTAACTTTAACCTCTTTCTTCTTTCTGCTGATGTTGTTATCGCCATTATAGTCACTTTTTACTTTCTCAAGGTAATTGTTGCACGCTAGCATATAAAAGGAATTTGATGCACTAGGTGCATCTTAGGGGTCGGGGTACAAATTAGTCTCATATGTCTCATTTTTGCTCTGATAGTTCTCTTAAGCAACCACAGCAGCAATAGCAACAGGATTAATAGCCACCCCTAGACTGGGAGTGAAACAATATAGCAGGCACCGCTTGACATCCCTCAACCATTCAGGAAATGCACATGCGACACTGCTATTTCATCTATAATTACCGACGAAACACTTACATCACGCATCTCTAAGACATTCAGAATTACGGGGGAGTAAAAGAACATGACTTTAGAGTTTGGGGAGGCGGTAAGTGTACTAGATGAGCACATAGAAATTCTAAAGCAAAATCTGCTTTTTTTGATGGCGGAACGCAAACCCGAAAGTATGACGACGACTCAAGCCATCACAATCAAGAGAGAACTAGATAAAGCCGTACAAGAAAGAATGAAGTTAAATCAGATTTATTGTCGTCATAATAGTAGTAGTGTTGCTATTCCTGCTGCTAGTGCTTAGTATTATCATAAAAATACTAGCACCGAACGTCTTATGTCTGACTGGATTAGTCGAGCAGCATAGCGGTATCAGAATCTCAAGTGTCCCTCTCTTTGTAATCAAATTTCTTAATCTAGCTATTTCAGCCATTAGTGAAGAGGGATCGTAGCCTTCAAAACTACAGCCGTCTTTGTAGAGTGGAAGTTCTCGTCTTTTCGCATTGTTACCTTTAGTTTCCATGTTTACATTAAGTGTAAACGCTTCTACTTGACAACTTAAATAGTTTCCCAAGTAAAGCTTTGCCATGGTAAACAAAAATGAGCAGGAAATCAAGAAAACAATACGCAAAACATACGGCAAGATAGCGCTGCAGGATGATAGCAATGCCAGCTCTTCCTCCTGTTGTGCGCCTGGATGCTGTTCTGGCGGAGGAGATTCCCCAACCCAGGCTGCGACAGTCATAGGATATGAGCAAAGCGAGTTGGAATCTGTACCGCAGGCGTCAGTTCTCGGAGTTGGCTGCGGCGCACCAGTCAAGTTTGCCAATTTACAGAAAGGCGAAATAGTCGTAGATCTCGGTTCAGGAGCAGGAATCGACGTATTTTTGTCAGCAAAAAGAGTTACCCAGGAAGGTAGAGTTATTGGAATTGACATGACTGACGAAATGCTCGAGCGAGCCAGAATAAATGCAAAGGAGGGCGGCTACACCAACGTGGAGTTCAGAAAAGGAGATATCGAGGAAACAATTCCAATCGAGGACAACTCTGCAGATGTAGTCATCAGCAACTGCGTCATCAATCTTACTACGGACAAAGTAGAAGCATTCAAGGAGATTCACAGAATCCTCAAAGATGGAGGCAGAATGGTCATCTCTGATTTAGTCTCAGACAGGAAGATCTCACGAGAATCGATAGATCTGGAAAAATGGAGCAGTTGCATTGATGGCACGTTGACCAAGGAAGACTACATTGCAAGTATCAGAAAAGCTGGATTCCAGAACATCAGCGTGCTTGAGGAGCGTCTATACATGGAAGGTATTGAGGAGGAGACAGGAGGCAGAAAGATCGTCAGCACGGTAGTGAAGGCGGTAAAGTGATCAAGTTCGGAGGCAAGTCAGAAAAGCCAGCCGAAAGAACGATATTATTTGTCTGCGTAGAGAATACTGGCAGGAGTCAGATAGCTGAAGGGTTCTTCAACCAAAAGTATGCACCAAGAGGCTACAGAGCAATCAGCGCTGGGACTAGACCAGCTTCTTCGATTAACCCTCTGGCAGTTCAGGCTATGAATGAAGTTGGCATAGACATCAGCAGTCAAAAATCCAAGATAATAACAGAGGATATGATCAAGAGTTCAGAAAAGTCTGTAAACATGGGCTGTATAGACAAGGCTGAATGCCCTATGCTTTTCATAAATAATGTTGTGGATTGGGGCATTGAAGACCCAAAGGGCAAGCCTATTGAGAAGGTCAGGGAGATCAGAGACGAAATAGAAAAACGAGTAAAGGAAATTGCTCAAAGCGTCGAGAGACAGAATAGCAGCTAAGCTGACCCTTCCGCAGAAAAGATTCGCTGCCGAGGTTATAGGGACATTCATAGTTGTAGTATTAGCTACAGGTTCAGTTGTTATTGACGCTAAGTTCGGAGGCAAACTAGGGCTCCCATTTATTGCATTTGCTCCTTTTGTTGGGATTGCAATTGGTGTCTACCTTTTTGGCAAGATATCGATGGCGCATTTCAATCCAGCCGTCACACTTGCTTTTCTAATCACAAGACACGTCACGAAACTGCAACTCTTGCAGTATTTTGCAGCACAGATTACTGGTGCGCTTCTAGCAAGTCTATTTGTAATGTCGGTAATAGGAACTGAAGCCTCGCTAGGCGCAAACGTCCCAGACTATTCTTACCCTCTTCCGTTGGTATTTGGCATAGAAGTTCTGGCTACGGCTTTACTAATGGCTGTCATTTTCAGCGTAGTCTATACAAAAGGGTTACGAGGCTTCAGTGGCTTGGCAATAGGAAGTATGGTTGGTCTTGACATATTCTTCCTTGCATTCATCTCTGGTGCATCAATGAATCCTGCTAGGTCGCTGGCGCCAGCTCTGCTATCTGGCGTCCTTGGCAATCTATGGCTCTATTGGAGTGCAACATTCATCGGCAGTTCTGCAGTCGGCTTTCTCATTCGTAAAAAGTTCAAGAGCTCCAAGACAGAATAGTAGCAAGTGGAGGATTATCATCATGTGATGATGATCCTAGCGTTGCACTGAAATCCAACAGCAACATTCTTCCCATATGCAATTTGGACATTCTCGGGGTGAATGGATAACCTTACATTCAGAGGGTAGGCAGCCACAATCTGCACATGTTATTTCCATCCCAAAGATAATCAAATGATTGAACTAAAAAAGCTTTGATGAGAGGAGTTGGATGTATGACAATTGTGATATCGCGTCAACTGACACATAAGGCAGGGCTTCTGTCAACTTGACACCTATATACATAAAATATGATAGTGAACATTATAGAGATACTGAAGTTATTAAGATGAGAGAGGAAGACATAACAAAAAAGAATTGCTTTCTATACGTTATACGCTATGATACGGCCAGTATTAAAGATGAACTGATGAGATTAAAAGATCTTATCGATAAATATAATGGAGATCCCAAACCAGAGAAATGGGAACGTGCAAAGGAATATTCTAAGTCTCAAATGAAACGATTAGAAGAGATAAGAAAATACATACATAGGCATTTAGAGATCATTAGATATTTAGTCAAGAATCACAGACTAGATCCTGGTAAATTCGACTATGTCTACATAAAGTACAGTGTGGATTTGTTCTATGATGCTTATTATATGGATCCAGAATATGACCAACCAGGCTTAGCAGATTTGATAAGCGATATTGAAGATCAGATTGGACAATTGGATGCAGCACTCCAATTCCTTGACGGAGAAAAGGCAGCGTAGATGATATAATAGTTTATAGCTGTTCCTTTTTTGAAATTGGATCTTAATTAATTTGTGATTCACATAAGAGATAGTACTGTAACGCCCGTGAAGCTAATTGTTGCAGTCATTGCCGTTTTGCCACTTGCCCAGCTGTCTTTAATGGTTATCAGTTTTCGGATAACATCATTTTTGCAACCAATTTTTGATCAGTAGCTCAACTAGGATGCATATATTCAACTAATGATATTTAAGAAGATTGAACAATTACCGTAGGTTTAAAGAAGATGAAAGTTCAGTAGTCCAATTCTTAAGCAGATCCAATCAAGTCTGTGATAAATTTGCTCTTGAGGATTATTAACGACCAACCCAAAATTCAACAGTATATTAAATCCTACAGGAGTTTTTTTCTGCAGCTTGTTGTTCTTACAAATTGACTTGCCACTGTTTTTAAATGAGTTAAGATAGGATATGGGATAGATGAGAGATAAAGAATCTATGTGGGTATGTAAACATTGCCAGTTAGTTTTCGCCTTTGATTCACACATTAGAGCACACAAAATGCTGACAGGTCATACTAGAATTATCAGATACGAATTACCGTCGACAAATACTGTAAGAGAGTCAGAGCATATTTAACAGAGTACGAGAGCAAAGACAGACAAATTTGGCAACAAGATCAGCAGAATTTCCAATAAGGGACGAAATATGATTGCATTATTTTCCTTATTATACTAAACTATCTATCTTCTGAGCTTCACAATATAAGCCAACTTGTTTGGCTTAAATCACGTATGCCAGCACGATAATTTAATATCTATGCAGAATAGGAAATGGGAGAGTAAATGATTGATTTTTCAAATAGGAATCACATCATTTAACAGATAAAAAAACGATCATAGGAAGACAATGGCAGCAGGTCTACGCTTGTGCAAGCTTTTTTCTATCATGTAATTGACCTTATTGACATGCTTTGCAGTCCCTCCGAGCTTTCTTATTACTTCTTTTGGCTGTATTTTTTTGTCAACTAGCAAGTGCAGTATCTGGTCTATTATTTCATAATCCATTCCTATCTCCTCTTCTGCAAGGTGGTTTTCCCAGAGCCTGGGACTGCTCTTCTTTTGAACTATTGCTGCTGGAATACCCAAATATTGTGCAAGAGCTCTCACCTGTGTCTTATACAAGTCAGCAATAGGCATAATATCTGCGGCTCCATCTCCAAACTTACTAAAATACCCAATTTGGACTTCACTCTTGTCTGAGGTGCCTGCCACAAGATAGCCATTAATCCCTGCATAGTAATATAGAATGCTCATGCGAATTCTTGCCATCAGGTTTCCTCTTGCCTCCTTGTTCTCTGGTAGGATCTCTTCAAATTTTTGGATTATTGGATGGATGTCAACAATATGATATCTTATCCTAAGCTCTTTAGCCAGATCTATCGCATGAGCGGTATCTTCTCTTGGAGTAGTGTAGCTTGGCATAACAAGGCCAAGCATGTTTGATCGGCCAAGTGCGTTTACACCTAATTTGAGAACGACAGATGAATCAAGACCGCCACTCAGTCCTATTACTAGCCCCTTTGCAGAGCTTTTCGAAATATAGGCAGAGATGAACTCCTCTATTTTTCTTGATATTTTCTTGTAATCTTGACCAAGTAGTTCTTCAAGTGTGCTTGGTTTCACGGTGCTATGAATCAGCTTCTCAGAAGTATTAATATCCTCTATCAAATATCTATTTTTGCAATCATCCAAATAATCAATAACGATGCTCAGGTTTGGTCAATAGAATCAGATACACGAGATACCATATACGGACAATCTACCTTTGAATATATGATTTAATCAATGAGTGACTATAAATCGAAAGATAGAAACAGAGCAATAATGCGGCATTTTATTAGATTCATGGTTCGAAGAGACTGCAAGATTGATAGAAATGCCATATCAATTTTCCTTAATACAAAAAAGTTTATCCACTAGTTGTATAAATCACATAAGCATAGAAATAATTTTGGCTGCTCTTGCGGCACCCTTTACGTCCACTGCATTGCTTCTGCATCCGATCTTTTCTCTAATTAGGGGCTCAAGTCGAAAAATGTCTTCATACTTAAAGCCAAAGTGTGCTGCATTCTGCTCCTGCTCAAAGTGGTTCTTTATTGGTATAAAAATTCCAGGCGTTCCGTATGCCATCGACTCATCTATTGTTGATCTGCCAGCAAGTGATATTACGAGATCAGCAGCGTAGACTAGATCATGCATGTTATTGATAAATCCAAGGTTACGATACTCCTGCGAATCAGGCAGTTTTAGCGAAGGACCGGACACAATTATGAGTTCAGAATCTAGCTTGCTTTGAACTTGGCAGTGCACCTCTATTGCCTTTTGAACCAAGTATTTGCCGGCATCGGTTCCGCCGCCGCTAACAAGTATCGTATTTTTCTCAAAACAAAATCGTTTGCGCAGCGTATTGCGGTCGGCGCTAGCCCGCCTCACTACAGGCCCTACATATCGGATGTTGTCCTTGCTGTCTCCAGCCTCAGGAATGATAACGTAATCGCATGTCTGCATAATATTATGCATTGACTGGTTCATCTTTTTCTCTATTACTGACGCAAGGCCAGTTGTAAAATGACTTTCGGTAATATCGGTTATCAGCACGCGCCTTTGATCCTTTCCCTTGGTGGCTGCAATCGAGGCAAAGTCCTCATCACTTATTATCAATCCATTGCGCTTTTCCAGAATTTCCTTTGCAATCGTCTTGCACGTTTTGTAATACAGGTAGTATCGTAGGAGCCACTTGAATGCATGCTGAAGCTGTCCAGATTCTACAATGAATTTCTCGGGCTTGTAAACGTCGAGTGTCTTGAACCCTTTTCTTGCAAGCAGGATTGATGCACCTTCACCACTTACAAATAGGATGTCAGTTTTCAATTCCTCTGCAATGGCAATGTCACGAGTTGCATGGCCAAGCCCAATTGGGCTTGTGAAAAAAGTGATCATGGAGATTATTATTATTATTCTGATTGTCCCGCGACTAGATTACATTGCTATCAGCTTTACATGATCCATTTTTTTGTTTGACTGGAATTTTTTAGTCATGTCCTTTATCTCTGCAGCTTCACCTTTTAGCAGGAATATTTCAAGGCATCGATCTCGATCTATCTTGTTGTGTATATGAGTAGTGATCAGTTTATCATAATCGTGTCGCATCTCTGTCACCTGATCATCTGATTTTTCATCATGTATTGCCAAAAGCACTGCAAAGAGCTCTCCATACAAATCCTGCCTGTCCTTTTCTTCTGACAGAAGATTTCTGATGCCGGCTCTTACAATCTCAGATCTGCCAGAAAAGCCAAGTGCTTTCTGCAACTTGTCTATCTCTGTCAAGATATCGTTGTTGAGTGAAATACTAACTATCGCCAACGCAATTTATTATTATTAAGTTATTTATAAGGACTTCCATATTTTTTAATAACAAACGTATATATCTTTAATAACAGTGAGAAGATAGCGGAATGAATCAGAGCAGAGCAGCTCTTGCAGCCATTGCTACATTAATCCCACTTGCGATGATCGCCACCGTATACACTGGCAGGCCGGCTCTACAAGATAGACAAGAGCAGGAAAAGATTACAGTTGTTGCGTCCTTTTATCCGCTTTACGAATTTGCTTCTAGGGTTGTTGGCGACAGGGCAGAAGTGTCAAGCCTTGTCCCTGCCGGCGTGGAGCCACATGATTGGGAGCCCACAGCAGAGGATATTTCAAGAGGACACGAGGCCGATGTACTGGTCATCAATGGTGCAGGTTTTGAAAGATGGGCAGAGGGCATGGAAGCCAAAGTTGTTGCTAACACTAGTGAAGGGATTGAATTTAATTATGAAGAAGGAAAGGAAGTAGGAGATGATGATCATGGACACGGATATGCCACTGGTGGTGGAGGAGTTAATCCTCACATCTGGCTAGACCCAATTCTTGCAAAGCATCAGACAGACAAGATCCGCAATGTGATGGCCAGCTCAGATCCGGCCAACGCAGATTATTACAATCAAAATGCTGACAGATTTACCACAGAGCTCGACACACTTGATGCCTTTATCAGGTCAGAGCTTGCCGACTGTGACAAATCAGACTTTATAGCATTTCACGATGCATTTACTCACTTTTCAGAAAGGTATGACCTGAGGCAGCATAGTATCCATAGCGCTTCGCCGGAGGGTGAAATATTGCCGCAGACAATACAGCAGATAATTGAGCTTGCAAACGAGTTTGATATTAATATCATTTATTCAGAAGATTTGATCGACAGCCGGCTTGCAGATACAATTGCCAACGAGATCCCGGATGGCAAGGTGCTAGTGCTGAGCCCAATTGAAGGTATTGGCAATGAGGAACAGGCAGCAGGCATCGGATATATTGACAAGATGAAGCAGAATATTGCAAATCTGAAAGAGGGTCTAGAATGCAGATAGTCGAGATCGACAGGCTCTCATATGCATATTCTGGTAACTTGGTTCTGGATAACATCTCGTTTACAATTGATGAGGGTGACATACTTGGAATAATAGGCCCAAATGGCGCAGGCAAGACTACGCTTTTCAGCTGTATGCTAGGCTTGCTTGATGACTATACAGGCACAATAAAAATTCTTGGAGAGGACATCAAAAAGAAGAACAGCAAAGTCTTCAAAGGTATAGGATACATACCGCAAAAGAAAATAATCGAGCAGAACTTTCCCGCAACAGTTGAAGAAATTGTGTCACTTGGAATCACCACTACGGGTAAAGTATCTAAAGAGAAAATAACTTTAGCACTTGAAACGGCAGGTCTGCTTGTACAAAAAGATCGTAGAGTGGGCGAGCTATCTGGCGGCCAGCAACAGCGCGTATTGATAGCAAAGGCGATGGTGAATAACCCCAAGCTCTTGATACTAGACGAGCCAGTGACAGGCATCGATCTTGAAATGCAAAATAAGTTTTATTCTCTTTTGAAAAGGCTGAATCAGAAGAACAATATCACCATAATCTGGGCATCGCATGACCTTGATGCAGTTAACAGGTTCGCCACCAGCGTGGCATGCATCAATCGCTCAATGTTTTTCCACGGCAAGACATACGAATTCTTTGAAAATCCTGATCTCCTCAAGGCATATTCAGAATCGAGCATGCAGGCTCACATGCACTTACACAACCACACTCACAGAGGATGAGAGATAAATGATTTTGGAAGTTTTGGAATTTGGGTTCATTCAGCGCGCCCTCATTGCGGGCGCTTCAGTGGCTATAACCTCGTCGGTGATCGGGTTGTTTCTTGTACTAAGACGCAATTCGCTCTTTGGAGATGCGCTTTCTCACGCGGCGTTTGGAGGCATAGCAATAGGGCTTGCTACTAACATTTACCCTCTTTGGACTGGTCTGACGCTTTCTATACTAGGAGCGTTGGGCATCACAAAGTTACGTCAGTCTGCCAAGATACCGGCGGATGCGACGGTTGCTATACTACTTTCGTCAGGCCTTGCGCTTGGCATACTACTTATAAGTCTATCAGGAGGCTTCACGCTTGACCTGTTCAGCTTTTTGTTTGGAAGCATCATGCTTGTCAGCGTAGAGGACACCCTTGCGATACTGGCAATGACTGGCGTAATTCTGTCTATAATCATCCTCCTCTATCGGCAACTGATGTACATCACATTTGATGAAGAGCAGGCGCGGGTTAGCGGCCTGCCAATTTCAAAGCTAAACTACCTTTTCATAATTCTTGCAAGTGTGGCAGTCATTGTATCGATGAGGCTTGTGGGGATCTTACTTGTCTCGTCACTTTTGGTGATTCCAAATGTTACAGCGCTTTTGTTTAATAAAGGATTCAAGAAAACGGCGCTCATATCGGTGTCAATATCAATATTTTCAGTAGTAATAGGTATCGCAATCTCGTATGCTGCAAATCTGGCGCCTGCAGGAACAATAGTGCTTGTCTCAACTACAGTATTTCTGACTGTTCTTGCAGCTAGGTATTATTCAAAAAAGAAGCAGATAGTCAAAAAATTGGAGGAGGCTAGAAGCTGAAGTCTCCGCCACCAAAGTCGCCACCAAAGTCAGCGCCGCCACCACTGTCTGCTGCGGCACCGCTGTCTTCGGCTCCTGCAGATTCACCCGAATCCGCTGCGGTTCCAGATCCTTCGCCGCCTGCAAGACCACTCTCGGCAGGTGTCATTGCCATTCCCAACATGGACATCATGGACATAAAGAACATAGCGTTCATGATGCCGGAGAACAGCATCATTGGGATCCACATGCGGTTATTGTCCATGTAGCCTTGAAGCTGCTGCGTCTGGCCATTGCTTTGCCATTGTTGGATCTGCTGCACTTGCTTCTCTAGATCCTGCTTTTTGGAATTGAGCAGTTGAAGCCCAGTATGGCTGATGGTCAGCTCTACCTTAGTTCTAAGGAAACCTTTCTTTTCAGTGCGAAGAACAAGCCTTTGTTCAATCAGATCATTTATGATTAGCTCAACTTCGGCCTTGTCCAGACGGGTAACCTTGGCAATTTTGTCAAAAGACTTTACTCCTCTTCCAATGGCGTCCAACACCATAAAGTGGTTAGGACTCTCATTGATTCTGACGCTTGACATTTCACTAGTAATATACACAAAGCAGAATTTAAACTCTATTTTTATGAGCTCTGTTAACTTGAGGAACTATGGGCCCAGCTGTTTAACTCTTGTGGGGAACCTCAGATAGCAATAACAACAGCTAGAAGAGATTCTGGGAGATGACAAGCTCGTTCTTCTGCTGTAATATAAGGACTCAGGATATCCTCATGAATTTTTGCTAGATTTTAACCTTCAGGGTTAGATCTTTAGTAATGCCTAAGACTATGAATTTAGTTAGACACATTATTATGCGCTTCCTGACATACAGAACTAAAAAGAGAAAAAAGGTAGTAGTAATACCAGGAGCCTAGCCGGATCCACACCCACTAAAGCCGCATTCGATGCACACATTACATCCTTCGGTGATGATCAGTCTTGCATTGCACGTCGGGCACAGGTCCTCTTGCATGTCCGTATGTTGCATGATAGCAGATATTGAAGCAGAATTCTTTGCTCCGGACTGCACTTCCTGAGGTGGAAGGGTCATAGTTTCTGTAGACTTTTCGTCTTCTATGCCAGATTCTTGGAAGATCTTTTGCATCTGCTCTAGAACATAGGGTTCTTTAATACTGTTGAGAACATAATCGACTACATGCTTGCTAGGCTTAACAGCAAACGCCCTTTGGCCGGTGTTTTGGCCAGTAATGTGAAGAACCTGCTCGTGACGAGAACCATCTCTAAAGACAGTAACACCTTTCAAACCAAGCTCATGGGATAGCAGATATGCGCACTTGACGTCTTCTGCTGTCACGTCTCCCGGCATATTGATAGTTTTCGCAATGGCGTTACTGATCCATTTCTGCCATACGGCCTGAGCCATCACATGATCCGTCCAATGTATGTCAATTGCAGTCACAAATATCCGCTGCATCCACTCAGGAATCTCAGTTAAGCCGCGGACAGAACCATAGTTGTTTGCAATCTTGGTCAGTATTTCATCAGAGTATAGGCCGTTTTCTTTCAGCATGCTTTCAAATACCTTATCAGCGTAGAAGAAGCGACCCACAGTCACGCGTTTTTCATACACAAGTGCAAATACTGGTTCCACACCATTTGAAGTATCTGCGATCATCGAGAGGGTGCCGGTTGGGGCAATGGTCGAGGTCCACGAGTTACGTATTCCATGCTTCTTGATCTTTTCGATAAGTGTATCCCAGTCGTATGTATGCGTCTCTCTTGGCAGCTCGTAGTATCCTGCCACAGGTATTCGGCCCTTGACATAATCACTGTTCTCAAATAGTGGAAATGGTCCACGAGACTTTGCAATGGCTACACTTTCATCCATGCTCAAATATGATACAGCTTCCGCAAGCTTATTCATGAATTCATAGCCGTCCTTGGAATCATACGGGATCTTGAGCAGGAACAACAGATCAGCAATGCCCATGATGCCAAGGCCTATTCTCCTTGTCTCCTTTGTAGCAACCCTGACTTCGTCTACAGGATACTTGTTCATGTCAATGACGTTGTCTAGGAATCTTGTAGCAAGTCTGATCGCCTGCTCGTAGCGCTGCCAGTCAAACTCGTATGCACCATCAGCTTTACGTTTGACAAAATTTGCCAAGTTGATCGAGCCGAGATTGCATGATTCATACGGGTAGAGTGATTGCTCGCCACATGGATTTGTAGCACGCAGCGGACCGCCTCTTGCTCCAATGAGTGGATTATATTTGTTTATATTATCAAAAAATATTACTCCAGGTTCAGCACTCTTCCAAGCACTCAATGCGATCAGATCTACAAGCTGTTGCGCGTCGAGGTGCCTCATTGCCTCTTTCATCCTGGGACTGCGAAGAGGATACTTATGATTACCATCCTTGCTGACAAGTGCCTTCCAAAAGTCATCCCAGATGCCGACACTTACATTAAAGTTCTCAAATACTCCAGGCTTTGTCTTAGCCGTCACAAACTTTTCGATGTCTGGATGCCATGCCTCAAGGATACCCATGTTGGCTCCACGGCGCTTGCCGCCTTGCTTGACGACATCGGTGATAGTGTCAATGATGCGCATAAACGATGTTGGTCCTGACGCAACGCCTGAAGTCGATGCGACAATGTCGCCCTCCGGCCTCAGGTCAGAGTAGTTGATACCCACTCCGCCGCCCGATTTGAAGATCATGGCTGCGTCAGTGGATGCTTTCATGATGCCTACCATGTCATCAGGCATGTCAAGCACAAAGCATGCTGACAGTTGTCCAAGCTTTGCGCCAGAGTTCATCAGAGTAGGCGTATTTGGCAGATAGTCCCGTGAAACCATCAGGTTGTAGTATTCCCTAACCCGCTCTTCATATTGTGCCATCTTGCCCTCCGCTATCATCCTAAGTAGATCCTTGAAGCTGATCTTCATTTGTCCCTGCTGTGCGCAGTAGATATAATGACGGATCATTGCTTCAAAATGGTACCTGTTCAGATAGTAGCTGCCAATGTGCAGCTTGTTCTCAAAGTCCTCTAGCTTGCCGTAGTAGCGATCCGCTTCTTCAATGTTCTGTGTGTAGCCCCCTGCGTGGGTAAATATAGAAGAGTCATGCATTACGTCGGCAATTGCGACTAGGGTTGCAACCCTTTCAAACATTTGCTTGGGGCCTTCAATGATTTCATTGTTGCTGTCGCGCAGCAAATACCGCGCAGCGAGTACTCTTAGGGAATTAATGTCAAAAGCCTTATCAACTTCATCGAGATCCTTCTTGTTGAGGATCTTCATCTTTTCATCGCGTACTTTACGCCTTTCATGCCTGTAGAGTATGTATGCCTTGGCTGTATCAGATAGCCCTTCTTCAATAAGTATGGACTCGACCATGTCCTGTGCGTCTTCTACACTTGGAATGGTCTTTTCGCTCTGCTGAACCATCTTTTGCACTACCTTTGCACCTAGTCGCTCAGCCAGAGGGTAGTCAGGCTTACCTGTTGCAACGAGTGCCTTGTATATTGCGTTTGAAATTTTGGACTGCTCGAAATGGACTATGCGTCCGTCACGTTTCCGTATCTTTGTAATCAGCGTTTCCTTATTATTAAATTCAGTAACTCCCGCCATCCCAGATTGTATAGAAGATTACAGGTTCTTAAAGATTGGGAGCCCACATCATATAACTTTTTTTGGCACTAAAAAATGAATGCAAACTACTGCTGAAAAAATATATTAGATTTTTAACAGAAACTAATCTAAAAGCTGAATACATAAGTATACTATATTAAATGAATATTGTGCATATAAGCTCTTGTGTTTGAGCCTTAAACGTTGGCATAAGTTGCTCGCTTCGAGCATAACATCAAAAGTCGCGCAGCGGCAATAGATGCTTGAGTAATTGCAGTTACAAATAGAGAGGCACTTTGTGAGGCGACTTACAGAACTCGCATATGTCTACGCCTTCTTTTGAGCGCTGACCGCACGTTGTGCAGAGTGTAAACCCAATACTGAGGCGCAGGAACGGCAGCTCTTGTGCAGCAGTTTCTATTGCAGTTTTCATTTCTGCCGGCGACAGGTTTGTCAAGTCAAGCGCTGCCATAAAGCCTCCATTCAGCAGCTTGTCAATTGCCAGACATTCTTGAATTGAAGCTTTGCCGTCATTAAGGATATCCCTCCCATTGAGTGTCATGCCTTGGGAATAGCTGGTTGTATTCTGCGATTGCAGAAGGGAGACCTTGCCATACTTCTCAGAATCTAGGGTAGCAAACCTTGACCCGCTGTCGTCTGAAACCATTGCAATGCCAGCTCCTTCCTCTCCAAGCATCTTGCCCTGCCCGTTGGTCACTTCGGCAGCAGTCTTTAGCACTTTCTGAAGCACTTCACTAGAAGATTCCCCTAGTATGTTATAGACTGACTCCCTAGTGCCAGTAAGGTTGACTGCTATGCTAGCTGTGCTCATCTGCATCAACTGGCTCGCACTTGCAAGTGCAGGCATCATCCCCTTTTTGACATAGTCGACGATTATTTTTTTTCGGAGCGACATTGCGGCAAGCGATGGTTTTATCATGAGCGCAAGCTTGGCGCGGAAGTAGGTTTCGTCCTTATTCGATTCATATGCAAGCCTTGGCAAGTTTATCGAAAGCAGATGGAGCGACATTGCAGCTGTAGCTTTGACGTCTGCCTTTTTGATGCCATTGCTTGCCCGCACCTTGTTGTTCCCAATAGAAATTATGCCTCCGCTTCGTACTGCTGCTATGATGTGGTCAAGGCTGTCAGTCATCCTGCCTGATAGCGAAAGGCCAAGCCGGGGCATGGGAGTATTATTGACATACTTCCTATAGCCATCCAAGAGTGCATTGAGCTGTTGGGCATCCAAGCTGTCAGTTTGCACCGCAATCGTGGTTACAGGCATACCTGCAGAATACGATGGGGCACCTGACGAGGCCAGAAGCGCCCTTGCAAACCGAGAGGCAATGTTCTCTGGATCATTGACATTGTTAAGCAGCGCCGACACGTAGCCTTCGAGCACAACTTCTGTTGATGCTTCTCTTGAAAGGAGCGAGACCAATGCTGGCAGGGTTGTGACAGCATCGTCAGAGCTTTTAATTGGGGGGATCCTAGACATATTCAAGAATTTCCCTTTTAGATCCAAGCCGCCTTCCAGCTCTGACAGGTCAATGAATACAGTATCGGGCAATAAACCCCATACAGGAGTATTAGAAATGTTGATCTCGCCTGCCAGATGCATATCTGCAATGTCCTTTGGTAGCATGTTGAAGAGTAAGTATTCAGAAAAGACCGCGCCAGCAGTCCTTGTCATGACACGCTCTATTCCATTTCGGGCTGGCTCGTCTTGGGAGGAGAGCAGCTGGACAATGTCTGAGGACGGGAGACCCAGTCGCGCTAGCTTGTTTCTATACTCCTCGTGGCCGTGCTCTATGAGAACAGAGTTGACGGTCTCACGTATGAGCGATGATGTGAGATAGGTTGTCTGGAACCTGTAAATCTTGTTCTCTACTTCTTCAGTGATCTTGTGGGCCTGCTCAAGCGGCAGATTAGCTTCTCTTACAAGGGATTGGATTATCTTGTGGGAATGGAACTCCTCAATGGTATGCTTGTTTGTCCTCACATACATTTTGCCGCTCTCTATGATTGAACGCTCTTCGATCTGGCGGGCAAGGCTCAGCACTAGTTTACCAAGGTTCGTGATGGTATACCGACGCTCCGTCTTGTTGAGGGCAACCAGCAGCTGGCGAAGCAGCTTCCTCAGATGATAGGCAAACTTGCCAGACTCTTTCTTTGATTTGAAGCCCGCAAGAGCCTTTAGTTCCGAGTATGTTAGGGGACCCTTTGCATTCAAAATTCGCAGAATGTCAATTCTGTTAGGGCTAGCCATAACAGAGAAAATCATCCTTACCCGCTTTGACGCGGATTCTAAAAGTCCGCCTTTCTTAGAATCTTTTTGATAATCAAAACTCGGTTGTTCCATTACGCCTCATATCTAGATAAATGATTAAAACTACTTTGTAAAATGTTTTTAACTAATTGCACGATCCAATCTATATTGCTCAATCGATTTTTTGGTCGACCAGTCTAGCTTTCAATCAGTACCTGAGTCTTTTCAGTTGGTGCATCCTCTCGTTTTTGGGACGGAATGCTAGTTGGAACCTCTGGGAGCCTCGCTTTTGCCTCGTCCTCAAGTGCTCCTTCAATCTGGTTAAGGATTGAAAGGGCCTCTGTGTCCATCGGAGTCGAGATTCTGGCGTCTGCCTTGATATTTGCGCTCAAGAGCACGTCTGCAGTGACTGTTGAGACTTCGGAGAGTACTTCATTAGCGGACGGAATGGCCCTAGTCAGATCCGTCTGGATACCTTTTATCATCTCAATTGTTGGATCTATAGTGTCAAGGATTGCAGCAAATTCGTTGATCGTACTGAAGCGTATCACCACTGCCTCAAGTGCAAGGCCAGTGTGTTGTGTGTTTCTGCGTAGGCGCCGCACATTGATCAGTTCGGTCGCAAGGATCTTTGCTCGGGCATTATTGCCTGCTTTAATGTTGGTAGCTATCTGTTCTAGAAAAGATGTCTCCATTGAGGCAAACTTTCTGTCGAGCAGCTTGAGGCGCCCAAGCTGGTTGTACACAACACCTGTCGCGTGGGTGATCTGGCTCATGAACTGCTGACGCTTCTCTCCTCCCGTCATCTTACTGTTACTACGCTAGATTAAATGGAAAAAACTCTAGGTGTCGAAGACAGTATACCAAAAACTATCATAAAGCTAAGCTACAAAAAAAGGTGTATCTTACAACAGCAATCCGAGAGACAGACAAGAATCAAGATGCTTGTCAGCGGCGATGATGAGCACAGCGACTCTTAAAGGTAAAACGGTCGTGAGATCTTGGAGCACGTAAGTGAGCTCAAATTAAGCCCTCGGTAATTGCATTCGTATTTGCTACCAGCTTTTCAGCTATGAAGTGCTGTAAGCTTAGAGTTGAAACGGTTTGTACGATATGTACGATATGTGCTGGTTGGTCAGCGCCTACACCTGGAAGAAGAAGGATTTCTTGCGCGACTAGCAGGTGTGTATGCTAGATTCATTCAAGCAGGTATATAGAATGATATAAGATATGCAGTTGGAAGAGAGAGATATGCAGGTTCTAGGCAACAGGAGAAACTATTTCTGGAGCATAAGACCGTGCTTGGAGTCATAGCCTGCAACCCTTACCTTGGTACCTATCGGTAGGTCGGCAGGCGTCTTGATGCCAGGGAGAAATCCTGACGCTCGCAGGGGCGCATTGTCTAACTTGAACACCACCCATGCATATGAGCCGACATCCTCAAAACCTTCCGGCACAACTGCTTGGATGGTGTATGTCACAACAATGCCACTGCCTTCAAGATCAACTTGCTCAAATTTGTTCCCAGCACATTTTTCACAAAAGAATATGGTCTCCAGCATCAGGTGGCCGCACTTTACGCATTTTTGGGCTAAGATCTTTTTCCTGTTTGCAGCCTCAATGAACTTTTCCAAGGTGCTTTTATGAGTTGATAATTTCTCCTCTATCATTTCCTATCCACTTTCTTGAATATATGAACCGCGGCGCTAGCACCAGTAGCCCCAAAGTTGTGAGTTAGTGCGACCTCGGCATTTGGAACTATACGCTCGCCGGCTTTGCCAGTGAACTGCTCAAATACTTCGACTACTTGCCCGATACCTGTTGCGCCGATCGGGTGCCCTTTTGATTTCAAGCCACCTGATGGATTTATCGGGATCTCGCCGTTAAGGCGTGTTGCTCCATCCCTTACTGCATGGACAGCCTTGCCCTTTGGGAAGAACCCAAGATCTTCAATGTCGATGATCTCGGCTATGGTAAAGCAATCATGCACTTCGGCAAAGTCAATATCCTTTGAACTCACTCC
>JAICEE010000007.1 GCA_025924355.1 Nitrososphaera sp.
CCTGAGAGAATTTGGGGGCTCGCTTATTGTCTGTAATATAGATGTGGCGGGGGCAAGGATGCTCTAAAATTGCACATAAACCACATTGGCATACCTTCAGATCATCCTAGAGCTAAATCTATTTACATCCGTGAGATGTTGGTTAATGGCTTTAGGCGAGGCCTAGTAGTACCCGAGGGTCTAATAGCCCATGGAAGAGGCGAGGCATACGATTATCTAATTGGCGAGCGCACCACAAAGACTGCCCAACGCGCGATTGAGGCCGCAGCAGCAATGATGTTGCTCTCAAACCGGCCCGTCATATCTGTAAACGGCAACACCGCCGCCCTGTGTCCAAATACAGTGGTGGAACTAGCAAAAGTGACCGGTGCGGCTATTGAGGTCAACATCTTTTATAGAACTGAGGAGCGTGAGAAGGCGATCAAAGCAGAGCTTGAGCTGCACGGTGCAAAAAAAGTATTGGGAGTAGGCTCACAAGCATCAGCAAGAATTCCGCAGCTCCAAAGTGAGCGCAGGCGAGTTGACCCTGATGGCATCTATGCTGCTGATACAGTGTTGGTTCCACTTGAGGATGGAGATAGAACAGAGGCATTGACAAAAATGAACAAGACAGTGATTACAATCGATCTCAATCCATTGTCGAGGACATCTAGGGCTGCAAATATCACTATTGTCGATAATGTCGTAAGGGCTATGCCCATATTAGTAGAATCTACACGCAAGCTCAGGAGTACTCTGTCATTAAAAAAAATCACAGATAATTTTGACAACAGTAAAAATCTACACGAATCACTCAAGATCATAAAAGGTGAAGTCCAATAATTGCAGAGCAGGACAAAACTCAATGTTAATGATATACTATCTAAGAAAGGAAAAGAAAAAATCTCTGTTCTTACAGCATACGAGTATTCTACTGCAAGAATATGTGATAAGGCAGACATTGACATTTTGCTTGTAGGTGATAGTGCAGGAATGGTGGTATTGGGCTACGCAAGCACAATGCCTGTTAGCATGCAGGAGATGATGATATTTTGCGGTGCAGTGGCAAGGGGAACTAAGCGTGCAATGATAGTCGGCGACATGCCCTTTGGTTCATATCAAGTAGGTCCAAGTGTGGCAGTTGAAAATGCAGTCCAGCTGATAAAGGCTGGTTGTGATGCAGTCAAACTTGAAGGAAGTTCTGAGATTGTAGATACAATAGATGCAATAGCAAATGCCGGGATACCCGTTATGGGTCACATTGGGCTCAGGCCTCAGACATCATCATTATGGGAAGGCTACAAATTGCAGGGCAGGACGAAAGAAGGAGCGATAAAACTGATTGAAGACGCCAATGTTCTAGAAAAGGCAGGCGTCTTTAGCATTGTTCTTGAGATGGTTGCAAGTGAGGTGGCAGATGCGATAACAAAGCGCCTATCAATTCCAACAATAGGGATAGGCTCAGGCTCCAGCTGCGATGGTCAGGTCCTTGTTCTACATGATATGTTAGGCATTTATGAAGATATTCGGCCGCGATTTGTAAAAAGATATGCAGAACTTAGCAAGGAGATATTTGATGCAGTTTCAAGCTATAACCATGACATCAAAGCCGGCACATTCCCTGAGGAATCTAACACATTTCACATGGATACAAAAGAGCTGAACAAATGGAAGAATGAAAGTAGAATATGAGAGTAAGAAGAGGAGGAGTTCACCCTTCAAAAGATATCCTTGGAACACAAGGAAAGCAGCTTGAAGGAAAGAAAATAGTACTTTGCGTCACAGGAAGTGTTGCCGCTTACCGGGCAATTGACCTAGCACGGCTATTGATGAAACACAGTGCAGATGTTCATGCTGTCATGACAGAATCAACTGCGTCAATGCTGCTCAATCCTGAAATGATGAAGTGGGCCACAGGCAATGATGTAGTCACCAAGTTGACCGGTAACTTGGAGCACATCATTCTAGCCGACTATGGCATGTCAGACCTCATAATTGTCTATCCATGTACGGCTAACACCCTTGGCAAAGTAGCAGCTGGTATCGACGATACACCTGTTACATCAATTCTTAGCGTTGCACTCGGCAGCAAGATCCCGATAATAGTAGCTCCTGCAATGCATGAGGCCATGTATGAGAACATATTTGTCCAGCAAAATGTCAGCAAATTGAAAGAGCACATGGTATTCATTGAACCTAGGGTAGAAGGAGGCAAGGCAAAAGTGGCTGACCCTGAGCATATACTAAATGCTACAATTTCAGTCCTTTCCAATAACACACCATTGTCAGGTAAAAGAATGCTTGTTACTGCTGGTAGTACCATTGAATATATTGACCCAATAAGGGTCATAACAAACCTAAGTTCTGGCAAGATGGGTCTTGCCATAGCACAGGAGGCACAACGGATGGGCGCAACTGTGACACTAGTGTATGGTCACGGAACCCTAAGTCCAGAAACCGGCAAAATAGTACGCGTAAATACAGGTGAAGAAATGTATAAAGCAGTTGTTTCTGAGTTATCGTCCAAAAGACATGACATTGCTGTAATGGCTGCTGCTGTTGCAGATTTTGCACCTGAAAAAAAATCAGACAAAAAGATTAACACAAAGCTCGGTAAGATGGAGCTGTCACTTGTTGCTACAAAGAAAATAATTGATGAAATAAAAAATAATAGCAAAGACACGTTCCTTGTTGCATTCAAGGCAGACTACTGTGTATCAGAGTCAGCCTTGATTGAAAAGGCATATAGAAAACTGAAGGAGTGTGATGCCGATATTATTGTGGCAAACGACCTAAGCAGAAAAGGTTCAGAACCCGGCTCTGATAAAAACGAAGTGTTTATCGTTGACAGGGACAAAAAAATTATCCACTTGCCTACTGAAAGCAAAGCACAAGTTGCAAGAAGGTTGCTAGAACTTGTGGCTGAATTAACAGCAGAGGGTCGTAGCAAATGATGATGCTATAGCAATAACAGTGATCACATAGAGTTTTTTTTGAATAATTAGCATGATGCCATAATACTACCGCTTCCTATTCCTTCTTGTACCCCTAACACAATAGTGTTGCCGCCTTTGCCATAAATTCCTGAACTATCTTGCCATAGCAGCGATCTCAAATCCTGCACCCTGTCCGCGCTGTATATGACATCAGGCTCAATAGATCGAAAAAAATTTCGCATCAAAGACACTTTTTTAGTCTCGATATCACGAATTGCCAAAGGATCTTTTTGCTGCTCTGTGTGATCAGTTCTAGAGACTTGCAAACATCGCCAAGATGGCAAGAATCATAATGATCCAGACTCTCATGCATCATTCAAATCGTGCTACTTTTTTTTATTTCATCTTAAAACAAGAAGATCTTTTGGGAATCTATTGAGCACTTGCGGCTTGCCATTATTTACGATTATGCTATCCTCTATCCTCACGCCGAATTTATTCTCCATATATATCCCGGGCTCAACGGTCACAGCCATATTTGCTTTGAGCTTTTCGTCACTTTTCATCTTAAGCCAGGGAGGTTCGTGAACGTCAAGACCTATTCCATGGCCGGTTGAATGGATGAATAGTCTCTCATAACCGCGCTCTGCTATCAAGTCTCTGCATGCAGCATCAACCTGGCCACATGTCACACCTGCATTTGCCCTATTGAGGCCTATTTTTTGCGCATCTTGCACTATGCTATACACTTCCTTCATCTCTTTGTTTGCCGAGCCTAGGACGAATGTTCTTGTGGCATCAGCTATGTAGCCAGCATGCCGGAGCGTAAGGTCGACCACTATCATATCCCCCTTGCGAAATTTTCTGTCTGTTACTTCGGCGTGTGGCAGCGCGCTGTTGGGTCCCCCTGCTATAATCAGTGGATTTAGCGTGGGCTTGTATGATGGTGGATTTGCACCCATTTTCATTGCTTCGTAGATGAGGTTTGCCTGCAGATCGCGCTCTGACAGACCCACCTTTATCTCCTCCTTGCATATTTCATACAGCTTATCCAGTATCTTTGCAGCTTTTGAGATAATTCTAATCTCTGAGTGGTCTTTTATCCTGCGTGTCTGGAAGAAGGGATCTGTATTGACCAAAATGTCTCCGCCGTATTTGCGAATCGACCCGATAGTAGAGTAATCGCTGCAGTCGCTGCATACTCTGCTACCTTTTACTTGTGAAACAAACGTGGAAATGAGTTCACTCCCCCTTTCAGTGGCAAATACCTCACAGTCTATTGAAGTCTTCTCGGCCCTTGAATACTCTAATTTGGGCGTGATCAACTTTGTTATGCCATTGTCCATGCATATTGCAATGGCTTCACCCCAAAAGCCTGTGAGATAGAAAATGTTTTCAGGCTCAAATGCTGCAACTACATGGCAGGCCTCCTCTGCTTTCTCGGCATACTGCAAAATACTATGACGGCGCTCCCTCATCGACATCTTGAGAAGAATTACGGTCTCTTAGTTTTATAAAGCGTTATGAGGCTGTAACTATTATTATTACACTATTATTGTAATTTGATTTAAATATGGCTGGCTCGCCCGCTTTTTTGAAACTATATGGAATACCTGGTGATGCTCCCCGGTCCTACGAATGTCCCAAACAGGGTCATGAATGCAATGCTTGCTCCTATGATAAACCATAGGAGCGATGACTTTCGCATGTTATACAAGGCGATAGTTGAAAAAACCCAAAAGGTCTTCCAGACTTCAAATGACATTGTGCTTCTTACTACTTCAGGCACCGGTGCAGTAGAAGCATCTGTTGTTAACCTCATTAGGAAAGGCGACAAGGCAGTAATCCCAGTCAATGGTGAGTTTAGCACTAGACTTGCGGACCTTATTGACAGCTGGGGAGGGGAGGCGATCAGGATAAGCTCGCCGCCTGGAGAGAATCCACCTTACGACAAGTTTGAGGAAGCATTTGAAAAACACAAAGACATTAAAGCCATTTATGCAGTTTATAACGAAACATCTACTGGAACTACAATAAGATACATGGACAAGCTGGGTGAACTTGCTGCAAGAAAGGGTGCGTACTTTATTGCTGACGCGGTTTCAATACTTGGAGGTGACGAATTACCAGTAGATAAATGGAACATTGACATTTGTGTAACTGCGTCGCAAAAAGCTCTGGCCGCACCACCAGGTGTCGCTCCGATTTCAATAAACAACCGCACGAAGAAATACATGCAAGAGAATCCGCCTCCCACACAGTATCTGAATTTGAAGCGCTACTTCAAGTACTATGAAGAGCACTATGAAACCCCCTTTACACCTGCGCTGCCGCTCTACTACGCCTTCAGAGAAGCACTTGACATTGTGATCGAAGAGGGCCTAGAGAACAGAATAAGGCGCCACAAGATATGTGCAGACGCTTTTTACGCCGGCTTGGGCTCGCTTGGCCTAACACCCTTTGCCAAGCCAGATGCAAGAAGCAACATGATAATTGCAGTCAACTACCTGCAGGGAATGGACGATAAGAAATTCCGTGGCCTATTATCAAATGAGTTCAAGGTATTGGTTGCAGGCGGCTTTGGTAACCTAAAAGGTAAGGTGTTCCGGATTGGCTCAATAGGTGAGGTTGGCCGCTACCATGTCATGCGGACCATATCGTCTATTGCCTCTGCAATGAACATGCTTGGCATCAAGACAAACGCTGAAGCTGCATCAGTAGCAATGGATAGATTAAAGGCGCTTGGTTGAATGTACCATTTTCTCTCTCTCTTTTTTATAACCTATCAAGATTAATATAAGGTAAAACAGAAGCGCATTTCTATGCCTTTAGAAAAGGGTTCTCTCGTATTGGTGGATTATACTGCTAGGGTTAAAGATACTAACGATGTTTTCGATACAACCAAAGAGGAAGAAGCTAAGAAAACCAACTTTTATGATCCAACCCACAAGTATGAGCCAAGGATTGTGTCCATTGGCGAAAGCTGGGTCCTGAAAGGTTTGGATGAAGCCCTATCCAATGCCAATGTTGGTGACAAGCTTAACATCGAAGTGCCGCCAGAAAAAGGCTTTGGAAAAAGAGATGATAGCAAAATCAGGATGATCCCTCAGCGTAAGCTTGGCGACAAGGCAGACGAAGTCGGAGTTGGCGACGAAATTGAAATCGACAACAGGCGTGCCATAGTGAGGTATGTTGGCTCAGGCAGGATACAAGTCGATTTTAACCACAGATTTGCAGGCAAGACACTTCTGTACGACGCAAATGTATTGAAAAAGCTCGATTCTGACAGCGAAAAGGTAAGTGCTCTAGTTAAGAGAAGAATGGGTGTAGACGAAAACAAACTCCAGGTCAATTTGGCGGTTCCTAATTTAGAGATTCAGCTTCCAGAGGATACATACCTTGCTGAAGGCTTGCAAATAGTCAAACGAGCAGTTGCAAATGATATCTTCAAGTTTGTTCCTACAATCAAGAATATTAAGTTCATAGAGAGTTACCAAGCTCCTGCTGAGCAAAAGAAAGATGAGCAATTACCGCAACAACAACAGCAGCCTAAAGTAGAGGCAACTGCAGAAGCTAAGCAATAAGGAAGGAAAAAGTTATTATACTAAAATGGCCCGGATTAGATCATGGAAAGTGCTCAGCAAAGTCAAGTAGTAACAATAACCCCAAAGGCGGCTGAGAAAGTCGCCGAATTCATGAAGCAGGAAGGAAACTCTAATCTTTACCTAAGAGTCTACGTCTCAGGTGGAGGATGTGCAGGCCTTTCATATGGAATGGGGTTTGAAGAAAAGCCTGACGAGGATGATAGGATCATTGAGCAGAACGGAGTAAAGCTGTTGCTTGACAGCTACAGCCAGAGGTATCTTAAAGACGCCAACATTGACTACATCGAGAGCCTGATGGGCTCAGGTTTTAAGATCAACAATCCCAATGTGACGAAGAGCTGCTCATGTGGACACTCGTTTAGTACAGAATAGAAAAAAGAGAACTAGCCCTACCTTTTTTCCCACCTTGTAGTGTTTTATGCTTATTCTATAATTTGTGGGTTAATTTTTAACTATATTTTTTATCCGTCACCCTTCTTTTTCTCTTTCTTTTTGTTTTTCCATAGATTAGCCTTTTCTATAGAAACCCTTTTTGATAATCTGTCAATGCTAAAGTTGCCCCGTATCCGGAGAGAAGAAGAAGATTTAATGGCGCGATTAGGCAATAAATAATTGATAACAATTGTCATATGATGTACTAGTTGTCGGTGGAGCATCAGCAGGACTGACCGCTGCGATGTACGCTAGCCGCCAAGGCCTCAAGACTTTAGTAATTACAAAAGATATTGGAGGACAAGCACTTCTTACAAATGCGATAGAAAACTATCCTCCTTTTGAGCACATAGGCGGTTTTGAACTTATGCAAAAGTTTGAACAACAAGCAAGAAATTTTGGAGCTGAATTTGCATATGAAGAGGTACTCTCCATAACAAAACATGAGGAAGGTGGTGGCTTTATAATAAAAACAAATAACAACAATAGGGGATACTCTGGCTATACCCTGATTCTTGCATTTGGCAAGACTCCCAGAGACTTGAATGTGAAAGGTGAAAAGGAGTTAAATGGAAGAGGAGTTTCATATTGTGCAGTTTGTGACGGTCCTTTTTTCAAAAATAAAAAAGTTGCAATTGTTGGCGCTGGTGACCCAGCTTTAGAAGCAGCATTATATCTCAAAGAGCTAGCATCACAACTATACATAATCCATAGTACTGACAAACCGGTAGGTTCAGAAGATTCGATTGACTTATTACAAGATAAAGATAATAGCAATAGGATTTCTTTCATTTCCAATTCTATTGTGAAAGCGATTAATGGTAATTCAAAAGTTGAGTCTTTGACTCTCTATAATTCCAAAACCAAATCTGAATCAAAGTTAGATGTCGACGGAATATTTGTCGAAATGGGATATGTTGCAAGGACAGATATTGTCAAAGATCTAGTTAAATTAAATGGCAGCAAAGAAATAATTGTTGACAAATATTGCAGCACTTCTTCTAAAGGGATATTTGCTGCAGGTGACGTTACAGATGTACCCTACAAACAGGCTATAATTTCTGCTGGTCAAGGAGCTATTGCAGCACTATCTGCATATAATTACCTTCAAAGGCTAAAGGGAAAACCAGCTATTAGGGCTGATTGGAAATCAGTTGTGAATAAGAAATGAAAAAGGTATACCACCTAATGAATATTCCTTATCTGTTGTTGACAATCTTCTCCCTTGCAAAGCCAATTGAGATTGCATCCTATTTGTTTCGCTTTGTATGGCTATGCTTTGGTATCCTACCGGAGGAGAACGCCTTCAAAGCTCCACGTATAATAGCGCAATAGACAGCAAGCGCTACTTTTGCAAAAAAGATTACCTTAAGCTATTGCTGCTCAGTCAAAAAATGCGGAGATAGTAACATCAGTGAGTTGACAGCAGGAGAAGATTTAGAATAATCCAGGGTAGCTGCACTGCATGCACTAATTGTACAAGAGCCAAAACAAGCAAAAGAAAAAGAACCATCACCAACAGCACATGAAGAAGAAAAAGCAAAAGAAACTGCCTGCGATTCTTCATATCCAGACATGTGCATACCGCCTCCTACACCAGACTCAACCTGCGATGACATTTCTGCTCGCAACTATCACTAATGCTTTTTCATGGAGAAGAAGAGGATTACGAATGTTCAATAATCTTTTCTGCCAATAGTATATCACGAGTATGGAAGAACAAGAGAAGAAGGAGGAGAAGAAGAAAGATATTCAAAAAGATACATTGCAACCAATCACCAAAGTCAATTCTAAACTTGATAAAGAATTGCAAGAATGGGAAGTTGATTCAACTACCAGTGGTGGGTGAGGAGAAGACTCTATGCCTCACCAAGTGTATAACACAAATTCGTACTTATTGTGCTAGCATACCACACTCACTCGCTTACGCTCGAGCTCGGGCTGTTGTTCTTTGCTTGTTGATACTTTAAGAAAAAATGAAAAATATTCTCTTTATTATCATTATTGTTTTTCATTTTTGCTTTTTCTTCTTCTTTTATCGTCGTCGTTAGCATATTATTATGCCTAGTTTTCTCTATTTGCTCTTAGCTTTAAGGAAAATGATTAATTTTTGCTTTGCAAGCAGTGAAAAATAATCGACAAGGTAGGCGAAGCCTCCTAGAGTGAGACCTTCGCCAAGCGATAGTTACGACAAATTCTGGCGGTGGTCTTACCTTAACCTTTAGAGTAGAAGAGGAGAGTATTGAGAACATGACTGTTCAGATGTCAGAAATAAAAACCCCGTAAACGAACCAAGCAGTAGTGAAGGGTTCGGTGCCCACCAAATTTGTGGAAATGACTTATGGCCCCGCTGGCAACAGCAATAGTAATTCATTTTCCGCAGCTCTAGTAGTAGGAGGTGCCAAAGTGTTTTCTCTTTATGTGTTGAGCGAGGACACGAATACAGGATATGCCGTATTTTCAGCTCGGTGGCCTGAAACAACTCCAGCGGTTCCACTACCTATCAGAGATATTATCGACTCATTTGGATTGGTGAGACCGTCGTCCAATTAAATGAGTCATTTAAAATATTAACAATAAGTTAAACCTAAAGCAACCTAAAGCAACCCTACTAAGAGCAAGTCGGAATGGACAGTTTGACTACAAACTATCAATTCAATCAGTCAATTTTAAGGAGAATTAGTTTAATTTTAGAACAACATTCAAGGACATAACCGATTCAATCGTACTCATATATTATTAAATATCCATTGCTCGCTAGAAACCTCAGGGATAATGACTTCTTTAAATCTCGCTCAAAAGATAATTTCAGATCATCTTGTTGAAGGCAAGGTCGAGTCAGGCCAAGAAATCGGTCTTAAGGTAGACCGGGTTCTTATGCAAGATGCAACTGGTACCATGGCTTGCCTGCAATTTGAAGCCATGGGAATACCGCGGGTTAAGGTAGAACATGCCGCCATCTATGTAGACCATAATATTCTACAGACTGGGTTTGAAAACGCCGACGATCACCGTTTCCTCCAGACGTTTGCCTCAAAATATGGCATCTATTATAGCAAGCCAGGCAATGGCATCTGTCATCAAGTAAACCTTGAACGCTTTTCAGTGCCAGGCAAATTGCTGATAGGCTCTGATAGCCACACTCCTACTGCAGGTGGCGCAGGCATGATGGCAATTGGAGTAGGAGGTCTAGATGTAGCTGTAGCCATGGCTGGCGCACCATTCTACACCAAAATGCCCAAGATAGTTGGAGTAAAGTTGACTGGCATGCTCAGGCCTTGGGTCACTGCCAAGGACATAATCCTTGAAATGCTGCGCAGATTGTCTGTCAAAGGAGGAGTGGGTAAGATCTTTGAGTACTATGGCGAAGGTATCAGGAGTCTAGGTGTCCCACAGAGAGGTACAATATGCAATATGGGCGCAGAGCTTGGTGCCACCACATCTCTGTTTGAATCAGATGAAGTCACGCTTGACTACCTGACTCGTCAAGGCAGGCCGCATGACTACAAGCGTTACATGGGGGACCCTAGCTGCAGCTATGATGAAAACATAGAGATAAACCTGAGCGAGCTTGAGCCACTGATCGCGCTGCCGGGCTCACCTGATGCCGTGCACAAGGTACGCGACGTACAGGGCGTCGATGTTCATCAGGTGCTCATAGGTTCATGCACCAATTCAAGTTATGTTGAAATGATGACTGTTGCTCACGTGCTCAAGGGCAGAAAGGTCCACTCAAATGTCACAATGGCCATTAACCCTGGTTCAAAGCAAGTGCTTGAGACTGTAGCGCGTGACGGTCCAATATATGATATCATTGCTTCCGGCGCCCGACTGCTTGAAAGTGGCTGCCAGGGCTGCATAGGCATGGGCTCTGCACCAGGAACTGATTGGATTTCAATTAGATCCTTCAATCGGAACTGGCCTGGAAGGAGCGGTACAAAGGACGACAAGGTCTACCTGACATCACCAGAAGTATGTGTTGCTTGCGCTGTGACCGGAAAGATAACCGATCCACGCGACCTTGGCGAGTATCCCAATATCCCGTGGCCGGATAAATTTGTAATCGATGACTCATCCATTGTGGCGCCAGCTCATGCAGACCAGGCTGATAAGATACAGATATCTAGAGGTCCCAATATACGTCCGCTTCCGTTACGGCAACCTATGGAGTCTGTGCTGCAGGGTGAAGTGCTAATAAGAGTAGGAGACAATATCAGCACTGACGCTATAATGCCTGCTGGAGCTAAGATACTGCCTCTTAGGAGCAATGTGCCGGCGATAAGTGAGTACGTATTCTATTGGATTGACCCTGACTTTGCAAAAAGAGCCAAGGAAAAACATGGCGGCTTTATTATTGGAGGCGAGAACTATGGTCAGGGGTCTAGTAGAGAGCATGCTGCATTGGCACCGATGTATCTCGGAGTCAAAGGTGTCATCGCAAAATCGTTTGCAAGGATTCATAAAGCAAACCTAATCAACTTTGGGATTATACCATTTGAGTTCCAAAATGCCTATGACTTTGAGCTGCTGGTTCAGGGTACACCCATTACAATAGAAAATGTAGTCAGCAGCTTGAAGAATGAGAATAATAAAATGATTGAAGCAATAGCTGATAAGAATAAGATCACTCTCAAGGTCGATCTGACTCCCAGGCAGAGAGAAGTTCTGATAGCAGGTGGCCTTCTGAACTACATCAGGTCTATCCAGCATAGATCTTGATAGTCGGTCGGCAACAATTAGTTAGTACAGTGAAGGCTGAGGATTTACCGCAACAAAGTCAACCGCTAGATATGATATGGCTTGAAAAGCTTCAGGTTGGTCAATTTCGAACCTTTTGCAGTTGTACATCCGCATAATGGCGAACGATGGTTAACGCTTAACACATCGTTGGAAAGGAATCTAACAGAAGATATATAGAGCATTTCAGCCAATTGACTTTGTAGTATCATAATGACGATATCTCTTGTGGCCACTGAGCCAAAACCCAAGGGCATTAAAGTAGAAACAATAGAGAACGCCCAAATGGTTCGCGGAACCACCTTATTGAAGCGCGGCTTTGCCCACATGCAAAAACATGGGGTCGTAATGGACGTAACAAATGTAGAGCAGGCCGTCATTGCAGAAGATGCCGGCGCAGTAGCAGTCATGGTTCTTGACAAGCTGCCATACGATGTTAGGAAGGCTGGCGGAGTAGCAAGGACTGCAAGCGTCAAGGTAATACAGGAAATGATGGACGCGATAACAATCCCAATCATGGCCAAGTGCAGGATTGGCCATACAGACGAAGCGAAGATACTAGAAGCCGTGGGCGTTGACATGATAGACGAAAGTGAAGTGCTGACACCAGCAGACGAAGAACGCCACATCTGGAAGTGGGACTTCACGACTCCTTTTGTCAATGGTGCCAAGAACCTTGGCGAGGCATTGCGTAGAATTGAAGAGGGCTGCGCCATGATAAGGACTAAGGGCGAGCCGGGAACTGGCAATGTGTCTGAGGCAGTAACTCACATTCGCATGGTCAACAACGAAATACGCAGGATCCGATCAATTTATCAGGATAGTGACAGACAGGAACTGATGAAGGCTGCGCGTGAACTGAAAGTATCATATCAAATAGCCGAAGAAACGGCGCGCCTTGGAAGGTTACCTGTGGTTAATTTTGCTGCAGGGGGAATTACCACGCCGGCAGATGCAGCGCTTTTGATGAATCTTGGCTGCGATGGTGTGTTCGTAGGTTCTGGCATTTTCAAGTCTGATGACCCTGCTCAGAGGGCAAGGGCAGTTGTGCTTGCCACGACATTCTATGACGACGCCAAGATAGTGATGGAAGCACAAAAAATGGTTGATGAAAAGAAGTCACTTCTTGGCATGGATACAAATAACCTTGAGCTTCGTATGCAGGAGAGAGGCGAGCACGCCTGAGCAGTGGTGGTAGTAGCAGCGAAAAGAAGTCCGTGACAATTGGAGTTCTTGGTCTTCAGGGGGACATAGAGGAAAATGTAGCTGCCACAAGCCAGGCGTTGCAAGAGCTGCATGTCAACGGGACTGTCGACATTGTGCGTTACACCGAGGAGCTAGAAAAGATTGATGGCCTGATTTTGCCAGGTGGCGAAAGCACTGTGCAGAGCACTCTTGCTGCAATTCAGCGCTCTCTGCCGGCAATAAAGAAGCGTATTTCAGAAGGCATGCCAGTGCTTGGCTCATGTGCTGGCATGATAATGCTGTCCAAGAGGGCCTATGACAGAATTATAGGAGACACAAAGCAGAAACTGCTAGGAAATCTTGACATCGTAGTTGAGAGGAATGCCTTTGGAAGACAGAACGATTCCTTTGAAGCAGATCTTTCATTAGCCATGCTAGGCAAAGAAGCATTTAGGGGAGTCTTTATCCGGGCTCCCGCCGTAAGTGAGGTCGGCAAAGATGTTGAAGTAATCGGCAAGCTTAACAACAGAATCGTGGTAGTCAAGCAAAAAAATATCATTGGCACAGCATTTCACGCCGAGCTCTCTGGCGACTCAAGGATGCACAAGCATTTGATCAATATGGTTCTTCAATTCAAGAACAAGAACGGCTCCTGAGAATATTTATCTCCCTGAGTATCTCTTATCTTATTCCCTGTGCAAAAGTAGGTCCTTTCTCAGATTTTTTGCGTCAGCTACCTCCTCATGTTTTCACTGTAGAGGTTTGGTATGTTCCTGCTCACAAATGCGAGAGCGCATGCTGTACGTCTCCGCACTCATGATGACGCTACTAAAAAAAAGTCATGAACAGCTTAGCAGAGGACTCAAGGACTACTAGTCTGCGACAAAAAAGAATGCTATCGCAATTATGATATAGACTGCAGTCAACATTAAGCCTTCAAACCAGTTACTTCTCCCATCGTGCACTATCAGGTTCAGAATTATTGCTGCTAGGAAAATTGTCGCAAGCTCTAACAGCGTAAATACAAGTGTAAATGGCTGACCCATTGCAATGCCTGCAAATACTAGAATCGGGACTACAAAAAGCGCTATCTGAGTGCCTGAGCCTGCTGCAATGCCGATCGAAAGCTCCATTTTGCCCTTCCTTGCAAGGAGAATTGCACTACTGTGCTCGGCTGCATTGCCAACGATACCTACAATTATTGCACCAACAAACAGTTGGCCAAAGCCTAGTTCTTCACCTGTTGTTTCGACAGAGGCCACCAGTATCTCACTTACTACTATAACACCAACCATGCTTGCGGCTAGGAGTAGAAACGATTTTTTCTTGCTCCAGTGTGTGCCATGGCTTTCCTGGATGTCCTCAGAAGTTTCAGGTGGTGTGAACAGGTGCTTGTGGGTAATGAATGTGAATACTATCCCAAGAATGTAAACAATCATCAGGATGAATGCCAATGCATCGCTCAGCAGCTGTACCTGCCCCTGGTTTTCTAAAGGCGAAAGGATGGTGCTTGCCAAAATGGTTGGCATTGCAAGACCAATTATTGCCAAGAAAAGCATTGATGACTGAACGCCGATATTTTCCCTGCTAAAGGTTTGCTCTTTATATCTAAAGCCACCAGCAATAACGCTCAGCCCCAAGATGAGAAGTATATTGCCAATTATTGCACCTGTAATGGATGCCTTGACTAGGTCTAGTAGACCTGCGCTTATGGCAACCACTGCAATAATGATCTCTGCAGCATTTCCAAAGGTGACATTCAGAAGCGAGCCTGCTGTAGGACCATAGTAGGTCGCAAGATGTTCTGTGGAATCACCTATCAGTTTTGCAAGCGGAATGAGTGCTATTGCTGATACTGCAAATAAAATCAAATGATCAGCATGAGCAAACTCTAATCCAGCAGCTATTGGCGCAAATATTAGAAGGACGTAAATAGCAGAGGATTTTGATAGCTTGACAGATTTGAGCAACTATGACTTTTCATAATCAGTTGTGCAGCAGGCTTTAATTGTTTTTATGGCAGTCGCGTCATCATTCCCCTATCTCTCTATCTCTCTCTAATCTAGCATATCTTTAGTGCCAGTAATCGTGAGAGCACGCGAGATCTAGTACGTGAGGTGGGAAATAATCTGTGGGCCCGTACCATATTCTCCTATTAGAGGCCTATTTATGGCACTACCGGTTAAAGTACCTGCGATTCAGTCTACCACTAGTTTGTCGGACTTAAACTAGTCTTCCCGTTCTGAATCTAAAAGTGCGGGGGGTGGGATTTGAACCCACGAATCCCTAAGGAACAGGGTTGCAGGAACCAGCCGGCTCATTCTAAGCTTCGCACTCTTTTCTCTTTTTTTCAAAAGAAAAAGAGACCTGCGCCGTTGACCGGGCTTGGCGACCCCCGCCCGCCTAAGAATGCAAGAACCAGCAGCCAAATTTATCTATTTATAGCTTGGTAGCTGTAAAAATAATACATTATGATCATGCAAGCAAGCAATATCAGACCACGGCTCTTTGGCACAAATGGAGTACGCGGAGTTTATGGTCAAGAGCTTACACATGATCTTGTGATTGATCTCTGCTATGCGCTTGGCACGTATTTTGGCAAAGGACCCATAGTGGTAGGATATGACGGACGCAAATCGCACCCTGTCCTGTCAAGACTTGTTAGGTCCGCTCTCAACTCTGCAGGGCTTGACACTGCAAATGCAGGCCTTATACCGACTCCATGCCTACAGTACGCTGCAAAGCGCCTAGGATACAACGGGGGGGTCATGATAACTGCATCGCATAATCCGCCCGAGTACAACGGGATCAAACCTACTGCGGCAGATGGCGTAGAAATTCCAAGGGAGGATGAGCTAAAGGTGGAGGATATTTATTATTCAAAGAGATTTATCAGGATAGATGGAACTGGTCGCGATTCTACTGATTACAATATTGTCAGTAATTATGTTGAGGCTATGTTTGCCCTTATAGATGTCGACAGGATAAAGCAACGAAAATTCACTTTGGTGATGGATACTGGAAACGGCGCGCAAGCAGCTGTTGCTCCACTTGTAGCAAGAAAGCTTGGTTGCAAAGTAATCGTCATCAATGGTCATATAGATGGCGATTTTGCTGGACGTGGCTCAGAGCCGACACCGGACAATCTTGAAGTGCTCTCAGAAGCTGTCAAGTCGGCAAAGGCGGATTTTGGTGTTGCATACGACGGCGACGGCGATCGTAGCATATTTTGTGACAACACTGGCTCAATCTATATGGGCGACAAGACTGGCGCGCTATTGGTCAAGCACTTGCTTTCACAAAAGCATAAGGGTTCTGAAGTTGTTTGTCCTATCAACACTTCTATAATACTATCTGCTGTGGCAGAACAGGCCGGCTCTAAAATAATTTATACTAAGGTTGGAAGCGTCGAAGTGTCCCGAGAAATGGTAAAACGCAGCTGCCCGCTTGGCCTGGAGGAGAATGGCGGCTTTATGTACGGCCCGCTAAATGAAGTAAGAGATGGAGCGATGGCTACTGCACTTGTACTTGATATGCTGGCTGCATCTGAAAAGCCACTTTCCAAGCACTTTGCGCAGCTGCCACAGACCTTCCAGTATAAGACCAAGTTTACCTGCTCTTCCCGAGAAGTAGTCGACAGCATAATTAAGATATGCATCGAGCATGGAAGCCCCAAGAAGGTCGAGACGCTGGATGGAGCCAAGATTTGGATTGATGAGGAGACTTGGCTGATGTTAAGGCCTAGTGGGACTGAACCCCTTATCAGAATGTATGCAGAATCGACTGACAAATCGCTACTGGATTCAAAGGTTGATGAATACCGCAGGTATGTGCAGTCCCAGATATAGGAATGGACAACATTTTTAATACGCTTCTTCTTCTTACACAGAAGAACAAGATGATCCCAATGGGTGATAGAAACAGTGAGTAAGCCATATTATGTCAAGTTTGAAACTTCTAAGGATCTGGTAAATGCAGTTTACGAGGCTGTTAGGGTATCAAAGCAGAGCGGTAAAGTCCGCAAGGGCACCAATGAGACTACCAAAGCTATCGAACGAGGCGTGTCAAAGCTAGTTGTAATTGCAGAGGATGTCGAGCCGCCAGAAGTTGTGGCTCATTTGCCTATCCTCTGCGAAGAAAGAAACGCACCATTTATCTTTGTACCTAGCAAGCAGCAGCTAGGTGCGTCACTTGGAATTGATGTAGGCTCTGCAGCCGCCACAATTGTCGACGCTGGCGAGGCTCAACACATTGTTGAGCAGGTCGTCAGCTCTATAAGCACCATGAAGGGAGTAGCGGCGGCCCAGAAATGATAGGGGTGTGTGAAGACCGATAGATGAGCAGCAGGACAGCTGAAGAAAAGGTCGTCCCTGCCGAAGTCATCCAGATAGTGGGCAGGACAGGGATCGCCGGCGAAGTCATACAGGTACGTGTCAAGGTTCTCGAAGGCAAGGATCGAGGCAGGATTCTTACAAGGAACGTCAAGGGTTCCGTTAGGATGAACGATATATTGATGCTTAGAGAAACCGAGCGCGAGGCCCGCAAGATAAGGTGATAGTGGTGAATGAGCAAGACAGCAACATCTCTACGCAACTGCTCCTTCTGTGGTAGACATATTACCAGTGGACATGGAATCATGCTCGTCAGAAATGACGGACATGTGCAGTGGACTTGCTCGAGCAAGTGTAAGAAGAACATGCGGGTGTTAAAACGTGACCCAAGAAAACTCAAGTGGACAGTTCGCTATGTAAAGGGTGGGCTGCACATGAAAAAGCATTAGTGGTAAAAGATAGGCCATGACACCTGATCAAACGCTTATTGTTATCAAGCCTGATGGTTTTAGGCGTAAACTTACAGGCAAGATATTGGCGCGCTTTGAAGAAAAAGGCTTTCAGCTAAAGGACTTAAAGCTATACAATTTCACTAAGGAAAAGGCACAGGAATTTTACTCAGTCCACAAGGACAAGCCATTTTTTGACGAATTGCTATCTTTTATTATGTCTGGCACTGTAGTGGCATGCATCCTGGAAGGCAGTCATGCAGTAAATACAGTAAGGCTCATGATCGGCTCGACCAAGGCATTTGAAGCCTCTCCAGGAACCATCAGAGGTGATTTTGGCCTCGGGTTTACTGACAACATTATTCATGCTTCGGATTCTCCTGAAAGCTTCATAAAAGAGTCGCGTGTCATTTTTGGCTGATCCGTATACGTGGAACTTAGGCAGCCAATCGTCGTAGTTTTAGGTCATGTAGACTCGGGCAAGACTTCGTTACTGGATAATATTCGTGGTACTGCAGTTCAGGCACGAGAAGTGGGCGGTATAACGCAGCATATAGGTGCAAGTTTTTTACCTGTTGAGACCATTAAAGAGATAACTGGGCCGCTATACGCTAAACTTGCCAAGGCAGAATCTGCAATACCGGGATTACTTGTCATCGATACACCTGGCCACGAGATTTTTGCGAACCTGCGCACACGGGGCGGCTCTGCGGCCGACATTGCTATAGTCGTTGTCGACGTGAACAAGGGTTTTGAAGCCCAGACTATTGAAAGCATGGACATTCTGAAAAAGCGCAAGGTACCATTTGTAATTGCGCTCAACAAAGTCGACATGGTTGCTGGCTGGCGCACCTCTACACGATTCATTTCTGAGGATGTAAAAAGGCAGGATGTCGCTGTACAGACTTTGCTTGACGAAAAAGTATACAGCGTCGTTGGAATGCTCTCGAGGCTGGGTTACCCATCGGAAGCATTCTGGCGAGTCAAGGATTTCGCAAGGGAAGTTGCGATAGTCCCTGTCAGTGCAAGAACCGGCGTAGGAATACCGGAACTCTTAGCCGTGTTGGTGGGTCTAACACAGCAGTACATGGGAAAGAAACTGGAACGCCATACCAAGGATGCTGCAAGAGGTATAGTGCTTGAATTTAACGAAGAAACGGGTCTTGGACCCTCTGCAAACATCATACTGCTTGACGGCGTACTACATCAGGGCGACAGCATCGTTATAGGTAAGCGCGATGGTGCAGTTTCCACCAGGATAAAAGCGTTATTGCTGCCAAAACCGCTTGATGAAATGCGAGACCCTCGGGACAAATTCAAGCAGGTCAATGAGGTAATAGCCGCTGCAGGCTTGAAGATAACCTCACCGGACCTTGAGGGGGTGCTGGCAGGGAGTCCTGTATACGTTTACAACAACACGCAGAGGAAGAACAAAGAGGAGCTTGACGGTCTAAAGTCGCTTGTAGAGTCAGAGGTCAAGAATGCGATCGTAAGCAATACACAAACCAGCGGAGTTATATTGAAATGCGATACTATCGGCTCGCTTGAGGCCATAGTAGACTTGTTAAAGAAAGCAAACGTTCCCATCAGGATAGCAGACATTGGCAACATTACTAGAAGAGATGTTGTAGAGGCCACTGCAGTGAGGGAAAATGACCGCTATCTTGGAGTCCTGTTAGGCTTTAACGTCAAAGTGCTTGAAGATGCACAAAAGGAGGCGCAGGATCGTGGAGTGAAGATCTTTAATGAACAGATTATCTACAACCTTGTACGAAGCTACACAGACTGGGTAGCATACCAACGTGAACATGAAGAATTGATTATGTTCAATGAGCTGCCGCCTATATGCAAATTTCAGTTCCTTAAAGGATTCATTTTTAGGCGCAGTGATCCCGCTGTCTTTGGCGCCGAAATTCTAGTAGGCCGGCTCAAGCAAAAGGTGCATGTGGTAAATGAAGAAGGTAGAAAGGTAGGCACTGTACATCAGATACAGGAAAGCGGCAAAGCAATTGAGGAAGCAACTGCGGGCATGCAGGTAGCAGTGTCCGTCAAAGAAGCGACAATTGGCCGTCAGATAAATGAGGGTGATGTTTTTTATACAGATCTCAACAGCAGGCAGGCAAAGCAAATGCTTGAGAGGTTCAACCACAGACTAAACGATTTCGAAAAGGAAGTTTTGAACATGCTTGTTGCTAAGAAAAGGAAAAGCGATCCGACATTTGGGTACCTTTAAGACCCCGGATCATTGGTACTTTTGAAGCAAGCCTTCTAGACCCTTTTCTCCCACCGCACCTACTGCCCTGTCCACTGTCTTGCCGTTCATAAACATGATAAATGTTGGAATGGCATAGACATCATAGCGCATTGCAATCCCTTGGTTGTCGTCTACGTTCAGTCTTCCAAATGCCACCTTGTCGCCATATTTCTTGGCTAGCTTGTCAAATATAGGAAGCATGAATTGGCAAGGACCGCACCATGTTGCCCAAAAATCAACTAATACCGGCTTGCTGCCTCCCACAATTTCATCAAAATTTCTCTCGCTCAATTCTACCAAGCTGCTACTAGCAGCGTGCATGCTTGCCGTTTTCCTTTCTTCACTCATGTTCAGACAAGATACAAGTGCATGAATTATTATTTAAGATTTATTGGTTGGTTGCCTGCATTTTGAGGGCTAGGAACTTTTTTTGGGTGAAAAATACCTGTTTCTCCAACTGAAAAACAATAAGGTCTGAGAGCCTGCGTTGTACCAATCGAGAATGTAAGTGCAGGAGTAGAAGAAACGCGCAGCATGATCTAATTGATCGTTATTATAGAGGATTATGAATAGTTGTTATGGTTTCGCTCCTATTGGGAATTGTTGAGGAGGGCATCATGATTGCCTGCAGAAATATCTGCATACGCTTCCTTTGCAGGTTTGCCTTCAACCTTTACACCCATACTAACGCAAGATCCGAGGACTTCTTTGACAGCCCCCCTAAGATCCTTAGCGTAAGAGCCATCAATCTTCATCTTGGCTATTTTGACAGCACTTGCTATCGACAGGTCGCCAGCATAATCAGTGCCAGAGGTGCCTGAGCCCTTTGCTATCCCTGCCTCTTTTGCCACAAGAGCAGCTGTCGGCGGTATGCCAACTTCAACTGTGAACTTTTTTGTTTCGGTATCCACCTCTACTTTGACTGGAACCTTCATGCCGGGAAAATCCTTTGTCTTTTCGTTAATGGTATTTACCACTTGCAGGACATTGACACCCATCGGACCCATTGATGGACCCAGAGGTGGTCCTGCATTGGCTTCTCCACCACTTACTAGAGCCGAGATGGATTTCTTTTCACCCATAATATCCAAACAGTGGATTTAGCCAAATTATAATTCTTGCTCTTATGTTGAATGCAGATGTTCAGCTTGACAGGTTTTTAAACCCGTGGTGTGTGTAAATGCAGGATGTCAGATCAGGAGCCTAATGAAGGCGTCGGGTCTTTATTCTTCGAGCTTGCCGGCGACCTCCGTCTCTTGATGCTGATAAAGCTCAACCAAAAGAATCATCGCCTTTCACAGCTTGCCGCAGAGCTTAATGCTACTATGCAAGAAGCCCACCGGAACATGACACGCCTCATCGAGGCGGGGTTAGTAGCTAAAGGTAGAGACGGCGAGCTTATGTTAACTGTTTATGGCAGAACGGTGGTAATGCTAATGCCAAGTTATGATTTTCTGTATCGCAATAAGGAATTTTTCCTTGACCACAGTCTTGGCGACCTACCGACCAAGTTTATCCAGAGAATGGGGACGTTTCAGAACTGTGAAATGGTGCACGGCGTCATGGCAATACTTCAGCGCTGGAAGAATCTTTACAGTGAATCTGAGCAATACATTAAAGAGATAATGGCGCAGGTCCCACTCGACCTTATTGAAACAGTGAGCAGTAGAGTAGAGAAAGGTGTAAGATTTTCCTATATTTTTGCCGCAAATGCAGTTGTTCCAAAAGGGCGAACACAGATTCTGCAAAAGATTGGATGGCGCAATTTCATCAGCACGGGCCTAGTTGAGCGCAGGATGCTCCCTGAGGTAAAGGTGATGACGATTTTTAATGAAAAGCAAGGATGTGTGCTCTTTCCTAACATGAAGGGCGAACCTGATCTAAATATAATGTTTTACGCCGAGGACAAGGAATTTCTTGAATGGTGCTCTGACCTGTTTGCATACCAGTGGGAAAAGGCCGAACCGTTTGACGAAAGCAAGCTGAAGAATGAAGTATAGATCACGTTTTTATACATCAGACTTCATCAAGCATGCATATATGCCAAAAGCTTTTGTTCTTATGAATGCCGAACTTGGAAGTGAGGATTCTCTTGTTAGCGAATTGAAAAAACTTGAAAGTGTCAACGAGGTATACCAAGTTTACGGTGTTTATGACATCGTGGCACAGGTTGAAGCTGACACGATGGAAAAGGTAAAGGAAACGATCACTTGGAAGCTTAGAAAGCTTAACGGCGTCAAATCGACATTGACTATGATAGTCATGGAATAATCATGCATAAATGTAGAGATGGCCACTTAACTACTTGCAGAAGAAGTATTTGCTCATTAGTGCAAGAGACACGCTAAGAAATGGTACTACTGCGATTGCTGCTATCAGTGCAAGTGTAACATCGTAGCGAATGTCGCTGCGGCGGCTTCACGTCGGACTATTAATTCTATGAGTAGGCATGTGCCAATCATATCTTGTTGTTATTGTTCCCAGGTTCAGTCTATTCTACGTCACTTAGAGGTATCTTGAGGAGCATTAAGGTAATGATGATGATGGTGGTGGCGGCGGTGATGGTGGTGGTCGTAGTTCATATGCTAAGTCAACTTTTGAATGCCACACTTGCAACGAACTTTATCGTCGGTACCGACGAGGATGGACTTTTCACAGAAGAGATCTGTACATTCCTGTAAGCACAATATGTGCTAAAAATTGTAGGATATATGCGGTCTGAGTTGGGTCTCTTTGGCATCCTTGCATCAATCTATGGTTGTGTATGAACTTACCAAGTCATTATTATGATTTATTTTGTACATCTTCTTTAAGATGCTATATAATAGACCTTAGGCATCACAGGATAGCAAAATAGCAACTTTAATCAACCTGTATGCAGATGACGGCAGCTGATGGATCTCTTTAGCAAAATAAGAGGCGGCAGCGAGCAAAAGGTATGGAAGTGTGAGCATTGCAATATGACCTTTAATGATAAGGAAAGAATGAAGCGCCATAAAAGAAAGGCCCATGGAGAAAAGAGCGGAGGCGATGATATGCCCAATATGAACCCCTTTGGCTTTTCATAGCGCAAAGGCTTATTTCTTGTAAATACACTCCACAAGTAGACTCTGGTAGTATGTTTCCAATACACGACGACATACAACGTATGCATGGAAGGCCATACGTGAATTATGGTATGATCGCCATAAACGTTATCGTCTTTATCTGGGAGGCATCGGCCACAAGCTTCTTCTCAGATCCCCGTGCAACGGAGGATGTATTTATGACCTATGGTGCAGTTCCAAGCAGGATAGTCAATGACTTTCCTAGCAGCGCGCCTACGATCATTACATCCATGTTCATGCATGGTGGAATTGCCCATATCATAGGCAATATGGTATTTCTTTTTGTATTTGGTGACAACATTGAGGACAGATATGGTAAGATAAAGTACATCCTTATATACCTTGGATGGGGAGCAGCGGCAGCCTTTGCCCACAGCTTTTACGCTGTTTCAACTGGGCAGGGAGAGATACCTGCAGTCGGTGCATCAGGTGCAATTTCCGGCATCCTTGGCGCGTACCTTGTCATGTATCCAAGAGCCAACATCCTTACCATAATAGCAGTATTCTTCATCTACACAGTCCGTATACCTGTGCTGGTCTACATACCCTTCTGGTTCATATTGCAGTTGATCTTTGCCGTCATCGGCCAACTAGGACCTGCAGGTGAAACAGGCGTTGCATATCTTGCCCACATCGGCGGCTTTGCTGCGGGTGCTCTAACTGGCCTTGCATGGAAGGCACTACCAAACTCAGTAAAATACAAAGAAGCCTCAAAGGAAGTTCAAGTCAAGCCGATGTTTCGAAATCCCATAGCAAGGAATGTCCGGCCTCGAATCGAGGATGTTATGCCTGCGACGCCTGAAGTGATAGAGGGCCCAGACTACTATGAGGTGATAGCCGAGATACGCGGCGTGTCAGATGCTTCCGACATCAGTGCAACATACGAAGCAGAAACGCGGCAACTAAGGATTGTTGCCCGTGGAACAAGAAGGTATGAACTCTTAGCAAAGTTGCCAGATACTGCGGTTAACCCTGTAGTAAAGCACATTCAGTACGTTAATGGAATAGCTCGCATCAGGCTTGCAAAAAATAGCATATAATAACCTTACAGCAAATTTAAAATATCCCGCGCAATCCCATTAAATTTACAATTTTAGGAGAAATGTGAAAAATGTCAATACAACAGGGTTCAGCTGGAGGCGTCCCGGTGTTAATTCTTAAGGAAGGTACATCGCAGACCAAAGGCCGAGATGCCCAAAAGAACAATATCACTGCTGCAAAGCTGATTGCTGAAATCGTTAGAAGCTCACTTGGCCCAAGAGGAATGGATAAGATGCTTGTCGACACTCTTGGCGATGTAACAATAACAAATGACGGTGCTACAATTCTCAAAGAGATAGATGTTCAGCATCCAGCAGCCAAGATGATGGTAGAGATTAGCAAGGCTACAGACAATGAGGTGGGAGATGGCACAACCTCTGTAGTGGTGCTTGCTGGCGCGCTCATCGAAAAGGCTGAAGAACTTATCAACAAAGATGTCCACCCTACGGTCATTGTTGACGGCTACCGAAAGGCTGCTGCAAGGGCTATTGAAGTGTTAAACAATATCGCACACAAGATTGCCGGCAATGAAAAGCAAGAACTGATACGAATAGCCAAGACAGCAATGCAAACAAAGCTAGTGTCAGGAGAGTCTGAGGAGCTTGCTCAGATAGTAGTTGACGCAGCCCTTGCAGTGTCTGAAAAGACTGACTCTGGTTTTAGACTCGATATTGATGATGTCAAGGTAGAAAAGAAAGCTGGAGGCAGCCTACGCGACACTAAATTGGTTAAGGGAATCGTCTTGGACAAGGAAGTTGTGCATGGCGGCATGCCAAAGAGGATAGAAAAAGCCAAGATTGCTCTTATCAACTCTGCTCTTGAGATTGAGAAGACTGAGTTTGATGCCAAGATAAACATCAACTCGCCTGATCAGATGAAGATGTTCCTTGAAGAGGAAAATAGAATGCTCAAGTCAATGGTCGACAAGATAATCGAGTGTGGTGCTAACGTGGTTGTGTGCCAGAAAGGAATAGACGATATTGCACAGCACTATCTTGCAAAAGCAGGCATTCTGACAGTAAGGCGTGTCAAGGAATCAGACATGACAAAGATGGCAAGGGCAACTGGGGCAAGGGTTGTCAATAGCCTTGAAGACCTTACAGCCAAAGACCTTGGAAGTGCCGACTTGGTTGAAGAAAGAAAAATCGAAACTGACAAGTGGGTATTCGTTGAGGGAGCCAAACACCCCAAGTCTGTAACTATTCTCATAAGAGGCGGCTCTCAGAGAATTGTAGATGAGGCCGAGAGATCTGTGCACGACGCGCTAATGGTGTCAAAGGATGTCCTTGAAAAGCCTGCCATCGTTGCAGGTGGTGGAGCCCCCGAGGCCTATACCGCATCAAAGCTTAGGGAGTGGACAAACACACTATCCGGCAGGGAGCAGATCGCTGCGGAGAAATTTGCAGAAGCCTTGGAAGTGATACCCCTGTCTCTTGCAGAGAATGCTGGCATGGATCCGATTGACACACTCACAGAGCTTCGCTCAAAGCAGAGCAAGGGCAGCAAGTGGACAGGCGTCGACGTACGGAACGCCAAGGTTGGCGATATAAGCAAGTTGGACATAGTAGAGCCTCTTGCAGTGAAGGAGCAAATAATTAAATCTGCCACAGAAGCTGCATCGATGCTACTGAGGATCGACGACGTCATTGCCTCAAGTAAGTCAGCAGGCGGGGGACCACCAGGACCGCCAGGCGGCGGAATGGGCGGAATGGGCGGAATGGGCGGAATGGGCGGAATGGACATGTAAGCCTCTTCCTCCAATAACTCCTGTTCTTCTCTATATCTCTCCTCTATTACTTTTTTAATTCCGTCTCAATCACTTCTTTTACCCAGCTACCTGTTTCTTGCATGCTCAATAGTTTGGTCAAAAATTCTTTCCATGATATTCTGCCATATGCGTTAATCCATGCTTTGTAGTGATTTATCATGCTATCAAATGCTTGTTTGTGATGCAGGCAATATTCATTTCCTGGCAAGGCTTTTCGGTGGCACGCAGTGCATTTAGTAGTAGCAGTAGTAGCAGCAGTCATGGAAGGTTTATTTATAGTCAGGATTTTTAAGAGTTATAACAACACCATGCTTACGCCCCCTTCTAAAGTTGTGTGGATAGTCACTGTAGCGTACTTGACGACATTCTTTGCGCTCGCCTCAGGCTTGATAAATGCTCTGATCGAGGGCAGGGGTATCAACAGATTCATGATTCCATCGCGCGCTGCTCAGACTTTTGGCGAGACCGTAGTCTTTACACTGCTTCTCTTCATGGGCATGGCAGGTGCCTTCATGCTCTATCATTCGGGAAGGTCGGCAAACCCAAAGGTACAGAAGGCGCTTCTGATAGCAGGGTTTGGCGTGTTAGGAATCGCCCTTCTGCTAGGATTCATACTTGTAGGAGTCAAACTTTGATAGGGTTGCACTTTTGTATACAAATATCCTACCTGCTTCAATCGATTCATGTTGTACTATTTTGAGCGCCAAGTCGTTTTTGTGCCAGTCCACACTTAGTTTCACTGCGCTCTTGTGCTGGAGCAGTCTGCGACTTGCAGGCGACTGAACCCAGCCACCTTCTTTTCTGTAGCGAAGCATGCTTGTAGCAAGCACTGGAACATTTACATCGACTCCACGCCGGACAAGCAGCATTATCAAGACGGAAAGCAGATGGTTCAGACTGCCCATCCTCTGCCATATCGGAAACAGGTTGTAAAAGCTATTGACAGAATCGAAGATTACAAGCGAGCTATCACCCATTGATTCAAGCACATCTTTGGTCATGACAGCGAGTCGGCCCTCTGATGGCAGATAGATGTCTACCCTATTTGTATGTAAGAATCCCGCGTTGAAATATGCTGTAAATGTAGTGTCAAGGTCAATATAGATGACTCTATCAAACTGCGACGTCAAAAGAGCCGTGTAGCAGAGCTTGGCATACGGGTCGGTAAATATTAGCGTATTTAAGCCGCCCATACTCAATACCTTGCTAGAATGCACTTGCTGTTCTATTGCAGGAGGTTGAATATATTGTGAGTGAAATTGACTATGGCCAGCTAAGAGATAATGATTATCCAATAACAAAGAAGACCATATACATGAATAACGGAGCCATTGCTCCAACACCCCTATCCACCATCAAGGCAATGACTGACTTTATGCTCACATGTGCAGAGGGCGGCCCTGACTCACCTAGCATTTCCGAATATAGCATGTCGCTCCTTGAGGAGTTGCGGACAAGGATAGCCCATCTGATCAACTGTAATCATGATGAAGTAGTACTTGTGCAGAGTACCACTGAGGGTCTCAACATGGTGGGAAACGGACTGGACTGGAAGAGAGGCGATGCAATAGTAGTAAGGGGAGGCAGACATGAGCACTATGCCAACTATTTGCCATGGGTTGCACTGTCACAGAAAAAAGGTGTGCAATTGAGAGAACTAGCTATGACAGATGAAAATGGATATTTTGATCTTGGTCAGCTTGAAAAATTGGTCAAAGGTTCCAAGCTCCTTACACTAAGCCATGTACTTTACAATACCGGAGCCGTAATGCCGGTTGAAGAGGTCGGCAGGATTGCGCAAGAAAATAACGTCCTGTTTTGTGTTGATGCAGCCCAGAGTGCAGGCACTATTTCAGTCAATGTCAAAAAGATCGGATGCGATTTTATGGCATTCCCCGGCTTCAAGTGGCTCTGCGGCCCAACAGGCATAGGTGTGTTCTATTGTAGCAAGAAGGCATTCGAAATATTGGAGCCGCCCGAAATCGGCGGCGAATCTGCCACTTTGTCTGAACAGAACGTGCTCGCGTATTTGGATATGCCAGCCCGGCTTCAGGCCGGCTTTCGTAATTTTCCTGGAGCAGCAGGACTTGAAGCGTCTTTGCGCTACATCCTTAGAATTGGGCTTGAGAGGATAAGGAAGAAGAACATGAATGTTGCGAACATCCTTCGTGAAGAAATAGCCAAGATGTCTACAGTCAAAATGTATGGTCCTGATGATGAAAGCAAGCGCTCGTCTATCGTCGCATTTATGCCGCTGAAGGCTGATTCATCATCAACATTGGTAAGACAGCTTGAGCAAAACCGAATAATGCTTGCAGCTAGAGACATTGGAGCCGGGAAGAAAGTAGTGAGAGCGGCTCCTCACTTTTTTAACAGCGAGGAGGAGGCATCAATTATAGCAAACTACATCAAGGGCCTGCTTCGGTAGTAATCAGATATTCTTTTTTGTTGACTGTTCGCCCTGTCCCTCAATTTCAATCATAGTCAATGTCGAACGCACTTTATCTATTCTTCTAACATGCCAAGTTATTGTTTCTCTTAGTTTATCCATAGAATCTGAGCTTATTCTAGCAATTATGTCATAAACGCCATATACACCTGATACTTCAACGGTTTCCGGCAATTTTCTTATTTCTCGAATTATTTCCTCTTCAGAACCC
>JAICEE010000008.1 GCA_025924355.1 Nitrososphaera sp.
ACTGACCTTTCAGCCTCGTCAACAACCCGTTGAGATCCACCCCTAATTAAAATAGAGACAGCCTTGGGATTCTTACATCCTTCAACAAAAACCCATTTGTCTGTCTCTACTTTGCGCTCTTCTACTACTTTGGCATAACCCAGGTCAGCCTCGGAAAGTTCGTCTATGTTAGATAGCACCCTACCATCAGTCGCCTTTGCAAGATTATTCATATCACTTTCCTTTACCCTTCTAACAGCTAGTATCCCTTCTTTTGCAAGATAATGCTGCGCTAAATCATCAATTCCCTTCTGACATAGAAGTACGTTTGCGCCTGAAGTGGATATTTTATCTACCATTGATTTGAGCATGCGGTTCTCCTCTTCCAAGAACATGTGCATCTGCTGTGGGTCAGAGATACGGATCTCTGCGCTCATTTCAGTCTTTTCGATTTCTAATGCAGCATTGAGCAAAGCTATCTTGGCATCCTCAATACGCTTTGGCATAGCTCCGTGTACAACTTCTTTGTCAAGCACAATGCCCTGAATCAGCTTGGTATCTTCTATGGATCCTCCTGCCTTCTTTTCGACCTTTATGCTATCGGCGTCTACTCTGAGGTTCTTACTATTATCACTAGCCTTTTCTGCTACAGCTATGACTGCATTTACTACTATCCTAGATAGAGGTTCTGCGTTCACGGAGACAAGCTTGGAAGCCATGCTCGTATGCGCTATCTTGCCAAGTATTTGCCTGTCTGCCGGATCAACTTTTGTTGATGCATCCTTTAACATTTCAATAGCTTTTTCAGATGCCATTCTATAACCGTCAACTATGACTGTAGGATGAACATCCTTCGCTATCAGTTCTTCGGCCTTGGACAAGAGAGACCCAGCAAGAACAACTGTTGAGGTTGTGCCATCTCCCACCTCATTGTCTGTAGCCTTGCTAATCTCTACCATCATCTTGGCTGCTGGATGCTGAACATCCATCTCTTTGAGAATTGTAGCACCATCATTTGTTATTGTTACATCGCCAATGTTGTTTACAAGCATCTTGTCCATTCCTCTTGGACCAAGGCTTGTGCGCAAAATTTCTGCTATTGTCTTTGCTGCAGTGATGTTGTTCCTCTGTGCTTGGTTGCCCTTTGTTTCAGTAGCGCCCTCCCTTAAAAGGACTATAGGCATAGGTTGTTGTTGCTGTTGTATTGACATGATCTCATATCTCACCTTAGGTTGGTACCCAAAGATGATCTTTTAGGAGTAATTTAAGATATTCTACTAGCCAATTCATCAGATACGCACAAAGCCTAAATGACTATTATGTTACATTGATATTGCACATGCTAGTAATTGAATATTATAGCATCATATATAATAAAATTGATCGTAAGGCAAGATAGCTACAACTAAAGATTTAACATGTAGACTAGGGAGCTCGTTTGCACCTATCAAAGGTAAATTGGATATCCCTGTACAGTACACAGAGGCTTTGCAGAAGATTCTATCTTTTTTATAAGGCACACATTAAAAAACACAATAATCAAGAGGATTCTCAGCTAAGCTCAGCTATTGTCTTAGTCATATTTGCAATGATTTCTCTTATCAGCTTGTCGCCTTTTGATGCAGTAGCCCTCATCGGGTCTCCCCAAACACCATTGCCGGTAATCTTGGGAAAAGATCCTGGGGCGTTTGTAAGGCTGCTGTAGGCGGCCCTTGATTTGGATAGACTTTTAGAATTTGGCCTGGCTCGATCCATATGAACAAGTTCAGGTGCAATTGCCAATACAAGCGACGTTTCAACTTCACCTGCATGGTCAAAATCCGGCTTCATCATCTGCCAGTAATGCAGGATGTGAATATTGACATCTATAGTAGGTATCTTGCTCTGTATCTCCTGCGGAATGTATTGGACCGCCCCTGTATTACCGTGATGGCCATTAAGGATGATTATTTCCCTTATCTTGTTTTCTGCAAGTGAAATGCATGTGTCGCATAACATTGTAGACAATGTCGAGTTGTGAAGCGACACATTGAACATTGGTTTATGCTCAAATGATACACCGTATGAAATCACGGGCAGCACAAACGCGCCAATTTTTTCTGCTAGGAGCCTTGCAAAGTATTCCGCGATAAGTGAATCAGTCGATATTGGCAAATGAGCACCGTGCTGCTCGAGAGAGCCTAGAGGTATTATAGCTCGCTTGATTTTTTTGAGTGTGATTCTAAAATCATAGTCGGTCATGCCAAATATCGGTACTGACATTATGCGATAAGCAGAGTCGTGCCCGTTAACTACCTTTTGTTTTTCTGTTGCTGATTAATTTGCCTTATTTATCTTCTTTGACGTAGACCTTCCCCCAGTACACTTCAAGTTTGTTTTCAAGGTACAGCCTGACTCCCTCAAGAAGTGTTGCCGCTTCAAGTTCCTGACCTTTTTCCTTGATGGTGTCAAGTGTATCAGAAGTCGACACCTTGAACGATTCTTGGTAAATTATTGGACCTTGGTCAAGGTCCTCAGTTACAAAGTGCGCGGTACACCCTATTATCTTGGCGCCCCGCTCATATGCTTGAACATATGCATATGCCCCAGGAAATGCAGGCAAAAGTGACGGATGTATATTGATTATCCTATTTGGATAACGCCAAACAAAGTTTGGTGTCAGTATGCGCATATATCTTGCGAGAACTATTACATCAATGTTATACTGCTCGATTAGTTGCAGGATTCTGTTTTCAGTCTCTGCCTGATCTCTATGAACTACTGCGTGAAAGGGTATTCCGACATCCTCTGCAAGCGACTTGAGCGTGGAGTCGCTTGCAATGATAACGGAGATATTGGCTCTTATTTGGCCCTTTTTCTTAGCTTGCAGTAGCCTCACAAGACATTGAGGTTCCTTGCTTACAAATATTGCGACATTTTGAAGTCGGTTAGGCTCTTGATAATGAACTTTTATTTCCATTGAGAGCTTTTTTGCAAGCTGTTTTAGACCAAGGTCTAGCTGCTCCCTGCCAATTTCCTCTGCAAATGATGCTTCAAATTGCATGCCAAAGAGGCCGCGGAGCACGCTCTGGTTTATCTTTTCGATGTTACCACCGCTTTTGAAAATAAAGTTGGTAATATCGGCTACTACGCCTTTCCTATCGGGCCCGACTACAGTTACTTCAATGAGAGTCTTGCCCTTTGGTCTAGGCATGGAAACTCATAGCATATCTGAAACATATTAAATGTTCAGATGCGCAGTCAATCCTTAAATAATAGGATTGTTAATTGAAACCGTTGGGTTACAGCGTTAAGAATGGTTGTAATTTTTGAGGACTATGAAGTAAATGCACTTTCCTGATAGTTCTCTAGCCCTCTGAGGCATATGACATATGAAGGCACAGCCAAAGCAACAAAAAACATCTTCTACAAAACAAAGAAAAAACTACGACTACAACAAACCGATAGGCAAGTGTATAGTCTGTTACACTATTTCTGGTTGGCATTGCTACGACTGTAACAACGACTTTTGCCAGATGCATTTTCAGGACCATAAGGAAAAGAAGCTATGCAGGACAAGCTGACGCATAGGTTAGCGAATGCTTTGGTGGCGCGCAATAAGCCGAGGATTGCAAAAGAGACCTATGCTAGTATAATAATCGGCAGAATCTGTCGTACGGTTATTTCTGATATCGGTGATGATATCGATGGTGTATAGTGATTGCAATCAGATCAATGCTACATTGATTGAATGGACTCTTTCTGCGTACATTCAAAGTAGCCAGCGAATTCAGATGCTTTTTTGCGAACTCTATCCTAAGATGAGAGTAGTAGAAATCAAGAAATCAAATAGTAGTTCATAAAAAGAAATAGTAAAAGGAGTATATAGTAATGTCAGGTAGAAGGACAGTTCTGAAGCCTAGTGCATTATATCTGAAAACCTTGAGTAAGAGATAAGTACGAAGAGACCCCGTCCTAACCGAAGTGAGTAGTGAGCATAAGACTTGCAACCATCTAGATCAAGCCCCTGAGAATATTTCAGCCACATCTAAGGAGTGTGAAGAATGCAAAAAAGAGGGGACTAGCTGGGTTGCCCGGCGACTGTGCCTGTCGTGTGGTCATGTTGGTTGCTGCGATTCCTCGTCTGGAAGACATGCGACCCGACACTTTATAGATACAAAGCATCCTGTAATAGTAGCTTTGCCCAACAAGCCATGGAGATGGTTCTATATTCACAAAGCTTATGGATAGGGAGTATAGAGAGATAGCAAAAAATGACGCTTCAGCAAAATAATACAGAGTTTGAAGAGTTTGCAAGTGATGTTGCAAGGTGCCTAGCAAGCAAGAGCAAGTACCTCAGTCCCAAGTATTTGTACGACAAGATAGGCTCACAACTGTTTGAGCAGATATGCCTTCAACCGGAGTACTATCTTACAAGGACGGAGGCATCAATACTTAACAAGCATGCACCACTAATTTCAAAGTTGGCTGGCAGCAACATGAAGATAATAGAGCTCGGAAGTGGAAGCAGCTCCAAGACAGCTATTCTGCTCAGCTACTTATCATCACAAAAAAAGAAAATCTACTACTTTCCAATCGATATATCGAGTAGCATATTGATAGAGAGCGAGAGAAAATTGAAATCACAATTTCCAAATGCCAGTATCATTGGAATCAGGTCAGATTATGGCACTGGTATTGATAGGGCGGCTGCTGAATGCATGGCTATTGGGAATAAAAACAACAACATTTCTTACACAAAGCTAGTTCTCTTTCTAGGCTCAACCATTGGCAATTTTGAACTTATAGAGGCACGATCTTTACTTCGATCAGTAAGGGAAAAACTCCATACAAACGATTTTCTGCTTATCGGCTTTGACTTGCAAAAGGACGAGTCAGTGTTAAATGCAGCCTACAATGACAAGGCTGGGATGACAGCTAAATTCAATTTAAACTTGCTGGCAAGGATAAATAGGGAACTTGGCGGGAATCTTGATCCTAGAAAATTTGAACATTGTGCATTCTACAGCGATGAGCGACATAGAATAGAAATGCATCTAGTTTCAAAAACAGACCAAAAGCTGTACATAGGCGCGTTAGGCAAAACCTTTGCCCTCAGGAAAGGTGAGAATATCCACACAGAAAATTCTTACAAATACAATTCGAGTCAAATTGTTGCGCTTGCTGAGGATTGCGGCTTTACGGTAAAGAAGAACTTTACAGATGAAAAAAGATGGTTTGATCTGGCTCTCTTTTCACCGTCTTAAACAATGTCTCTGGCGCAACGGAAACCTGCAAACAGTATCCTTTCGTGCGGCTTGAAATAATTTCTATAGGTATTGCGTATTTGTGCTGTCGGTGTTGCAAAGCAGCCTCCCCGCAGCACTTTTTGATTTATTGTCCACTTGTCAGTGTATTCAGAAAATTTTGACTTAAAGCCTGGATACAGCACATATTCTGACGATGTCCATTCCCAAACATCACCTACCATCTGGTGGCAGCCATAATAGCTCTTGCCAGCAGGATAGGCTCCCACTTTGGATGGAGCCCATAGGTAGGATTCAAAGAGGTTGGCGTGTTTGGGTGTTGGCCTCTGATCACCCCATGGGTATAACATTTTTCTTTGCAATTCATCATTCCAGCTTGCGGCTTTTTCCCATTCTGATTCAGTTGGAAGCCTTTTACCTGCCCAGCGTGCATATGCATCTGCTTCATAATAACTGACATTGACGACCGGCTCGTCAGGGTCAATTCTGCGTAGCCCCCGAAAATCTTTCTTCTTCCAACCATTATCTTCTTCTTGCACCCAGTATAGCGGCGCGTTCCATTGCTGCTCCTTTACCAGTTCCCATCCATCGGCTAGCCAGTATCTGTAATCGTCATAGCCACCCGCCTGTATGAATTTCATATATTCGCCGTTGGTTACAGGAGTCATGTCTATTTTGAAGGGTTGCAAGTATACTTTGTGCTCTGGAAGCTCATTATCGTAGCAAAAGGCATTGCCGTTGTATCCAACCTCAAAGATCCCTCCGGGGACATCTACCATCTTTGAAGATAATCTTAGCATTTCTGACTCTTTTGGAGGCTCATTAATGATTAGTGGCTCATAGTTGTCAGAGGAGTCAGGAAAGCGCTCAAAAAAGTGTTGAAAATCGTATACCATAAGCTCTTGATGCTGCATCTCGTGTTGCATTCCGAGTATAATGTCGTATTGCAGCTCATGAGTCATTGCGTTTGCATTTTCAGAAGATATTGTTGTTATTGTTGACCGCCTCTCTTTTAAAAATTTAGTTACCTTTTTGTCCATAAATGACCTGTAATCTAGCGTCTGCTTTACAGTAGGTCGCGGGAATCTGCCTCTCTCTTGCTTGGGCAAAATTTTTCCAAACTGCTGGTAGTATGAATTGAGGTATTCTAGATTAAAATCACTGCTAATACTGCTTTCTGATTCCAACGTGGCTCCATGCTTTTCCAAAATCTTTTGAAAGAACCATGTGACATGTGCAATATGCCAATTGGCGGGACTGCCAAAAGAGTCAGATTGCATGACTGCATCCTCTATTCTTAACGGTTTGAAAAGCTGCATAGTCTTCTTTCTGACTTGGGTGAATTCAGATAACAACTGATCAGCAGATTCGTGATAGAGTAGTTTTGACACAAAGGAAAAAAGATTTTGGCACTTATAATCTATGTCCCTTCTACTATTCTTCCAGTTTGCCTGCATAGTTGATTAAGAAGGAGATGGTAGTGCGGGGGGTGGGATTTGAACCCACGGACCCCTGAGGGACGGGATAACCCATTTATGTGATCTTAAGTCCCGCGTCTCCAATCTTATTAGCCTATTTGGCCAGGCTCTACAACCCCCGCAGACTCAAGTTGCGTTAATAGGCATATGCATAATTAAATCTTGATCTAAGCATCTCCCAACAATTATTATATGGTTTGTTGATTCGATTGTTCGTCTAGTTGCCTTGGTAGCTCAGCCTGGTAGAGCGTTACCTTGGTAAGGTTACGGTCAATATATGACGTTAACCCCATTGAGGTAGAGGTCACGGGTTCGAATCCCGTCCAAGGCTTTACACTATTTTCAAAGTAATTGAGGGTCATAATATTACCACTTGTGATGATGTCACAACCGAACAACCACAACCCCACGTAATAATAACTTCGAGCTGCTGTTATTTGACTCCCTCATTTTGGGTTTTCTCTCCTAACTTTCTCTTTTAGCTCTTTGTTCATCTTTTAGAACCTTAATGCTTATAGACATAGGCTAGTTACTATGTTCAGCTATGATTCCAAAAAAATCATAGCAGAAGTGGAACACAGAGGTACATACACATGAGACCTCAGGGTTTTATGGGTGTGTGTCTCCTGCTCTACTTCTTCTTTACTTTGTTACATCTCTGCAGGCTTCTGTTTTGCTCCTCTTTAAGAGGTTGTTGCTATACATCCACCGTTCTCTCATTCTTTGCAACATATACTCTGTATGAAAGCTCAAGATGCTATCATTTTTCCATCATGACGAAGATGAGAACGCAGCAGAAAAGGAAAGTCAGAGAGAAGAACAACTAGAGACCGACTGCTGCTCGTATTTCCTACGCCGTTCCATCTTCTCCATCAGTTGCTGTTGTTGCATTGGTATCAGAAGTAATAGCATTTGTCATTGTTGTATTCCTTGGAGAACCAGGGCTTCTTCTATGGTGGTAGTAACAGGCTGTAATGGTATCCCACCCTGCCACTCCCATAATCTTATTGTAGCCGCCTGAGTACTTGGATCTTCCTCATGCGTTCCTACTACCATCATGCCGTTAAATGGTACAAGACTGCCTGTTGCGTTATTATCAAACACTGCTATTACAAGTCCCTTCCCTTCGAAGGTCGCAGGATCGTATCGTATAATTTCATTAAATGTGATAGCTGTAGTATCATTATCATCTTCTGAGAAGACGTACTCTCTTCCATAAGCACTGACAGTGTCAGCGTATCCTGGCACAAAGGAGATAAACGCTGTGCCGTTATTAGTCATGTTGATAGTCTCTCCAGTGTCCGGTACTGTCATCGTACCATTTCCAATGAATGTTGCCACTCTATGTGTCTCGTTTATTGCAGTAACGCTTGTGCTTGTTGCCTGTTCATCCCAGATTGGTTGAGGTGACAATTCTAATCCTGAGGATGATGTAGTGGTGTTGCCAGTTGTAGAGGCTGATACTGGAGTAGTACTCATACTTGATGCAAAAATTATTGCCAGCGTGAAGATAATCACCGTTGTTAGTGCTGATGCTATGACTTGGTTATTGTTGTTCTTATCGAGGTAGTACATCTTCTTTCAAGTCGGATGCAATGGATAAAAGACTTCTCATCCGTTGTAAGAGAAAAAATTAGTCAATCGATCCAGTCAGTTATTATTATTCAAATATAGTGAAGAGATGCGTAGAATTATACCATAGCGACACTCACTGGTCCTGCTCCAGGAACAGCGACGATGCTTTACGTCCCTCCTTTCTGCATATCATATACCTCTTCAGCTAATATTGATAGGTCTCTTAGTGAGGTCATACTTACTACTATGCAAGCAAAAAGCTGGTTGTTGTGCTGCCCGTGGTGGTAGAACTAATAGCAGTTATACGTTAAATCATGAGGATAATGATATGGATAAAGCAGCCGCGAGCGATTCATCTTAGTACTGAATGAAAGAGAATATCCAGAATTAAACAAAATAATGCTCTTGTATTCTCAAGATTATGACGTGTTTTTTACTGCAATGTGCTTCTCTATATCTAATATAAGCTGTCCTGAGCTTTCGATCTCCGCCAAATTACTCTACCAACTAAAGAAGCAGCCTCAATGGCAGCAGCCGTCGTCGTCTAAAAAGTGAGATATGATGCTGAATGCAATGTCTTCTTCACCTAATGAGGTCTCCTCTTCTTGTGCAATTACTGATGGAGCCACTCCTGCTGCAGCAGGTATAATAGCATAGAGAGGAGTAACCATCACTAGGATCATAGGCGTATCTTTCGAGCCCAATTGGGTGTATAAATAGTCTGATATATCCATTATAAGGGATTCTCACCAAACTTCACCAATACTTAGCAAGAACACGCAATTATTACTTATTAACAGGACGTTACTCAAGAGACAGATATAGAAGACATTTACAGGAGACAGGTACAAATATTGTTTATTAGAGGCGGTAAGGAAGAATTTAATGCTGGAACTTCCTTCTTCTCCTCCAGCCTCTTCTATTGTTGAGCATGAAGGAACTCATTACGAGCTGTCCATTTTATGTTATAACGTCTGTGCATCTCCCGCCACTTATCATAACATCCAAGATACTTTGATAGCACAGTTAGTCACTTCATGACATTCAACCTCTTCTGCGCGCTTTCTATAGCCAGAAGGTCATGCATTACATCATTTCGTAGAAGCTCATGGTAAAACTTCTTTGCATAACACAGCCTAACTTTCACAGTTTTTGGGCTGTTGTTGTATGTCTTGGAAAGATATTCTTTGAAGGCTAGTCAGTCAAAAACGATTAAGACTTGGTTGGGCTTTGAGCCCGAGACGACCTCATTGGTATGATTTCCCATGATTATATTGTTAAACACTTTGGTAAGGTAGAGGTCGCGGGTCTGAATGCATCGAAAGGTACTGAGCGTCCCGCTCAAAGCGTTCTTCTTCTTCATTTTTCTTCTTCCTCATTTTTCGGAATGTTATTACCCGGAAAGTAAAGTTTAAAGCATAATCTGCTATATTTCTCGGTGGGATGGTGGCGATCGCTGCGAAAGCAACCGCTAAGGGAATAGATAATTATATCGTAATAAACAAAACATGCGCATTCTGTTACAACAAAGCAACCGACATTATATCCATGGATGATTTGAAGTTTCAGTCACTCAAAAAAGATATTCCAAAGCATGAACGCAAACTTGTGTCTCTTCCTATATGCGATTTGCATTTTTCCAAATATGTGATGCATCCACAGGTAAAGAAGTCGTAAGAGCTGGAGCATATAGACAAGGGAAGAAACGATCTCATAGCTGAAGAGATTCCTAACTTCAATTCCTGAATCTCTAATAAGAGATTCAATGTTTGTCAGGAGTACAATCCTGCCTGAGGAAATTTCTGGCCAATTTGGAGATAACATGTGGTCTAGTTAAGTCTTGAATCATCAGTCTTTTGTGTATACAAGGCAGCCAGGCCGTGTCTAACAATGAAAGAACCGCATGGTCGAATCCTTAGCATTCTAACATAATCTGATCGCAGAAAAGTTTATCAGAGAAAAAGTAAACCTTGTATTAACATTATAATACAAAAGATAAAGCATTGAATATCTCCCATGCTCTTGAAGAATTTATAGAAACAGCAAGAGTTGCAAGGTTAGCAACAATAGATCCTGAATTCAAGCCCCACTTGGTGCCAGTAGTCTTTGTATTTGACGGCAACAGTTTCTTTGTACCTGTAGACGAAAAAAGAAAAACAGTTAAACCTGAAAAATTAAAAAGGATAAGGAACATACAGAATAATCCTAATGTTGCCCTGCTGATCGACGAATATAGCGAAGATTGGACAAGATTGGCTTTCGTAATGATGCAAGGGAAGGCGTCAATCATGCCATTCCAAATACACGGAGACATTCAACTGCAACAAGCATACAAGAAACTAACTACAAAATATCTGCAATATCAAAGAATTGGCCTAGGTGAAATGTGCATCATAATAAAGCCGGAGAAAGTAGTGTCATGGAGAAATTCCCAGGTTTAAACCAATCATTTGTTTTGCACGATAAGTTTTTCTTTTTCATTTAGCAAATCTGGCAAGCTGTTTTGTTATCTCCATCATCTTTTTCAAATCTCTGCCTATTGGAGAAAAGGCATAACCAAAAATTATATGCTCTGCTCCTATTGCTTTGATTTGCTCTACATCATTTCCAATTTGGTCGATGGTGCCAGTCAATGGCAATCTCTGCTGGTTGGATGAGGAAGTTGAAGAAGAATCTAGCAAATTTGGATATGTCAACACAACGATACGAATATCTGATGGGTCCCTGTTTGCCTTTCTTGCACTTTCTCGCAAGGCGTTTATAGCCTGCTCCTGCTGTTCCAATGGTACAAATCCAGCGATCGGTATCCAACCATCTGCATACTTTACTATTCGTGGGAAGGTCTTTGGAGAGTATGCCCCAAGCAGTATTGGGGGATGGGGCTTTTGCATAGGCTTGGGGCCAATTTTTGAAGCTGGTATATCATAGAATTGACCTTTAAACTCGACGACGTCATCGGTCCAAATTCGTTTCAGTACTTGCATATACTCGTCTGCCCTTGCTCCTTTCTGTCTGAAAGGCATGCCCGCAGCATCATACTCGTCTTTTGACCATCCAATTCCGAGACCCGCAATAACCCGACCACCCGATAAGACATCGAGTGTAGCGAATCTTCTCGCCAATGTAACAGGATTATGAAAAAACATATCAATTATAGAAGTTCCTAAGGAAATTCGCTCAGTATTGCCTGCCACGTATGTAAGCGTCTCCAGCGGATCAAGTACACTCTGATACTCGACTGGTATCGGAGCATTAGGTACTCCCCCATAAGGTGTCTGGGGCTTAACTGGCCACAGAAGGCGTTCAAACACCCATACAGAATCAAGTCCTTCCTTTTCAGCTTCCTTCCCGATATACAGAACATTATCTCTTGTTGCTAATTCTCCAGTTTGTGGCAAAAGTATCCCAACCTTCATGAGAAATACGAGGAAATTAACTCTGCGAAGTATTAAAGGAGTTCAAAAAACGGTTCTGAGGATTTTGGGAGTTATTTGTTAGTAGTATGTTTTCAGGGGGAGAAACTACAGATTTGCTTTATATCTGTCTGATACCGCTGGACAATTTAGTAGTCATAATGTACGTGCTCTGCTTCCTAGCTCAAATAGTCTTTGCCGATAGAGTCGGATTGACGATCAAATTATCTTTACTACTGGCACTGGCAAGGAATGCAGCAAAAATACCTTGATCATGTGTGAATTTTTCTTCATTCCAACTTAACAATGCCGTAGCCATAAGTTAATCCTCAAATACAAGAATTGAAGCCCGTATTTCCTATAGGCTAAATAGCTCTACTGACATGCTCGTCGAGCATAACCCACGAAGCAATATGCCGGTACTATCCTTTAGATTACTATGAGTGACAAAATTGTTCTTAGAAAAAGATGTGTCTATCTGGGATGATCAAGAAAGATTGAAAAGCCAGCCTATTACCTTTACCATTCTGAGGTGAAGATCGCACTATCAATTGCGGGCAGCGACTCGGGGGCAGGTGCCGGAATACAAGCTGACTTAAAGATGTTTTCGGCACTTGATGTTTATGGATGCACTGCGATAACAGCAATAACGGCACAGAACACAAAGCAGGTAGCCGAGATATTCGAGATATCACCGTCAATGGTGGAACGGCAGATAAGATCAGTCATGATGGATATGCGGCCAAATGCCATCAAGATAGGTATGGTGTATAGCAGTCCAATAATAGACGCGGTTTACCGTTCACTTAAAAAAACAACATCTCAGATTCCAATAGTGCTTGATCCAATTCTTGCCGCAGGTACTGGTGCCAAACTACTCCGCAGAGAAGCATACAAATCATTTGTATCAAAACTGGTACCTTTATCCACTCTAATAACTCCAAATAGGATGGAAGCTGAAAAACTTGCAGACACCGTGATTAAGACAGAGAATGACGCTATTGAAGCTGCTAAACAGATCAAAAAGTTAGGTGCAGAAAACGTCATTGTTAAGGGCGGCCACTTTGGGTCTGCACATGTGACTGACCTGTTGGTTGACACCGAGGACAACATCACCAGATTCACAAACCCTCGGCTGGAGATGAGGGAAATCCACGGCTCAGGCTGCAACTTTTCCTCCGCAGTCACAGCATATATTACAAAAGGCACGGCACTTACAGAGGCCTGCAGGATGGCAAATGAATATGTACATACTGCCATCCGAAATGCAGTAAAAATAGGGAGAGGTTTGCCCATAGCTAACCCGCTTTCAGCTGTCTATCGTGATGCCAATCGCTACCATATCCTGTCGGAACTACAACATGCAGCAGAGCAGGTCAGCATGCTTGATAGCTTTTATAGGCTAATACCTGAGACACAGAGCAATTTTGCTTATGCTCTCTTGAATGCATCCGATATATCAGATGTCGCAGCGGTGCGAGGAAGAATAATCAAGATCGAGAATACCGCCGTACCTGCTTCATACATCAAGTTTGGTGCCTCCAGCCATGTCGCATCCGCACTCATTGCATACATGAGTGTCAACCCTGACTTCAGGTCTGCAATCAACATCAGGTTTGATGAAAGGATTGTCGATGTGTGCAAGTCACTATTCTCTGTGGCAAGCTACGACAGAACCAAAGAACCGAAAAAGATCAAAAGAAAAGAAGGGTCTACTGTGGCATGGGGAATCCTTGCTGCGCTTTCAAAGAATCCCCTGGCAGATGTCATTTATCATACAGGCGATATTGGGAAAGAGCCAATGATATGCCTGTTTGGAAGAAATCCTATCGAAGTCGTAAACAAGATCAAAGCAATATTGAAAAATTACTGAGTTTGTATAGTTCAATCTATGTTATATATATAGCAGAACTTAAAAAAGACACAAAGCATGAAAGCGGTAATTCTGGCAGGTGGATTGGGCACGAGGCTCCAGCCTTATACATTCTTCATTCCAAAGCCAATGCTCCCGCTTGGTAATAAGCCTCTCCTTGAATATATTATCGAGTGGTTGAAGAATGCTGGCGATATCGACCATATTGTCATTTGCGTCAGCTACCTTCATCGAACAATAGAAGACTATTTCGAGGACGGCAACCGGTTTGGAGTCATGATTGAGTACGCAAGATCCGAGCGTCCGCTTGCAACAGCAGGCCAGCTTAAGACTGCCGAAAAGTTGCTTGAAGATGACCCGTTTGTATGTGTCTATGGAGATTCTGTCTATGAGTTCAATTTGCGCAAGATGATACGGCAGCACAAGGACTCAAAGGCGTTTGTCACTATGGCGCTTCTACAGTACTCTACTAAACTAAAATATGGATTTATTGACATTAATGGTCAGGATAGAGTCACCTCATGGCGTGAAAAGCCTGAGATAAGCGGCCTGATAAATATCGGCTCTTACATTATGGAACCGCAGTTTTTGAAGATAATACCCAAGTCAGCATCATTTGGGATGGATGACGCGGTAAGGAAGGCACTGGAGCAAAGGAGGACTGTCAAAGGATTTAGGATTGATAGTGGTTTTATCGACATTGGTGATAAAAAGTCGTACTTGGATGCGTACAAGCAGTATGTAAGCAAGCTGGGTAAAATATAGATGAGCATAGCCCTGTTTGAGGATTCACATTGGCAAAACTTTGAGCCAATTTCACTTACAAAAGCTACATTTGACATCAAGGTAGGGGCAAAGAGCTTTTTTGAAGAGCACCAGCTGGCACCAGAAATACTGCTCACAAGAGAGTATCTTGCATGTGTTACAGCCGAGCGACACCCTAACTGCAAGGTAAACCCAAGCTCCATAAGTAGCGATACCGTGTTTGTTAATGGGCTACTCCACCCTGGGGCAATCTCCCCTGACCGCCTGTTCAACATAAATCATACCTTTGCCATAACTGCCAGCAGGAGCACGAGGCTGCTTGTTGCAAGACTTGATAGCAAAGACATAGAATATCTGCAGGATTGCGTTACAGCAGGCAAGCGCATAGATATTAAGAAACTAAAAGTGGAAAAATTGACCAATTTGGAAAATCAAGACACTCAGGGGATCCTCTCAGAGCCTTGGGATATAATCAGTGTTCTTGAAAATTCCCTTGCAACGCAGGTTTCTACTATGAAAAATGAAACGCAGCTAGGCGAAGAGGTCGCAATTACTGGCAACAACATTGTGGCACTTGGGAGAAATGCATCAGTAGAGGTTGGAACGGTGCTTGATGTAAGATATGGAGGAATATACATAGGGCCGGGAGCATATGTTGCGGCAAGCAGAATAGTAGGACCAACATATATTGATGGAATGGCCCAGGTTAAGCAGTTCACTATCATTGAAGCTAGTTACATTGGCTACAACTGTAGAATTGGAGGCGAAGTGGAACACTCTGTAATTTCTGATGATACGAACAAAGCCCATGCGGGATTCATTGGCCATTCGTATATTGGCGAATGGGTCAACATTGGTGCAATGACCACTACATCGGATCTTAAGATGACATATGGAAATATCAAGATGAGTAGTGGCAAGAACAAGAAAATTGACACTGGTCAGAACAAGATAGGTTCATTTTTCGCAGACATGGTCAAGACATCAATTGGCACTCTTATTTATAGTGGCAGACGGATCGGCGTTTCTTCTCACTTGCATGGCCTTGTTGCACAAGACGTCCCAAGCTTCGCTATCTATGGCACAAGTATAGGAGCGAGAAATGTTGAACTACAGATTGATTCGATAATAGAAACCCAGAGGAAGATGATGACGCGCCGTAACCAGACGATGACCAAAGCCTATGAACAGATGATAAAGGATTTATTTGCCATAACCGCACTAGATAGAAAGCGAACTGGTGTCAGGAGGGGTAAGTTTGCCCTTTAGCGCTACATGTAGTTAAGCCCCTGACTTTCTTTCCAGAGCCCCAGCCTCTGGTGCAGCCAGGGGTAAAAATTGGCGTCGCCATTTTCAAATTCCTTCTTGATTATTCGGATGATATTCTTTGAAACATCTCCTGGTGTACCGTATATCTGCTTTTTGTGTCGGAGCTTCAGTCCCAAACCTTCTTCTCTATTGTAAGCCTCTTTAACCATAGATACTATCCAACCCGCGCTCAGTGGCGGAACAAGTATGTTGCTCTGTGCATCAAATATCGTTTCAGGTCTGTCGGTATTGAGCCTGACTGTCATAGATGTAACTTTAGGAAAGTAGAGCAGTTCTTCCTGCATTGAGCCAGAATCTGTCATTTCAGCCCAGCAATGTCCACTGTCCAGGAATTCTATGACATGTGCGTATTCTTTCCATAAAGGCGTCATTAGAAATTTTTCTGGATACTGCTCAGCAAGACTATTCAATTTGAATTCAAGACCGTATTGCTTGAGTGCAGCTACAGTGGCGTTGAGTAAGACTAGGAGAACTTTCTTGTCTGTGTTCTTGATAAGTTCTACAAGCCCCTCAATAATTGACAGAAAGCGATTCTTCGTCAAGTTTTCTCGCCTATGAATGTCCATCCTTATCCAATCGCCCCTTTCAAGCTGAGGATAAAAAGTAAAGATACTCTGCTGGGGCCTCTCTTTTCTCTTAATGTGGATTGCATCCACCACCGAGTTGCCGACAATATAGACAAAGTTCTCTGGATATCCTTCCCTCACTAGATTATCCTTGTTAAGCTTCGTTGGAGCAAAGAAGAACTGTGTGCCTGCTGAGCATATCCATGTGTCAATCTGCTCTGGAAAGGGTTCTTCCCTTGCAATAAACCATTTGCCATCAAATTGGCTGCCCACAAATTTTTGTATCTCCGGTCGTGTAGGCTCCCGTCCCGTCTTTAGCAACTTTATGGCTTCGGGGCTCATGGAACGAAGGCCTGCCTCATTCTGCCCAACCTTCTGACCCATGCCAAAAACCCATGCAAGCGGGGCAATGCCTGCAACCAGTGTATCGCCATGTACTATCGGGAGGAGAGACTCAGTCTCAAAGTGCTTCTTGCAGTACCTGCCAAAGGAGCCGAATTTGACTATTAGCTCGCTTGCCTTTTCCATTAAGTCTCCACGTATCTGGAGGTTGCAGCCAACAAACTTCTTTAGGTGGAACTCTTCTATGCCGAATCTAAGTACTTCGTCAAAATGTTGACCTGTGTCAACGACAAATACCGGTAGTTTTTCCCTTACTGCTTCAAGTACAAGCGGAGCCTGCTTGTAAAAATCCGGCTTAGTGCCAGTGACTATTGCAAGAACAGGGCTTTTGTCTCTTCGAGCCTTGTCAAAAACGGAGTGGACACTGTCTGACACCTCGATAGGCAGCGGGTTCGTTGACACATGGATTTCCCTAAAGCCACTAGTATTCTTTCTCAACGAAGATCATCTAAGTCTCTGCTGTGGATACGCCTTCTTTTTGATGCAGCAAGCATGTAGCCTCCTATTCCAGTTACGCCTGCGCCAGCCGGCATAAAGATGAAGGGAGCGACTCCCACTGCTCCCACAATATACTGGCTTGGGATCTTCGGCAGCATGGTTACACCAATGACCATACCTGCAACTATCATGACGCCAGCTGCTATGAGCAGCGCGCCCCCTATCGGGGACCCATAGCTCTTGGCCATGACAAATGCAGTGCCAGCAAGTATTAGGCATGGAGCAGCTGAGATAAAGATGAGCTGCAGCAACAGGCTGCCTGGCTCAACTACCCTCTCAGGCCCCATGCCTTCAGGGCCGATCAAAAAGTTGTAAAATGATAGCAAAAGCACGACAAACATTGCCGCAAGGCCAAGGGATGCAAGCGAAGTCCAATCCTCCAGCTTTAAGTTCATTATTAATACCTGATTCTATCATTAGTTGATAATTAAATCATATGGTCTAGCTCTAAGTAAGCCCTCAGTGGCTTATTCCTGTGTCATAAATGTCGATGTCACCTCGCATGATCATTTTGTCAGACGATTCCTACAAGCCCTGCCAGCTCTTTCCTGCATGATGAGCCAAGTATTTCAGCTGACTTTTCTGGTCTTACATGGTTTATGAAAACTCCAAAACCCCGCTCAAGCCCCGACCACGTATTCATTTGAGGATACACTTCAATATGCCAGTGGATCAGGCGGCTGTTCTTCTTCTCCGGCGACAGGTGGAATACAAGGTTGAATGGAGCATCCCTGAGCGCCTTTGACATGCCACCAAGTGTAGCTCGCAGCATCAGCGCAAGGTCATTAATCTCCTTTTGTGTTATCTTTGAAAATGATGTTATGTGTCTTTTTGGATAGATCCAGAATTCATATGGGTAAGTAGGAGCCCAGGGACAAAAGGCAATGAAATTATCCGTGGCAAGAATCTGGCGAGGACCGCTTGATTCAACTCCGATGAAGCTGCAAGCAGGGCAACTACCGTTCTCATTCATGAACCTATGTGCGCCCTCTGCCTCCGTGTCGATAACTGGAGGTATAGTAGAAAAAGTAACTATGTTTAGGTGAGGATGGCTCACCTGCGCGCCTGCGCTGGGACCGCTGTTAACATAGATTGAGACATATGTCACACTTTTTTGGGTGTAAAGCCATCTTACGCGGTCTTGGATGACCACAAGGACATTGCCCCATTGCTCGACAGAAATGTGCGAAAGGCTCTCGTTATGATCTGGCGACGCAACCACTATTTGATGGTACCCGTAGGCCGGCTCGCTGTACAATGGTTTCTCACTGTAGTTTGTAGAGGAACCAGTGATAACTACTGGTTTTTCACTTTGAAATACCCTCACTGACCAGTCCTCTATTATGCTGTCTTCACTATCTGATAGACGCTGCAGCATGCCTTCCTTGACCACAAGCGAAAGGATTGCCGGCTCAGTCATCGACTCATTACCAGGACAGTACGGGCAACTGCCTCCATCACCACTATTTCTGTCCTCTGATGCAGCTTTGCTAGCTTCAGGCATGACAATAAACTTGTCGAGAACGTAATCTTTGCGTAAATCCCCCAAACTTTTCAGCCTAGAAGAGGCTCTAATTGCTTTTAATTAAATGTTCTGTAACTTGTTAGCTCCCAAGAGAAAATTCGAAAGCCCTGACGCAACGTGAGCAGATATATTTTTCATTTCTTTTGATGCCAAAATCTTCTGTCCTCTGCCTGTTATTGTCTAGTACTATGCGCTGGCAGTATGTGCACCGCTCCTCCAATTATACCTGCTAAGGGAGCCTGTTTCTATTAAGGAGTATATACTTTTTTGCAGGTTATGGTAGCTAATAGTATATGTGTTGTATGTATGTGTGTATCTGTATATGACGTTGGACAAGGATATTAGAAATATCGTTGAAGCTGTTATCGAAAATGACATGGCGGCACCAAAGGTACCCAAAAAGCGTGTGCCAAAACTAAAGCGTATCTGGAAATGCAAACAGGTTCATGATTTCCTTTATGGGCATAGAGCAGGCTACTACAAAGGCTTAGCAGAGGGAATGATTCTTGAGCGATACCGGCGTCAACTGTCAAAAGAGGAGGATAATGAGGTTTTTGAAACAATTCAGCCATACATTGAAGTGCTGAGAAAATATTTTGCGTATTACAAAGATACACGCAGACGCACAAAAAATTAAATTGATCAGCCATCCTTCAGTCGCTATGAAGGATATCAGGCTAGTCTATGTTTTGCTTGATGGCATTGGCGATCTGCCTAATCCATCTTTGAATGATCTAACGCCTCTTGAAGCAGCATATACCCCTAACCTTGACGCGCTGGCAAGAAATGGCTCAATGGGGAGGGTTATCAGTGTAGGCAAGGGAATAGCCCCCCAGTCTGATATTGCAGTTTTCAACATGCTGGGCTATAGCTTTAAAGATGGTAGCTACGTCGGCCGTGGGGTCATTGAATCGATAGGTTGTAACATTGATTTCCGCGAGGGCGACCTTGCGTTGCGGGGCAACTTTGCAACAGTGGATGAGAATTTGAAAGTAGTAGATAGGCGTGCAGGCAGGGTCATTAGTATCGAAGAAGCAAAGTCAGTGTGTAAGACACTGAGCGACAACATTAGGTTCAGCGACAAGGATGTTTCTTTGACCTTGGAGCCGACTATTGCACACAGAGTGGTCATAAGGTTCAGACATGCCAAGATGAAATTATCAGATAAGATCAGCAATACTGATCCTGCTTATGATAAAGTAGGCGGAATTGGAATAGCCAAGGCAGTCACCACCCAGGATATATACATACAGGAATCTGAGGCGCAGGAAGACACCGAGCCGGCCAAAGTCGCCGCAAAAATTTTAAATGAATTTACTACTCAAGTTGTGCGGCTTCTAAAGGATCATCCAGTCAACAGAACAAGAATAGCAGCTGGCAAAAAGCCTATGAACTGCATCCTTGCGCGTGATTCTGGCAACAGGTATCCCGACATCGAACCGATCAACAAAAAGTATAACATAGCTATAGGAGGCATTGTCGATATGCCAGTCGAGATCGGAATTTCTAAGGTGTTGGGAATAAAGATGTTCCAAGCAGGTGATACTAGTGACTATGAAAAAAAAGCGAAAGTTGCTGCAGATAGCCTCAAGTCAGTCAATGCAATTTATGTCCATATCAAGGGGCCAGACGAGTTTGGCCATGACGGCGACGCAAGGGGAAAAAAGAAGAACATAGAGGATATTGACAGAAGTTTCTTTGGTACGCTAATGCAGGAGTTGAATAAGATGGATGCAGCCATAGTAGTTTCTGGTGACCATTCTACCCCTTGTGTAAAGAAGGGGCATAGTGATGATCCAGTTCCTCTGCTGGTTTCCGGTAGCAGAGTAAAGCAGGACGGAAGCGCAAGGTTTACTGAAAACTATGCCAAACGCGGCAAGCTCGGCCTCCTCATGGGAACAGATGTGCTTCCAACAGCTATCAAGATGGTTAGCTAAAGCTGCGAGATTCCCAGAATCTGCCATAGATATTTCCTATAATAAGCAACTAGGACGAGGCCTACTACTGCAGGTGTTATCCCATATTCAAAATAGCCAAATACCATTAAGAAGAGTCCGATGATGAACATCGCAAGTCCGGCCATAGGGTTTACGTACTCAAACCGCAATTGCAGAAGGAGGTTATAGAGGTAAATGTAAAAAGCCTTTTGCCTCCGCTCCATTGAAGGCATCCTATAAAATATACAACTTTTTCTCTGAGTTTTTCTATCTATCTCGACTTAGGCGGCTAAAACTCCTGCTCTGATCATGATGTTTTTTAGCAAAACCACCACCAAAAACTTTCGATCCCACAAGCCTGCTTGTCCTATCTGACATAGTTATAACAGACGCATATGGCGTCTTTACTGGACCCAATAACTCCGCCACTCTTCCGACCTTTCTGCCCGATCCATCGATCAGCAACTCGCCGGCCTTGATCCTTTCAGCACCCACAGCATTGAGTTTCACTATTAATCTCCCACTTTTTGCAAGATGAATGATTTCTCCTACTTCGTTTGTTTGGGTGATTGGCATGAGTTGATTACTTTTTATTATAAGTTTCTGCCCCTGATATTATTGTTATAACTTGTAAGCAATAAGCCCTCTCTGCAGCATAACTAAGCTGGGAGGGAAAAACACATAGAGAGAGATAGGGAGACACACACAGACACACATCCTACATATCCCATTGCACAATACCAAATTGTTTATTTCTTGGTAGATTTTTGCAAGCTCCGTCGCAGCAATTTATTGGCTACTGCGTTAATTATCTGGGACTTCTTGATACCTTCCTTTTTTGCTACCATTACATACCCAGATTTGACAAATGATCTGCGAGGGAACCTTGCATCGCTGTTTATCTCCTGATCCGATAATTGGAAGCCTGCAGCTCTGGTAGCCTCGACTAACTCCTGAACAGTAGGATCGAAGACCGCCTGATCACGCTTCACCTTCCTGCCTTGCCGTCTCTTAAGGTTCTTATTAAAGTAGTCCAGCCACAGCACCACATGGTCGTAGTCTTTCAATAGAGTTTCTCGATCCTCTGTGTTTTACGAAATTATAAAAAATATATTGCTTGCATATATATGCACGGGCGCTCTCTCTCTAGCTCATTTGGCCCTTGTTTGCCAGTGAAACGCGTCCTCTGAGGAAAAACGCGCAGTACAGCTATTGCTGTTGTCAAGTGTGTATGTTATCTCAAGGCTATAGAAGTTATTACCGCTCTTGGGGCTAGCTGCACCTGTTCTTTCATGAGTTCTTGTACTACCTTCTAGCCAGCTGGCTGGAATACTCAGCTCACCTATCCATCTGTTAGGATGTTGACTGTCCTGCACGAATATGGTGGTGAGCGATGTCTGCCGCTTTATCTTGCTGGCCTCGTCCTGCAACTTGTCAAGGTTCTCAGACTTGGCTTTGTTAACGAGCCGTCCTGCAACTGATCTCACACCTCCTCCCAGCTCGACTTGAAGGAATAGCCGTCCGGATTCAAGTGAGTTTAGCGACTCTGCAGGGGAAGGCTTGGAATAAAACTCCACCGGATATGGGCAGACAGCTGTGTCTTTTGGATCCGGACCATCCCATGATAAGTCCACATATAAAAGAAACCCTTGTTTGCTCTTAACGGTTACTATATAACTAAATTTACTTGGTCTTTGTTGTTGCTGTCGTTGTTGTTGACTTGACCAAAATGGCGTTAACCACTCCGTCTTGCCCTGGCCTTGACACGACCCTGGCTGTTCCGTTTTCAATCTCGATAATGGCGCCCTTGCTGATTACGCCTCTTCTTTCATAGTCCCTGTTTGCTGGGTTCTTAGTGACTCTCAAGATCTTGGATGTGGTTACCTTTTTATTTTCCTGATCAATTATGTTGGCAAACTCGGCAGTCTTGAAAGCGACTTTGTTGTTATTGCCTCTAGTCCTTCGAGCAACGATCTGGGAAGGGCCGGCGACCGCTTCATTAGGATATCTGTCAATCTCAAACTTACGTCTTCCTCTCATGGCAACCTTGCGTCCACCAGTTAACTTGCGTCCGCCGAGGTTTTCTATCGATTTTCGCATAGCAGTGCAGTAGGTAATTTTTATGTGCTCTAATTAAGTCTTTTCTGGCAGCTGAGCCTCGGTTGCGCCGTCCCCTGCAGCACTTGCAGTAGTAGTACTAGCGGCGGATGAGGGGATATGTTTAGTGGTTGAGCGCTGCTGTAGCTGTTTGTTTGCTTTTCTTGTTGTAGCGGGGGCGCTGGTGGTGGTGGTGGTCGTGTTCATTAGCCTGCTTTTTACGGCATTGAGGTCTGTTATGCCAAAATAATTCTGAAACTTCGTCGTCGTACGGTACACTTTAAGCCGGCCAAGGTTTTCATGCTCTACGAACTGGAGCTGCTCCAACACTTTGATGTGAGAATACACCTGGCTACCTCTTATCTGCACTAGCCTCTTTGAGGTCACCGGTTGCTCGTATGCAACATAAGAGAGTGTCTTTAGCGCACCTGATGGAAGTAAAGGATGCTGCGCGAATTTCCGCACAAGCGGTGTATATTCTGGTCTTAGCTGTAAAACATAGTTGCCGTCTTCAAGTTGAGCTATCTCGATTGCCCTAAAGGTTGACTTGACCTTCTTTGCAAGGTCATTTACGATCCTCCGCGTCTTTTCCTTCGAATTTGTACCAGATGCCTTTACCAGTTCATCTAGCGTGAGAGGTCTACCGGCAGAGTATAAAGCCGCTTCTATTCTAGCGACAATTTCATGTTCTGGAAGAGCCGGATCGCGCAAGGTGTGTATATCTCTCTTTTCTAAAGAATCGATTTATTACTTTATTGCTCAGCTGTTGCTTTTGTTGTTGTTATTGTGTTGTTATTATTGTTGATATTGCTATTTTGTAGTTTGTAGAGGCTGGGCGAGAGTCATCTTTATGTCCTCTGAATCTTCTTCTGGGTGATCCAGCTTGATCTTGTCCTTCATCGCAAGGTATAGCATGGCTATAAAGCATCTTGCCATCTCAACTGGCTCCAACTTATTAACCAGCCTCTTGAACATGAGTACGCCGTCTGCAGCCACAATGTCATAGATCATGTCTTCGTAATCTTGGATTATCTTCTCAAACTTGATGAGATATTGATCAAAATTAAAAGTCTCGACAGGCTCAAGCTCAAGTTCTTGTTTCTTTCTTTTCGAGCGGGGGTTTGCAAGCTCCATTATCATATTTTCTAGCATGTGGAGCAAGTCTTCCACTGACACTGGATATGTTGGTTCGATTCTGAATGGTATCTCGATTGGGTCTAGCTTTGGAATAGGTAGCTGCTGCGGGTCGTTGGTTGCGTCATTGAGACCTTTCTTTTGCATCGCTATTTTCTCAAGTACAAAAATGCTTTCCACCTTTAGCCGATAGATCATCGACGAAGAGACTGCTGCCAATCCACAAATGCGCAGATCCTTATTGCCTGTGGCATTGAGCAATCGTAAGAACGTTTCCAGCAACCGCGCAATGTCTATGTTCCAGACATCTTTTCTGATAAGCAGTGACGGATTGAAGAGCAAGTTGAGTGGTGGCTGTGCGATTTGCCTTCTTGTATCTGATAAGCCTGTTTGCTGCTCCTGATGCCCCTCATCCTCCTGTTGGCTCTCATGTTCGATGTCAGCCAATTTTTCTCTCTCTCTCTTGTCTCGATTGGTTGAGTCCCATTTAATACTTGTTTGTAAAGTAGCTTTGTTTTCAAGCTCAGTTATTACTTCTCTCTACATTCCATTTTGGAGGCGATACCTCAAGCTTTTGCCTCCTGTTATTTTCTTCTTAATATTATCCTCCTCTTCCTCATATCAATCCTTTGCCTCGCGATGACTATTTCCTGTTTACCCGTATAGTTATGTTTTTTCTCTCTGTCTGGGTAAAAATACAATTATCAAAACCTTCTCATCAAGAAAATCCGATTTCGCCGATAGCAGAGAAGACCTGTCCACAACTGTTAAATTAGATAAGACAGTAGAACATGAATGCCGGACAGAAACCTACCTTGCGGCTGTACCATGCAATGGGATGAAGAAGGAACTACCCTTGTATTTTGCAGCCGTCATACTGTTGATTATTTCAACTGGGACGGCACAGACAGAGACTTTATTAAAGTGGTCGCCACACCTAAAAAAAGCGGCAAGACAGACAGGATTGCACTCTTGGAGATGCGATAATAATAAAAGAAGACTTCTAGACAGCATAGCATATTTATTTTGTTCTTTGGAATTGTAATCCTGCAAACAGAGTCAGACATATAGACTAAGAGAGAAGGAGGAGAGTGATAAATATATTGCCAACAAGCAGAAAGCAGACAAGACGGTTAATCACCTTCGGAGGTATTGCAGTTATTGGTGCACTGATTGCCTTTATGGTATTTCTTCAGGTGGAGACTTCACGGAATAATGACTTCAAGAGAGGATTTGAAAGAATAGTGACTGATACAAATGCATTGACACAACAGTATACTGCAGAAGAGGACATGTGGTTGTCAAGAGACAACAATACAATGATCCAAGTTATTGACCAGTACTTGCCCAGGTATGATGAGCTGATAGAAAGGGCGAAGGCTTTGAATACGCCTGAAAAATACAAAACAGCGTATGACTATCTTGTCAGTGCTATCGAGCTAGAACGACAAAGCCATCAGCACTTTCGCAACTACCTTGCCACAGAGGATCAGAGCGAATTTGAAAAATCTTCAGACATGATCTCAAGGTCGCTTGAACAAAGCGTTAATGCTGATGCGGCTATTCAAGCAGCCGGCTAGCTGTACGTATGTGTGTGTGTGTGTCTCTACGTGTGCACCTAGGTTTTAATTGAGGTATATAGAAGAAGGAAATGCCGCTGTTACGACCGTCGTCCTATTAGTCGTCGGCATCGTAATTGTTAGAAAGAGATAAAAATGCTGGGCCCATAGTTCAGCTTGGATAGAATGGCTGCCTGCGGAGCAGTTGGTCGAGGGTTCGAGTCCCTCTGGGCCCACCTTCTCTGCTCATTGTTAATTATGACATGATTTAGCTTTTGGCATTGTAACTGTCGCTGCTGCCAAGTGTGTGATACTTCCAATAATAATTGCCGAAATTGTGGTTCTATGATTCAACGAAT
>JAICEE010000009.1 GCA_025924355.1 Nitrososphaera sp.
CAGGTAGGGATGAAGTAATCGTTGATATCAAATACTGCGGCATAAATCACCTCGACATCTGGACCCGGCAGGGAATAGGAGCAGCGGCAGGTAAAAAGATCAAGCTGCCTCACATCTGTGGATGCGATATTGTTGGAACTACTCCTGCTATCAAAGGGCAAAGAGTAATGATTTACCCCGGTGTTTTCTGTGGCAAGTGTCGGTATTGTACAAGTAGCAGTAATAATAATAACGGCAATAACAAGCGTGAGAACCTCTGCAACCAGTTTGCAATCATTGGAGGCTTTAGTGACTATAATGGAGGCTATGCCGAACACGTAGCAGTGCCAGAAAAAAATGTCATCAGGTTACCAAGTGCACTAGAGGATGAGGCTGCAGCCACTCTTGCAGTTTCGTACCTTACGGCTTGGAATATGCTGCAAACAAATGGTGCCAGCAGAAAGAAAAAGATCCTTGTTTATGGCGCCTCAGGTGGGGTAGGAATGGCAACTATTCAGCTTGCAAAGGCGCTTGGTGCAACAGTGATAACAACGGTATCCGGCAATTCGAAGCATGACTTTGCGAAAAAGCTTGGTGCCCACTATATCATCGACAGAACAAGGCAAGACATTGCTGATGAGGTAAAGAAAATTGTTTCCGCTGGCGTTGACATTGTAATCGATCATGTGGGAGCAGCAACTTGGGCTACCAGCATTGCCTCCCTTAGGCAAGGCGGCAGAATGGCAGTCTGTGGCATGACATCGGGAAACTAAGCGACCGTGCCTGTTAGAATGTTTTACACTAAGCAAATAGTCATGGTCGGATCTCTATTAGGCACACGAGCACAGCTACAGGAGTTGATAAATTTCGTAATGAGAAAAAAGATCCAACCTGTCATAGATTCTGTTTTCCCACTTCAAGACGCAAAAGAAGCGCAAAAGAAGATGGAGGCAGGCATGCATAGTGGCAAGATTTTGCTTAAGTCATAGAGGAGAGGACTTGCCATTTAGTAGCTCAAGCGTATCGTCTGCAATATCTATTGCCGTGTGTGAGTCAACGTTTGGCTCAAGTGTGACAAGTAGTGTCTTGTTCGCCATGTAAAACGTGAGTATGGACATCTTTTCGCGCTCTACATAAGCGAATCTTGCCCCTCCCATAGATGCATCAAAGCGCTCCCTCATTGACTTGCGCAACGCAGTCTGCGTGAGGAACAACTCTTCATCAGTCTCGCTCACTATCGAGTCAATACCTTTGCGCATGCCCCCTGCAATCAGACTGCCGGTACTGTCGATCACGCCAGCATACCTTATGTCATCGTTCAACATAAACACCTGCTCACAAAGCTTGTTAAGATCCACGATTTTCTTTTAGAAGACAGTGTTTATTGAATTTTTAGGAAAGCCATATTAGCAATTGATGCCAAGTTATCAGCTGGAGAGATAATTGTATATGAGTACTGAGCGAAGGAACCCCTTCAAGCGAGACCAAGCACTAAACGACGCCACATCAGGTCAGCTAGGCGAGGAGCCAAGGCCGGAACCATATCCAGAAAAAGATCCGCGCACGGAAGCAGCACGCAAAAGATCAAAGCAGATCTAGCAGACATTCACACATACACGTGTATGCGTGAATATTGGTAGCTCTTGTGACTATGTATGGAGCTTAGATTATGCCTTTTCCTTTTAATTTTCCACAATGTCAATCTCTCTTCTATTGGCATCCTGGGCAACCATTGTGTGACAGTGTGTCACATCCTTCAACCTTTCACAGCCATTACAGATCCATGAAATGGACTCCCTGCAGACATTACAATGCAAAACTGGTATAAGATATCGTCCGCATGATCTGCAAGAAGTGTTCATATCGCTTCTATTCGAAAAATGTGTGTTTGAACATTGTTGTATAACAATATTGATAATTTGTGTATATGTTTAATATTCATAAAGCTATACGTCTGGTACCGAACAGAGTAGCACGATTTATGTAGCCTGAATTCGTTTTTATAACCACTTAGCCAAACGGCTATCGTATATACTGTGATTTCTACCTCTCTCCGGCTCTGAAAGTCTCTGCAAAGGACAAATAGAGAGCCTTTAATTTTTTCCAAATCAGCTTTTTCTCAGTTGTAGTTTTTTATGTGATGCGTATAGCAATTACCACATAATTTTTGCCTGACATAAACATTCGTGTCATCTTGTACACGATACCATACTTTTTCTCCAGCATTTTGAACGCTTTCAGCTTCTCTTCTTCGCTGGCTACCCTTGCTTCTCCTTTGACCCACTCGCCCTTTATGCTTCCGCGCATATCGCAGGGAGCTATTTGTACAGACGGATTGTTGTGTATGCGCTTGTACTTGCCTGTGTCGTCAGAAGTCCGCACGTATAATACGCTACTGTCACCACTACCGCTCTCGACAAACCACACAGGTGTCCTGACTCCTCGTCCGTTCCTTCTGTAGGTTTCTAGGTTGATGTATTTCTCACCCGCAAGATTCAACAATTTTCTCTACTGCTCTGCCATTGTCTTGATCAGTCCTCAATATAAGAATAAAAAATAAACATCAAGTACTTGCAGAAGATCTGATAAGATGCAATAAAATTTGCGTGCGTGCCAAAAATGATGAAAAAAAGGGAAAGATTAGATGGTATCCTTACCTTCCAAATGTGCTCTTAACATCCATGCCATCTTTTCATGTTTTTCTACTGCTTCTAAGAAAAAGTCATTTGTCGCCATGTCTTCTAACTCTTCAGCTTCGTCCGCGTTCTTTCTAAGGGTCTTGATTATTGTTTCCTGATCCTTTAGCAGGTTTGATATCATTGTCTGCGCCTCAGGGTTTCGACCAGGTTCTTCATTAATGCTTGAATAGCGGACAAACTCGTCAAGAGTACCCAGCGACTTGCCGCCAAGCTGCCTTGCCCTTTCTGCTATCTCATCCACCATTTCGTCCAGAATTTCATACTGCTCTTTAAAGAACTCATGCAGCTGATGGAAGCGGGGTCCTATAACATTCCAGTGATACTTCCTTGTCTTTGTGTAGAGAACATATTCGTCACACAGACGCATATTGAGCATCTCGACCAGCTTTTTACGAGCATCATCTTTTACTCCTATATCTGTCTTGACAGCGTGCTCCATTATTGCAGTAGATGTCGTACTACTACTACTTTTTGACGCCATAGTGATGATGATGATCACACAAAATTATATATGGGATATATAACAATGAGGCAGACAGCTTTATTACATTGAGTGCCTACAAGTGCTGTCAAATATGGCAGTACGTAGGAAAAAAAACAGAGTGACTGCCCAAGATATCGATACACTGTTTCGATTGGCCGAGCTTTATAACACAGACTATGACTTCCAGGCTGCCGAGTGGTTCTGGGGTCAGTTCCATGAAAAGACAATCGAAGACTTTACAAGCAAATACTCGCATGGAAGCAGGGAGTATCAGTTCTTTGAAAGGATCACGTCAAAGTGGGAGCTTGTAGGCTTGCTTGTGGAAAAAGGGTTCCTAAACGCTGATCTATTTTTCGACAGATACGGGTCACTTCAGACAGAGTGGGATAAATGCAAACCAATAATCTATGGTCTTAGAGAAAAGTGGAATGAGCCCCGACACCGCGAGAATTTTGAGCTTTTGGCAGAGCTTGGCCGTAAGTGGCAGGAAAAGCACCCACCAAAGGTATAATGGAGGCCATCCGATGAAAGGTAGCAGAGTTTATTGAGGTTTAAAATCATTTGCCAGTAGCAGCAGAGTTCCAGCCAAAACTTTACTTTGAAGAGTAGTCTACTCTTTCATCGTCCTTGCCATTATAGTGATACACAGGTGATTCCTTTGTCAACATTATTGCTAATTGAGAGTAAAAGAATTTAAAAAGAAAATTTTGGAACCACGACGTCCCAGAACTGGTCAGGATTTCCTTATCAAATCTAGTGCCTAACCCGACTTCTAGTGACTAGTCTATTTAATTACTATGAGAACCGGCATAGTTAACATGACACAAATACAATATGAAGAGGACATAAATGCGCCCGTGGAGAGAGTGTATGAATACTATACAAACCCTGACAACATCAAAGAAGCATGGCCTAGAGACGTCGTCAAAGAATCAGAATCTACAACAACTTCTAAAAATGAGCCAGGTTCTGAGATGAAAGTGAAAGGTGAGTATATGGGCCGCCAGGCAGAAATGCGCCTTGAGGTAGCAGAGAAAGAACCTAATAGAAGACTAGTGACCAGACAAACAGAAGGACCTTTTAAGAAGTGGGAGAGCATACAAGAATTTCAAGGCAACAACAATCACACGCACATACGACACATAATAGACTATGAACTTGGAACAGCTGCCAAGGCTGGAAACTTTGTCACTGGAAGTCAGGCTGATGACAAAATAAGACAAGGGTTAGAACAGGCAGCCCGGACAGTCAAGCAGAAGCTAGAGTCGCATTAGGAGAGGTAAAAAAAGGCAAGGGATTAGTCAATGGCAATAGCACACAATGTAGGACATTTTGAAATTCCTGCTGATAGGACAGATGACCTAAAGAGATTTTACTCCTCACTATTTGGCTGGCAGTTTGAAAAAGGCCAGACAGAGGACTATTGGATGATAAAGAATGCAGGAATTAGTGGAGGATTGGCTCCAAGAGAAAATCCTGAGCAGATGCCAACTATGTTTGTAGCAGTTGAGTCTATAGATGACTACATCAACAAGGCCCAGCAGCTTGGGGCAAAAGTAGTGAAGAACAAACAAGAGATCGACGCAGGATACTATGCAGTAATGGAGGACACACAGAAAAATACGTTTGGGATATGGCAGGACAAATAGACAATATCCCTGCTATAATACCTTTTTATTTTCTAAGGAGCGATAAATCACATAATGTCTTATGTATCTGATGACAAAAATTACACGGATCCTAGCAATTCAGGCATAGATGCTATAAGCAGCAGAGTAGGTGACATCACAGGAGAACCTCCAACCAACAAAGCTGTTGATAGAGATAAGGCCGCAAAAATGGCTAATTTGCTTGAAGATCTAAAATTTCCGGCCACTAAGGAGGACATTAAGAATCACGTCAATAGAAAATCACCAGCTATGGGAAATCGAATAAACGATATTTTTGAAGCAATCTGGAATAATCTAAGAGACGATGTAACCTACAATAGTGCCTACGAGGTTGAGAAGGCCGCAGGTTTGGTACAAAAGGCCAATGAGAAATAATGAGTGGATAAGACATATAGATCGAAGGTTGTGTAGCATTACAACAACAATATTTCCTTAAACTAAAAACTCAAATGGTAGACGGCACTGGGAAAACAACTTCACTGTTGGCAATTAATATCAAAGACTAACTTGCATAGAGCGCGATAGATAGTAAAAACAATATTTTGAAGCAATACTGCTCAAATTATAAGTGATATATTGCAATCCTCCTTCTTGTCTTCCAAGCGGTTCAATACTTGAGTGGAATAGCCTAAAGAATTCCAAGCCTCCTCATTTGAATTACGATAGATCAAAAGAATCTATATCGTTATCTATTTGATTTAACAAAATATGTATTGCAGTCGTAATGCGCGTGTGGGATATTGAGGCGGGGTTACTATGTAATAGTCATTTGCTGGGAGAGCATAGGGAAATCCATGCAATTTGGACAATTTTGACAGAAAATAAGAAGGGATATTCACACCATCCTGAAACATTGCGTTGGAAAGGCAAGCTATTGGCACTTTACAATAGACATGAAACAGTAGTAGCGGAAATGATCAAACGCGGCTTTAGCCACAAGAGCTCTCTGAAAAAAGAGTTGGCCACAGGCTCCAAAATGCAATCGGTTTTTGTTGATCAGCCAGCTAAACAACAAATGATCTTGCGAAATAAGAGATGTAAATGCAAGTTATAGCACTCGTGGCTCTTTAAAATATCACAGACAAACAAACTAGGCTGCTCATTGCCTCATGAAGTTACAATTTATTATCAAGAAAGCCTTTGTATTATCATCATATGCAACCGTCAGATATTGAGGACATTCTACCACCGGAGAAAATAGCATTCATAGCCTACAACGTAGGTATTTTTGAATCAGTTCAGAAGTTTGGCAACCTTATTACCAGTAGCAAGATAACTGGTGGAATGGATCCAGTTAAGGTAGCAGAATTACTTGAGGAGACGCGCGCATTCTATGACGCAGAGATGATCGCACAGCTTATCAACGGGATGCTGGAGCAAAGGGCGAGCATGAATCTTCCTTCTTCCTTGACAATTGGAAGGGTCACAGCAGGCCAAGTAGACTATGTCATCAGGCAGCTAAAGGCAGCAGGCATATCAATTAATAAATAGCACTACATGCACAGCAACAACAATCGTGAGTATCAGATGAGCATGAACAACAATCATGTGAGGGCTTATCAATTCCTTGCTTGTATGCCTGCTGTTGTATATATGCGCAGGTATTGCAATTCTTGAGCTATTTCTGAAACAGGCTCATACGGTTACTAATAATATTAATAATTGTCTCTGACTGATAATTCTTCACTCGATTTTCGCTAGAGTAGAAATTCAAAATCATTAAGACACTTGCTGGATGCAATAACTTATGGGTCTGATAACATGGATAGCAATTGCAGTAATAGTCCTCGTAGTTATCGGACTTGGGGCGGGGGTCTTCTTTTCAGGATTGATAAGGGGTGCTGAAATAATTGGGAATAATCCTGCAGTGCAAAATGTTACCCAAGAGGCTAAAGAATTTCTCGACAATAACATTCAGGGGAGTGGTAGTAGTAGTAGTAGCTCCAGTGTTTTGGTAATAACCACTAATGAGGCAAGATACAGAATAGGTGAGCCGGTGACAATCACAGTTAAGAACATAGGCGACCAGACACTGACTTTTCCTAACTCGGCGGTGGGTCTAAAAATTCAGAACATGAACACCGGCCAGATGTATAATGTTGCCGCTACCCAAGTAACAACTGAACTAGAACCTGGGGCATCGAGAATGCTAACTTGGAATCAAGAGGATGGCAACGGTAACAATGCTCCAGCTGGTGATTACACTGCCACTGTGCAGGGTATATTATCATCATCATCATCAGCTCAATCATCATCTCAAAGTGTCTCAGCACAAGTTAGCTTCGAAATTACAGAATAAGTATGGCTCCACTGATGACTGTGGTCCATAGGCCATCCTTGTGGCCCTCTGCTGATTGTGTAAAGTTCTGTGTTCGGTAGATCTTGTTTGACAGTCTCCACTGCTCCTCTTTCTCACTCCATGCAAGACTTGGGTCGTTTGGCAGCCCAAGGATAGTTGCAAGCATTTCCATCGCCATGTCCTCTGCATAGTCACCTGCCTTTTGCGCAGTTTCGCCGGTAGAGTGATGTTCTGACAGGTATCCGTGCTGGCTTCCATCCACAGGCCTTGCCAGACCAATTGATGCTGCAATAAGCCTGTTGGGCTCGTTAGTGGCAGACCTTGCCATTATTGTAAATACAATCTGTCCAGGCTGCAAGTATTTTCTCCCTTCCTGACGGCTGACAATTTTACAATGCGGAGGTAGTATGCTTGATACTGACACCAGATTCAGGTCTGCTATCTCTGCATCTCGGAGGGCAAGCTCAAAGCTTGTCAAATAGTCCTTGTGAATGCCTCTGCCCTTGGTGAAAAACACCCTCGTGGGGACATTGTGCATAGGTATAGTAGTATTGAGATCTTGCTGTTGTTCTTCCACACACAATGTCTGGCATACAAGACAAATTAGAATTGATAATATTGTTACCAGTATTATTGCAACTTTATAGCACAGCTGGCGGCTAGATCGGAACGTTGAAGGTCAGCGTAATGCCAGTTGGTAAGAAGTTCACGGTAAAAGTAATGGGCATAATTAATACTAGCCCTGAATCCTTCTACAAAGGCTCTGTCAAGACTGGCGAGCAGGAAATAGCAATGACAGCAAGGCAGATGCAAGAGGATGGTGCTCATATGATCGACATCGGCGGCATGTCGACTGCGCCCTATGTGCAAACAGTCTTCGTTCCAATCGAAGAAGAGATAAGAAGAATCACAGAGGCCATTAAGGTGGTCAAGAGTGTGTGCGACTTGCCGATTTCGGCAGACACACCAAGGGCCGCAGTTGCAAAAGAAGCAATAACAGCCGGCGCGGATGTAGTAAACGATGTAACTGGACTAAAATACGATAGCAAGATGGCAGATGTTGCAGCAAAAGCTGGCGTGTCTATTATAATTGGCGCATACAGCAAAGCACCTGCTACAGGCAGAATGGCCAGCACATTCAATGCATTGAAGAAAAGCATAAGCTTGGCAAGTGAGGCGGGCATCAAAGATGTAATGATTGATCCATCAATAGGCTTTTTCCGTCAAGAAGGGAAAAATCCCTTTTTCACTAAAATGACAGACATGCCATGGTATGTACGTGATATTGAAATCCTATCCAACCTGCACAAGCTTGCAATGCTCAAGAAGCCGATCTGTATATCAGTTTCGAGGAAGTCTTTCATAGGTTATCTGCTGAACCTGAATGCTGCAGAAGATCGCCTGATACCCTCAATAGCGTGTGAAATGATTGCTGCTCTCAAGGGTGCAAATATCATCAGAACGCATAACGTTCGAGAAACAGTGCAGGCAGTAACGATGTTGCAATTGTTGAGAACCTAGGCCGGCAAACGCTTATAATGCTTCAAAGCTGTTACACGTCAAGGAAATAGTTGGACATTATACAGGGTCTGACATTTGATGACGTACTTCTCGTTCCTAAACGATCGCCGATAGTTTCCAGATCTCAAACAAACCTGCGCACTAACCTTTCACGTAACATCACACTCAATATACCAATTATAAGCGCTAACATGGATACCGTCACTGAATCAGGCATGGCAATTGCCTTGGCAAGGGAAGGCGGCATTGGGATTATCCATCGATTTATGACAATAGAGGATCAGGTAGACGAGATCCTGAAGGTCAAGCGCTCAGAGTCTGTCATGATAGAGCAGCCATATACTATTAAACCTGATATGACAGTGGCAGAAGCCAAAAAGGCTATGGCGGAGTACAGCGTCTCCGGCCTGCTTGTCGAAGAAGGAGGCAAGCTCCTTGGCATAATTACAAGGCGCGATATCACGTTCGAAAAGAACAACAAACTCAAGGTGTCAGAACTTATGACAAAGGATGTCATCACTGCCAGGGCAGGCATTACTATAGATCAGGCAAAGGAGATTTTGCACAATAAAAGGATAGAAAAGTTGCCGGTGATTGATGACAAAAAGCGCATCGTGGGGCTTATTACAAGCAAAGACATCCTGAAAATGGAGCAGTATCCGTATGCATCAAAGGACAAGAAAGGCAGATTGCTTGTAGGCGCTGCAGTCGGTGTCAAGGGAGACTATTTAGAGCGTACAGAGGCACTGCTCGAGGCGGGCGCAGATGTTATTGTAGTCGACATTGCACACGGCCACAGCGAAAATGCTATTAACACTGTACACATGATCAAAAAGGCGTTCCCTGACTCTGAGCTCATTGCAGGCAATGTCGCTACAGGTGAAGGCAGCCGTGACCTCATCAAAGCCGGTGTCGATGCAGTTAAGGTAGGAGTAGGATCAGGCTCGATATGCATAACAAGAGTCGTGACAGGCTCGGGCGTGCCGCAGCTGACTGCTGTAATTGACAGCGTCAAAGTTGCACGCGATTATGGGGTACCTATAATATCTGACGGCGGCATCCGCAACTCTGGTGACATTACCAAGGCGTTAGCTGCAGGCGCATCCTCCGTAATGATAGGAAGTCTCTTTGGTGGGACAGATGAGAGCCCAGGCAAGAGTCTTGTCAAGAACGGCAAAAAGTACAAGATGTATCGAGGCATGGCGTCATTTTATGCGTCACTTGGTAGGAAATACCGTGAAGCGGGACCTCAGGTAGTAGACTCTGATGATCTTAACGATTATGTCCCAGAAGGTGTTGAGGCTATGGTCCCGTACAACGGAAGCGTAGTAGAAATCATAAGACAGATGGCAGGAGGCCTGCGGTCGGGACTCAGCTATTGCGGTGCAAAAACGATTCCTGAGATGCAAACGAATGCCGAATTCATCAAGATCACATCGGCAGGATATATGGAGAGCCAGTCGCATGATGTCGATCTAATGTAATGTAATTCTGATATACTAACAAACACATCTAGGATCGTACATTGTAATAATGATATCTGCAATTACAATTCAATAAGGTCTTGACTGGCTCAGAGGGAGCTTCTATTGCTTCTGAAGTAATTTTTCAAGCTTGAAGCCCCACGCCTCTTGCATTTACTCTTTACCTTTATTCTAAGCAATATAATTTTTCTTTTATGGGGAGAGAGGCTATTGCAGCGGTCTAGGGACGGGACACAATTATTAGTTTGGGTTTATTGTTCGTAGAGTGGTGGCACTTCTTTCCGCACAAACTGCAATTCCTTCTGTCATGATAAATACACTGGCAAGGATGAGATTTCATGTAACTCTCAGCAGCTTTGGTATATTCACCCGTACCATTGCAGAATGAACATCCTATTGATAACGATTCCAGGCGGCCAGTGTTTTGACAAATGATACAACCATTATGACTCAGAATAACGTCCATCTACATTCTAATAGAAGAAACGCATAGAATATAAGAGTAGCGAGAGAATATTCTGAATATATTGCCTAGATTTAAGAGAATAAACAATAAAGTAAAATTTTAGACATAGGCGACACTAATGGCACATTAGATTTCGCCCTAGTGTGTGACAGAAACACCTTTTGCTTATTCTGAGTTTTTATGGTATCCAGAACCGCTTGCTGCAGCCTCACAATGCAAGATATTATCTATTAGTGGATTATTGGTAAACCAAACCTTTTTTGTAGCATGTAATCATGACGTAACACTAGTGAATCCCGCACAGAAAAAGTTAACAAATAACCGCAGAAGAAAACTAGACTTGCGTATTGAATGGTGGGAGTATGTGTTTCCTTAGCGATGCCAAAGAGACAAAGTCATCTGCTGTAGAGGTATCTAATGATATATATGCGCTATAAATACTTGGGCATGACTTGACTGATTCTTCTCGGGATTTTATACATTTGGAGTTTGATGAGTTGATATAAAAAAATATAGTTGAAAAAAACCTTTGGCATGCTCTGACCTTCTATAGCTGTATTACTTCAATTAATAGAAAACCGTATAAATAGAAATCATAAAACGCGCAGAGAACCAAAAATAGATCATAGCCCTGCGTTAACGCAGGGCTCGGCTTTCTTGTCTGAAGTCTGCTCTCCTCCGCATTAAAGGAAGACACACTGTTGATAGCACGAGCAGCTACTGCATCTATGTCCTAGGTATGGTTCCATAGATTGTTTGTCCGTCAATTACACTTATGATGTCACGTTGTCCTGTGTCTGTTATCCTTGCTTCATCAATATCAATGCCTTGTATAGCAAGAGTTTGGCCTCTAATTGTAAGTGTCATTGGAACATTATCTATGAGTGGCGTAGCGCCACCGTTGAGGAAGATATTGCCTACTATACTTGAGCTAGCTGCTGTATTAGTCTCATTACCTGCTGTCACTTCAAAACGATGAGGGTCACCCTCCCTAATGGTGATATTGTGAAATGATGATCCATCAATTGCTGCTACATTCATTTCTGCTACAAAACTTCGAACAGTGCTTTCATTTGCAAATACTCTGAATCGCCCAGTCGCAACATGGCCACTGTTGTCAGTGGCAGTAAGAGCGTTGCCACCTGCACCCTGCGTAGGTAGAGTGCTGCCTATAAATCCCCGCACTGGATCAACGTTCCTGTCAGCCATCAGATACGTCGATGGATCTTGTATGGTAGTACTCGTGTCAGTAGGGGTAGTAGGGGTAGTAGGGGTAGTAGTAGTTGTCGGTGTCTCCTCTTCCTCAGGCTCTTCCTCCTCCTCAACAACTATATCTCCATCTTCCTCTTCCGTTACCTCTTCGTCTTCCAGAAGAGGAAGATTGAACTGTCCAAAGGCTTCTTGTATGATTGTTCCCCCGTATCCAAGGCTAGCTGGTAATAATAAGAGAACACCCACGCTCATGGCAGCAATTGCTGCCTTGCATTTATCTCCTAAAAAAGAAAACTGGTCTGTCATTATTACGACAAACCTAGAATCGCTTATTTTGATTTCGATAAATTACTCTAGTAATATTCCTTAGTATGTATTTATAATAAGATATTACAGTTATACTATTCGTCTCGTAATCTTAGTCGTCCTAATACAAAGGTAGCGATTTTTTTTGGGTGTTCCGCCGAGCGTATTTGACGCAGTAGATATTGCAATTGGTGGAAGTATTGCTGCCATAGGTGCTGTGTCGTTTATATAGTAGCTTATGGCTTGCCAAAGAGTATGAGACGGGCTTAGACTCTAACTGTAGTTCTATCAATTATTATTATTATCGTATTAGATGTTATCTTGCTACAGGAAACTTGAGTGGAATAGTCAGCATAATCATAAGTGGAATAAAATCCTCCACCACATTTACAGACCACATGTCAAGTCGTATTTTGGAAGAGGTTCAAGTCCTGCAGCTGCAGCAGCCACCTAGAGACTCTATATCTGCTATAGAGACCTCGTTGAGACTAGTTAATAGTATTGGCAAAAGCTTGGCACTCCAGAAATACACAAGGCATGTGTAAGCAATTGAATCCTTTGTCTATAGATCACAGTTTCTATCTGCCAGATTGCAGAATTTGGGATGAGGCTGATAGTTACCAGTTTTCTTTTTTTCATCGACAGCTTAAGCTATTTGCATTGATACAAGATTTCTACAGGTTCAATACCTTCTCTTGGTTCGCCTTTCTATACTATTTAGAGCCGTAGAAAACATGAGCAGCACGATAGTGAACGATATCTGTAGTTTTTTACACATGGATATTTAATTTAGTTAACTCTACAGAAAATAATAGTAATAATGTGATTCAACTACAACCCTTTATGGTCATTCCTTTAAAGACTGATGCTGTGATATGCCATCTTGTATTCTTGCTCACAGACTGCATCTTGATTTTTCCTTCAAATTTATCAAGGCAGTCCTTGTCATCAAGCTATTTGTTTCGTCTAGATTCTTTGCCTACCTCTCCTTTCAGTTCATTCTGTCAATAATAATCCTTCTTGCCTAGTGTTATATCTTTTCAATCTTTATCTATCGATGCCAGTAGTAGTAATTTTGTATATTACAATAAAACTCACTAAGAATAGAAAATATAGCTTTGGCATATACACAAAGACAGCAATAACTTTCTTTCACCAATTAAGGTGAAATATATTTGAACAAAAACTATGAACATAATTGATCAATTCATAAATTAATAACGCGATTGCATCTTGGAGGAGATTACATACATGCACCCAGATGACCTAAAAGCAGTATGGATTTGCCATGAATGTCATAAGGTATTTGTTTTTCACAGTGATGTTGACGATCATAAAGGTTTAAGCGGACACAAGATGGTTGAAAAGGTGACACTGATTTCACCAGAGACCTTTGCATAAGAATCTTATGATGACATAGAGAGACTGCTGCTCTGTATTTTTATGCTTCAGCGCTTAGAATAACTATATAACATGACTACAATATGGGGTAGCAAAATGGGATCACACAATTACCAGATCAGACTTTGAGATGCGTTGAATATCACAGGAGTGTCAACGTTGCATGAATAAACAACAGAAGTGAAAGCATTGTGAAAATGAATATTTAGCTCTCTCAGAATAGGATCAAAGGGAAAATAGTCTAACTAGAAAAAAATCTTACTCCTCTTGCTGCTTATAGAATCTACTCCTCTTGAAGTCTTTCCTCAAGTTCCATGCACCGAAAAATCATCTAGAGATTTTTAATATATTATAAGCTTATAATTATGAATAAGGAGTATACCTCCAGAGGAGTTAAATATTATTTCAAGTGTTCAACTCTTCACAATGAAGAAATACTGTGACAATTGCTTAAGAGAATTGTCAAAATTTTCATTTTTAAATCATGACAAAAAGAGGATCTACCGATACAATAGCGCAATGCTTTGTCGTACTTGCTTTGAAGAGATAAGCTCACGTAGCCAACAGTTAGAGGAAGAATCATAATAAAGTTAAATTTTATTCTTATTCCTTCCCGCTAACCTTCTTGGAATTATTAATATTGTATTGTGGCTTATTATTATCGCTGAAGCCTCTGTGACAGAAGGACTGCTCATATTTGTTCGTCTTCGGTAGTAGCAGATTTGGTAATTAGCAGCTATCATCTAGATGTATATGTAGTATTTTGTTTTTCTCTTTGTTTTTGACTAAAACTCCTCACTACAATATTATTCACTAACATGAAGCGAAAAGCATTAAAACATATTTTTGCTCGATTGGTTCATGAGCAGTATTTCTGCATCTCTGACTATATCGTTAATTACCTTTTTTGTATTAGGAATGACGGTAGCATCATCATCTCTTTTTCTATCTATAAATTTCGAGTCCGCTCTTGCGCAAACAGATACTCTGATACAAGAAGAGGGAAAAAGTAATAATAATCTTAGTAATAACACTTTAACTTACAGCTACAATATCTACAGCAGTAACAATGATACTCAAGAAGCGCCAACAATGCTGCACAACAGTTCAGTCAGCTATTATGAGAACAACACGACAGGATATCTTGTCTACCCCGAGCTAGCAAACAATACTCAACAACAACAACAACAAGAATTAATGCCTGCAGTAATCATAATTCATGAATGGTTCGGGCTAAATGAACATATCAAAAATCAAGCAGACATTTTAGCCCAGGAAGGATATGTTGTACTGGCAGTTGACCTGTATAGAGGTGAGGTTGCGACTGACTCTAACCGCGCAATGGAGTTGTCATCTTCTGTTAGAAATGATCCTGCCTCTGCAATTGATAACTTGCAGTCTGCAGTCAATTATATCAAATCACTTGAAATAGTAGATGGTAGTAGAATAGCTTCTCTAGGATGGTGCTTTGGTGGGGATTGGTCTCTACAGCTTGCACTAAACAGCTCAGAGAATCCGCTTGCAGCTACTGTGATTTATTATGGACGCCCTGTAACAGACACCGCTTCTCTTTCTAGCATTGGCTGGCCGATACTTGGTATTTTTGGCGACCAAGACCAATCGATTCCAGTTGAATCAGTAAAGCAATTTGCATCTGCATTAAATGCGTCAGGCGTTACAAATGAGATTTACCTATATGAGGGCGTAGGACATGCATTTGCAAATCCCTCGCGCGACAATTATGCTCCAAAAGAGACAACTGATGCTTGGCAAAAGACAATTGGATTTCTAAAAATGTATCTTTAGAAATTGCCTTTCTGGCATTTGGGTAAAAAGTAGCTCGTATCCGAACTTCTAGAAGAAAGGTAAGAGAAGAAGGTGAGGCCGTTGAATTTCACGGTTTATAAGAACACAAAAAACACTGTCATAAACTGACATAATATGTCTAGTGGATTTTCTTAGTCTTGACATGAAGAAGCTCTTCTGGCACACTCATCATACTTTAAAGCTAGGTTTTCGATGTTTTAGGACTTGTATGCAGAGTGTAACATCTTTAAGGATTTCTAGACGTGGTAGAGCAGCTGCTGCTGCCATAGCCTTAAGGCAATTGAAGTCACTTGCATGTTCAAATTCCCAATCTTCTGCTTTTTGTCCTCATCGGGTTTATAGTATTCGCTAATACCCTCATAATAAGCGCCGGGAGAGGGATTTGAACCCTCGGGACCCTCACGGGTCACAAGCTGGCCAGTTTGACAAATTCCAGGCTTGCGCCCTACCGGGCTAGGCGACCCCGGCATCAGATAACATGTGCACTAGCTAGCATAACAGTATATTAATTATAGGCAAAAAGACAAAGCTAAAAATTGAGGAATGTAGCAGCAATCAGTGCTTTTGGCTACTCAGGGGTTATCCGATCATTGTAAGGCAGGGAGTCATGTCGATTGCAACGATTGTATGTGCCGCTGTCACATTCCCGGCACGATTGAAAACCTTGCAAAGAATATTGCCAAGCTAGATCGCAAGCGGCCAGGCATTGGCGAAACCCTTTAAAATTAATTCTCAGAATTCATCAGGATTTTCATTTTCAAGCTTGTCAAGGTCGACCTCTGAGGATATCGAGATGTTAGTAGACTGCTCGCCCTTTGAGCGCCACGCCTTTGGATATGTGTGGGGCTTCATGATGATGCGTTTCATGACAAATGCTATACCCCGGACGTTCTGCTCGATCTCTTCTTTTGTCATCGCAGTCTGTGCCAATCCTACTATCTCTCCCTTTAGAGTGTAGACACCTACAAGCTCCCCCTTGCGTAGATCTTTTGGCACTGCTATCACGCCAGGCACTGCAAGAGGTGCGCCGTGGCACAGCGCGTCGACTGCTGTATCGCGTACGGTGATGGCCCGTATACCTGCTAGACAGTGCTCTATTGGAAGTACTAGTCTACGCAGTTTTTCCTCGTCCTTTCTTTCCTTGTAACGCTGATATGCATCTGCAATATCATGCAGGCGTACAAGACCATCATTCTGTTCTGACAGGTTGCTTACCCTTGTCCGGCGGAGCTCTACCATCGTAGCTCCAGATGACACTACCTCGCCAATATCATAGATTATCTTGCGGATGTATGTTCCTGCCTGGCATAGGATACGCATGAGCACGAGCCTGTCATAATTTTCCAGGTAGTCAAATTCGTAGACACTTCTCACGCGAGTCACACGTCGTACAGATGAGCGCTGGGGCGGCCGCTGATATATTTCACCTGTAAATTCCTGCATTACTTTTCTTAGCTTATCTGGTGAAACATGTGAGTGAAGGCGGGCAAGTGCATAGTACTCTTTTGGTCCTAACAACAGCACAGATAGCGCCTTGGTACCTTCTCCCAATCCTATTGGCAAAAGACCTGTTGCACCAGGGTCAAGTGTGCCACTGTGGCCGGCCTTTTCTATCTCCAATATGCGCTTGATCCATGCAACAACTTCATGGCTTGTAGGGCCAGCCGGCTTATCTACAAGCACTAATCCATAGTAAAGCAGCGACTCAATTGATCTCTTATCCGGGTAATGCCCATAGTTATCGTTGGTAATGTCATCATCTATCTTGATAAGGTTCTCCAGCTGCGGTAGCATCATCAAGGTGGTACACCTATGTGCCGTCTGACTATTAATTTTGATATCTCTACAAGGGAGTCAAGTGATAGCCTATCTGTATTGAGTACATAATCAAAAACGGTCAGATCTTCGCCAAAGCGAAAACCGTACAGTCTGTAGTAGATCCTTTTATTTTCCTCGTCCCTCAGCTTGGTTATCCTTTCTGCCTCTGCAAAGCTGATGCCGTCGCGGTTGGCCATCCTCTTGGCGCGGTTTTCCGGTGACCCTCTAAGCCAAAACTTGATAATGATGACTGATTCATCTACTACAAGCCAAGGCAGTGTATAGCTTGTAATGACTGCCCCTCCTTTCTTCACTATCTGGATGAGCTTATCGTCTACTTTTTTGTCAAAGGAAGGATCTGATTTGCGTTCCTCCATGAACTTTTTTGCTTCTATAGTGTCCCACCAATCATCTCTTTTAACTGAATAGCCTTTGTCTTCTTCAGCAAGCATCTTTAGTATGTCGCCCCCATTGTACATCACAATGTCAAATTCTTCTGCAAGCTTGCAAGCTATGGTAGTCTTGCCTACCGCAGGCCAGCCTGAAATTACTATACTAAATAATTTATTTGCGACCACATCTTATCCTGCTATGCTCGGCATGCTTGTTTTAGTCACCTTGGATATTATTCCACTGAATGCAAATGAGGTTATTAGGAACCAACCCCACAGGTAAACCTGCCCAGGTAATCGGCAGGGACCGTTAAGAGTGGTGGTTCCACCATCGGGATTTATTACAGGTTGGCCATTTGCATCTAATTTTGGTTGTGTGTCGGTTTGCACATTTTCGTCACTGCACGTTATCCATGGAATGTATATTGGCGATAGTGACACGGTTGCGCCAAATATTGCAGGGAACACAAAGATCCAGATAAGAAATGACGGTATCATATAGATAAACATCGGACGCATCTGCTGTTGCTGCATCTCCATGGCCATCTTGTTTACATAGGCTTGCCTCTTTTTGAGCTCCTCAATTCTGGGCTTATCTTGCTTTTTGATTGCATCAGTGTATTGCTTGCGCCATTCATTTGTCTCCTTCATGACCTTGTTCATCTTTTCAATGTCAGTGGTCTTTTTCCTGAGCATAGCAAATGCAAAATTCATGCCCACTGCTATTATTAGCGCAACAAGCATAGCGCTTAACATGTCAGGAAATATTGGGTGTGTGGTATACTGGGGCGATAAAGGCCACTGCATCAACAGATCCTGCAGCAGATTCAACTTCGATCTCCTAGCAGTATCTTTGCTATATTTGCTGCTGCTTCTCCCATCTGACCGTCATTGTTCATGATTATTGCAAACGGCGCACCTGTCAGAATAGAGCAAGACGCCACCATAACTCTCGAGATATCAAGCTCCTTTTGGATATTTTCTGCAGAAGCAATGTCGCGCTGGCGAGTCTGGTCAGACTTGCGCCTCTCTGCTATCTCCCTTGGGTCTGCAGCAACCATGACCATATTCGTTGGCTTCATGATGCTTAGTAACCTCATTGGGAGACCTGGATAGTATCCCTCATCTGTGTTAATAAAAAGATGAGTGTCGATCATCACTATGTCGTCCTTCATTTCTGTGATTCTCTGAGCAGCTAAATCCTGCAGTCGCCTCTGATCTTCGACACTCATCTTGCGCATTTCATCGCGGTTCTTCAGACCCATCTTTTTTGCCTCTTCAAACATGATAGTGCCGAAAATTACAACTGTGGTCTTGCGCTTCTGGTTTAGCATCTCAGCTGCGCGGGTAATAAGTGTGGTCTTTCCCACGCCTGGAATGCCAACGATTATTGCACGTTTATTTTCTGCCAATTAGAGCCGCCAGAGTGGGCATATAGGTGTCGATTTGCTCTTTGACTAGAGTCTGGTAGTAGCTTACCATGATACTGACCATTAGCAGTATGCCGGTTCCAGTTCCAAAGACACCTAGTACATCAGAAATGCCGGCAAGAGTACCAATGATCATGCCGGAAAGTAGAGTGAGCGCAGGGATGTATTTATTGAGTAGACCTTCTACCGATCCTTCGGATCGTCTAAAGCCGGGCACCTGCACATCAGCATCAAGGAGGTTGCGGGCCGCGGTCTTTGCGGAAAGACCGCCAAGCTCTACCCATAACCTAGAGAACACTGTGACTATTCCTGCCATAAATATTACATATACTACAGCTCTTATAGGGTCGGCTGCAGCTGCCTCCAGACCTCTAGGGGGGGTGATGTAGTACAAGATGCCGCCTGTGGGACTTGCTTGGCCTCCTCCTTGAGTAGTACTAGGATCAAATGTAGCGATCCAGTTGAATGCAGGGTTGGTGTTAGTTGGATTATAGTTGGCCCAAAGCATCTGTCCCATAAAGACAGCGTTGGCTAGAAGTGCAGATGCCAATATTACAGGTATAACTGAGGTGTAAAGCAGCTTGATCGGGTATACTGCAGTAAAGCCCCTATACTTTGTTGACACTATTGGGACATCGACGTGTATCCCTTCAATATACACGAGAACTAGTATAATTCCTATAGTCAGGGCCATTATAAACAAGCTTGGCAACTGGCCGATACGAAAGATCGCGTCAGCTCCATGCCCCTCATAGATTGCGTGTATTGTAAACGGAACTACACCCAACGGTCCGTCTTCTGCTGGCACTACACTAAATATACTCCACAGTATCGTCTGGGCGATGCCTGCCATAATGAATAGACTTAGGCCCGAGCCGACACCCCATCCCTTCTGTACCATCTCATCCATTAGCATGACGATTATACTAGCACCTATGAGCTGGGCAATCACTATATAGATGGCATGGGGAGCCTCCTCTGCAGTCAACGGTCCATAGACACTAGCCCCGTACAACCCACCTTCTGCTACAATTACTATTATAGTGACTATCTTTGTCGCCGAAGTAAACAGCGACCTATCGTCTGGGTTCTTAAAATCCATCTTGATCAAACCAGAGCCTTTTAACAACTGCATGAGCAACCCTGCTGTGACTATGGGTCCAATTCCAAGCTCCATGAGCGTTCCTTGTTGAGCAGCAAAGATAACACGTGCAAATGCAAGAAAGTCAAAGCGTGGGTCATCTGTGACACCGTATAGCGGGATCTGTGCCATTACTAAATAGGCGAAGAGCGCAATTCCAGTCCAGACAAACTTTTCAGCCAGAGAAATTTTCTTCTTTGGCTTTGGAACCTGAGGAACGTAAACAGATGCGGTCTTTATGAACCGCCGAATCGGGTTCTCAGTTGTTGTCGTGCTGCTCATCTGTTATAACTCCTCCACCTGCAGCCTCAATTTTTGACCTGGCGCTCTCTGAAACCCTGGTTACTTTGACCATATAAGCTCCGCTGATAGATCCTCCTCCAAGCAGCTTGTCATAACCTAGCGAGGTCAGATCCAGAACAACCCTGCCGCTTTCGTCAGTCTTGCCATGCTTGGCAAATACTGCATCCAAGTCTCGGATATTAATCCACCTCTGTACGAGGTTGCGGTTAAAAGAGTTAAAAGGGTCGTGACCAAAGTGATTCGGCTCCTCGATGACTGTGCGCATCCAGAAGTGCTTGTGCTTTCCTGCACCTCCGACGCCGCCCCTGCTTCCCGCCTGTCTGTGCTGGCCGACTTGGCCCCAGCCACAGTACCTGCTACCGCGCTGTCTTCTGCTTTTTCTAAATCTAGTAGCCATAAATCATTATCACTTGCTCTGTGCTGTTGAAATTATGTCTATCACGTTCACTCGCACCTTAATTAAGTCTTGCTGCACTAGAGCATCCTCTTGACTATCTGGGCTAGTTCCCCATCTTCTCCGAGAATTCCGTCTTGCATATATTGGGTCTTGGTCTTTCTCTTGAACCCTCCCTTTGGAGGGTTAAGAGCGAACCATGGTTTGATCCCTCCAAGCTTGCTCATTGCGACCTTGTTCTCTGCTATTGCAGATGCAAGGTCATCAATACTATTGTACTCTTTTGGGAGATCCGGCTTTGTGATTGGTTTATAGCCTGCTCTTCTGCCCCGCTTTTCAAGAAGTTCTTTGACTATGCTGGCATCTGCCTTTGACCAGGCTACCTCGTCCTTGACCTTTCTTAGCATACCTAGGTATTCTGCGCTTTCTGGCACTATTGTAGCGCGAAAGCGCTTGTCGAGGTTGAGGCCATCAAGTGTCTTTTTGGCCTGTTGAGGAACGTTTACTGTTCCTTTGATTCTAACTACGAGATATGCCATCTAGTTTCATCATCATCCTACACTGTATGTACTCCTGAGGGCGTTAAAAATTGCCTTTGTGGTCGAAGACATTGTACTTGTTGACCCAAAGGTCTTTGTCCATGAGTCCTTTAATCCTGCCAACTTCAATAGGTTCTTTATGTTCTCGCCTGCCACTATACCAAGGCCTCTTGGGCCAGGGATGATTTCAATTGTAACACTGCCTCCTTTACCTCGCACTTTGAACGGCACGGAGTGGAGCTGATTGCACTTGCACTCCCAGCTACCGCAGCCAAGCTTGACAGGAATTACATTCAGGTAAGCTGCAGTTGTAGCCTTGTCTATGGCAACCCTCATTTGCGAAGCCTTGCCCTTGCCTATGCCAAACCAGCCAGTCTCATTACCAACAGCCACAAGAGCATTAAAACGCGTCATCTCGCCGGCGTCAGTCTGCTTCTGGACAATACCCACATGAACCACTTGGCTCTTGATGTCCTGCAGCAGGTGCTTGACGATCTCTGGCTCTTGTATCCTCATGCCGTTTTCGTAAATCTGATCCATTGAATTTATCTTGCCTGCTAGCACCATACTTCCAAGCGAAGTTCTAGGTTTCCATTCAGCCTGATGTTGTCTTGCTGACGATGACATTTGGCTCATTTCTCTTTTCTCTGCCCTCGCTTGCCTACTATGGCATTCTTCTTTTCCTTTGCCTTTTCTTCCTTGGTGGGCGCTTTTTTCGCTGCCTTCTTTGACATCGCCTTTTCTGCAGGCTTTCCTGAAATTCTGCTCTTTATCTCTTCAAAGTGCGAAGGATACTCTTCAGGCCTCAGGCCGTTTTTCAAAATAGCGGAGAAACGTGAATTGTATTCTTCCTCATCTTCTCTCAAAGCGTGGGAGTACTCTGCTATGTGATGGCCACTGATCCTGTCTTCGTCTGGAAGCGATTCTTTAGAGACAGGCATACTGACTCCAGCATCAACAATGCCCTTCATGCATGCTGCAACCCTTGAAGTAAAGTGGTTGTTGCCTATATAGAGGACTGCAGCATTGATCTCCTTTTGTATTGCCTTTTTCCCTAATAGCATGCCTGTGAGATAGCATGCTGGCAAATTGTTAAATGTGCCCTTCCATCCGTGCTCAGCAAGTTCCCTGCTGTGAGCAGAGGCGATGACAATATCGCCTGTAGGAGTCGGCCTGAGAACTTGCGCTGCGACATTTTGATCGCTTATCCTGATAGTAACAAATAGGTGCCTGCCGATCAGGATCGCCGATCTCTTGCGATAATTAGTTTTATCTTCTCTAATTCTTTTTAGCGTATGAACATAAGTCAACAGTTATCCACCATTCAACGATTAGAGAAGCAACCAATGTAAAGCACTTATAAACGTTAAAGACTCAATGGGTGAATCTTGATTTGGTAGGCTTGTTTCTAATCTTGATTATGATTTTTATGACTTGACAGTCTGTTGTAACACTATTGACAGAACAATTGAATACTACTATAACTGCAAGTTACAAAAGAAAGTATTAGTTCATTTCCTCCTCGTCGTTCTCTTTGCAATCGATGCGGCATATGTGCCTGCTCCAATTCCATTATCAATGTTTACCACTGCCAAGCCAAGGGTACAGCTCTGGAGCATAGACGCCAATGCTCCTATGCCATTTGCACCAAAACCATAGCCTATTGAAGTTGGCACCCCTACAACCGGTATATCGACCATCGACGCTACAACTGAGGCAAGTGCACCTTCCATTCCTGCCACGACTACGATGGCGCCTATATCTTGCTTGAACATCTCCTTAAGAGCTGGGAAGAGTCGATGTATTCCAGCAATGCCTACATCGTAACTTGTTATCGCCTCACAGCCCATCGCCTTGGAAACAATGCGTGCCTCTTCTGCAACTCCAATGTCTGAAGTGCCGGCCGATATTACACCTATTTTTGCATCAGTCATTTTGCAGGTGAACGACTTTTCAGAGGCAAGTAGTGTTGTGCTGTTCCTTCCAATTTCGACAATAAGACCCTTTCTACGTAGCGCATTTGCTACTTTTGATAGCTCGTTCTTCTTTATCCGGCTGACTACAACTTGACCGTTACGCCTAACAATCGCGCTGGCTATTCTGATGATGTCTTTGTACTCTTTGTTTTCAGAAAAAATGATCTCTGGCATTCCGCCTCTCCTTATTTCCCGTCCTACATCGAGCTTGGCAATATCGCCTATCTTTTCAATTGCGTGGATGGAGATCTCCTTTTTTACCTCCGATAGGCTGAGGCCGCCATTTGCAAATTCGTCAAGAATTGTATGCAGATCCATCCTTCAGCCAACTATCAACAACAAGAAAATAAAAGGATTTAAAGTGGAAGTGCCCTGATCGCTTCCTTCACGCTTGCAACGCCCTTGCTGAAAATTTCTTGTTCAAAGCTGTCCAGCTTGAGCTCAATTATGCGCTCGACGCCACCTGCGCCAATGATAACCGGGACGCCTATGCATACATCATAAAATCCATATTCACCTTCAAGCAATGTTGACACTGGAATTACCAGCTTTTTGTCTCGGATGGCAGACTCAAGCATATTTGCAACTGCGTTGCCGGGTGCGTATACGGTCGCTCCCTTTAGTGCAATGACCTCTCCTGCTATCTTTCTTGTCTTCTCAAAGATCTCCACTGCCTTATCCTTTGAGATAAACTCATGAAGCGGTATGCCTCCTATAGAAGAGAACCTTGTCAATGGCAGCATGTTTTCGCCGTGCTCGCTTATCACCATAGCTTGAATCGAACTGCGTGAAATATTGGTCGCATCTCGAATAAAGCTCTTAAACCTTGATAGGTCTAGCATTCCGCCCATTCCAATAACCTTGTTCTTTTTTGCTCCAAGAGTCTTGAGTGTAAAATAAGTCATCGGATCGAGTGGGTTTGTAACTACTATTACAGTCGCATTCTTTGCATAAAGCGCAATTTTGGACACGACATCTTTGACGATTCCTGCATTTATCTTGAGGAGATCCATTCTCGTCATCCCTGGCTTTCTTCCCACGCCTGCAACAAGCACTACATAGTCAGAATCGCGCACATCTTCGTAATTGTTTGAACCCCTTACTATGGTGTCAAAGCCTCTTTCTGACAGCTGGTGATTAATGTCCATTGCTTCTCCCTGAGGGAGGCCCTGCACTATATCAAGCAGCAGTATGTCTCTATCAAGCTCTCTCAGCCCGCAATTAAGGGCAGCTGAGGCACCGACCTTTCCAGATCCGATTATGGTAATTGTCATAGCCGAACTTGCAAGCAGAGTATTGCTTATATAAATTGCGATTTGAGCTGGATCAACTTTAAATTAATCAGCATCTCCAGTCAATAACGAATTGTCAAAGAAGAAAAGGAGGGATGACAGCTACTTTGCTGTAGATCGACGTAGAAAAAGAAAATACATGATGATTATAATACCCGTCATCATAGCAGTGGCGGCAGCTAGTGTTGCAGGAGCCATTTTATACCAACCTCCTCCTACGGCAATGGCAATAAGTGGAATAGAATGTAATAGGTCTGAGCAGCTTAATTACCATGTTCACTCAGGTTTAGATGTATTCGTTAATGGAGTACAACAGCAAGTCCCTTCAAATATTGGAATACTTTCTTCACCCTCATGCCTATACTGGCTTCATACTCATAGTTAAAATGGCATAATACATGTTGAAGCACCTGAAACCAGAGAATTCACACTGGGGCAGTTCC